>DATNGN010000056.1:0-30681 GCA_035605875.1 Casimicrobiaceae bacterium
ATCGCGCAACGCGTACTCGAGCGTGTCGGCACCGTCGCAGATCGCGCGCACGCGCGCGTCGCGGCCAAACTCCGCGATGACCTGTCGGCACGCGCCGCACGGCGTGACCGGAGCGGGTGTCGGTGTGTAGAGCATCACCGCGACGATCGACGTCGCACCGTCGGCGACCGCACGAAAGATCGCGTTGCGCTCGGCGCACGACGTCAATCCGTACGACGCGTTCTCGACGTTGCAGCCGCTGGCGATCGCGCCGTCGCCGGTCATGACTGCGCAGCCCACCGGGAAGCGGCTGTACGGGCAATAGGCGCGCGCGCACGCGGCCCTGGCGGCCCGTTCCAGCGCTTCCCACTGAACGTCGGTCATATTCCGCACCGCCGGAATCGAAAAATCGGATTACCCGGCGCTTTCGCCGCCCGGTACAGTATGCACGATGACGCCGATCGCCACCGACAGCCTCGTGCAGCGCGAGAAGTCGCTGCAGGATTTCGGTCGCCCGGAGCGCGCCGGCCTCTACGTGCCGCGCATCCTTCAGCAGCACCTGGCCGATGATCCGCTGCGCGAAGCGTGGACGGCCGAAGGAACGGCGGTCTTCGCCGACGTTTCGGGGTTCACGAAGCTGTCCGAGGCGCTCGCACAGAAGGGCCGTGAAGGCGCCGAGCAGATCACCGATGCGATCGAGAAGGTGTTCGGCGAGCTTCTGTCGGTTGCCTACGACCGCGGCGGAATCCTGCTGAAGTTCGGCGGTGATGCGCTGTTGCTGTGGTTCGAAGGGGCCGATCACGTCGTTCGCGCATGCGGCGCGGCGGCAAGGATTCGCGATGCTCTTTCACGTGTCGGTATCATCGAGCTTCCCGGCGTCACCATCACTCTGCGCATCTCCCAGGGTGTGCACACGGGTGCGTTCGACTTTTTCGTGGTCGGAACGTCCCATCATGAACTCCTGACGGTCGGACCCGAGTGGACGCGGCTCGCCGCTGCCGAAGCTTGTGCCGATGCCGACCAGATCGTCGTGAGTGCGCAAGCGGCGTCACTGCTGCCGCAGCAATGCGTCGGCGAAGGTGTGGCGAGCGGTAACTTGCTGGTTCAGGCGCCGGGGCACCCCGAGAAGGTCGCCGCGGTGGCGCCGCCGAAGCTTGCGACCGAGACGATCTCGCGCTGTCTGTCGCCGGCCATCCGCTCGCAAGTGCTTGCGGGCGCAGGTGCGTCGGAACACAGACCGGTCACCATCGCGTTCATCAAGTTCTCCGGCAGCGACGCTTTGATTGCCGAGCGCGGTGCGCAGGAGGCGGCACACGCGCTGCACGCAATCGTCAGCACGGTGCAGGCGGCTGCAGAGGAGCAGGACGTCGCGTTTCTCGCCTCGGACATGGACAGCGACGGCGGCAAGCTCATTTTGAGTGCGGGCGCGCCGAAGGCAACCGGCAACGACGAAGAACGGATGCTGCTCGCACTCCGCAAGATTGCATCGACCGACCTGCCGCTGCCGATTCGCATCGGCACGCATCGCGGCGCCGTCTTCGCCGGCGACATTGGTCCTGCCTACCGGCGCACGTACACGATCATGGGCGACGCCGTGAACCTGACGGCGCGCCTGATGGCAAAGGCTGAGCCGAAAGCGATCTACGCGACTGCCGAGATCCTCGATCGCTCCGATACCTTGTTCGAGACCACGCAGCTAGAGCCGTTCTCGGTGAAGGGCAAGGCGGCGCCGGTACAGGCATGGTCGGTTGGTGCGGCAAAGGGGTCGAAGACCCGACACGTCTCGCTCGCGAAGTTGCCGCTCACCGGGCGCAACGCCGAGCTTGGGGTGATTCGCAAGGCATTCGTCAGCGCGCGCGGTGGCGCGGGGCGTCTGATCGAGGTCCTCGGCGAAGCAGGGATGGGGAAGACGCGCCTGCTCGAGGCGCTGCGCGATGCGGCCGCCGGCTTTCGCAAGATCCAGGCGACGTGCGAGGCTTATACGGCGACAACGCCGTACGCGGTGTGGCGAGAGCTTCTGCGCTGCCTGCTCGAGTTCGACCGCGATGATCCGGACGCGGCCGTCATGGGGCGCGTGCAGGAGGAAGTCCTCGGCAAGGTGCCCGATCTGCTGCCGTGGCTGCCCCTGATCGCCACGGCACTGGGCATCGAGCTGCATCCGACGCCCGAGATCGCGTTGCTCGCCGAGGCCAATCGCCGCGCGAAGCTGCACGAGACGGTAGGCAAGTTCCTCGAAGCGATCGTGCCCAAGTCATGCCTGATCGAGATCGAGAATGCGCACCACATGGACGAGGCTTCGGCCGAGTTGCTCTCGTGGATCATTGCGGATCATCTCGAGGCGAGGCCCTGGCTCTTCGCCGTAGCGCGCCGTACGACGAGCGGCGGTGGCTTTCGGGCACCCGATTGCGCGAGCGTCGTTCGGGTCGAGTTGAAGCCACTTGCGGCGCAGGACGCGCTTCGAATGGCACAGCTGGGTAGCCAGCAGAATCCACTCGCAGCGCACGTGCTCGAAACGATTGCAAAGCGGTCCGGTGGCAATCCACAGTTCCTGCGCGATCTTTTGCGCATCGCGATCGAGTCGGGTGGCACGGCCGACCTTCCCGATTCGGCGGAGGCGGCCGCGATCGCGCAGATCGACGGTCTCGCTCCGGAGGATCGCGCCATTGTGCGTCGAGCCGCGGTTTTCGGCATCACGTTCCATCCGCGGATGCTGGTGTGGTTCATCGACGACGGCGACGATTTGCGTGTTCCAAACTGGGATCGACTGAGCGAGCTGTTCGAGGAGGAGCCCGACGGTTATCTCAAGTTCCGGCGCTCGCTTTTGCGCGACGCGGCCTACGAGGGCCTTCCGTACAAGGACCGGCGTCGCCTGCACGCGATCGTTGCCGCGCATCTCGAGGAGGAGATGGACTATCCGGAGGAAGCCGCAGGCATCCTCTCGTTGCACTACCTGGCAGCTGGTGAATACGAGCCGACGTGGCGCTACGCGCGTATCGCCGCCGAGCGTGCGGAAAGCGCGTACGCGCATGTCGAGGCGGCCGGCATGTACGCTCGAGCGCTGGAAGCGGGCAAGCAGTTGCCAGGCCTGGACAGCAATGCGATGGCGTCCGTACATCGCGCGCTCGGTGAGGTGTGGTACCGCGCCAGCGAGTATCGCAAGGCGGCCGAATCCTATGCCGCGGCACAGGAGCTCGTCGGCGACGATCCCATCAAGCAGGCGGCACTGATGCTCAAGCTTTCCTATGTCGAAGAGAAGCTTGGCAAATTCGAGGAGGCGCTGCGCTATACCCAACACGCACGCGATGTCCTTACCGGTATATCGGGTGCCGACGCAGCGCGGCTTCTGGCCGAATCGTCATCGTGGTGCGCGCAGCTCTATCACTACGAAGGACGCAACAGCGAAGCGATCGAGTGGGCCGAACGCGGCGTCGCGGAGGCGGAGACGGCCGACGACAAGAACTGGCTGGGCGAGGCGTACTATGTCATGGCGGCAGCGTACGCGCAGCTCGCAAGAGAAGGCGCGCAGGCGCTCATGCAGCGTTCGCTGGAAGCATTCCAGCAAGCCGGGAATTTCGCCCGGGAGGCGGGCGTCGTCCTGAATCTCGGCGCCGTCTGTCAATGGGAAGGCCGGTGGGATGAAGCGCTTTCCTTCTACGAGCGTGGCCGCGAGGCGAACCTGAAGGTCGGCAATCGCGTCGCCGCGGCGCTATCGCGTATCAATACGGCGGAGATCCTCGCGGATCGCGGCGAATGGGCGGAAGCTGAAACGCTTCTTCTCGAGACGCTCCCGCTGTGGAAGGCTTCGCAATACCGCTATTTCCTCGCTGCGTGCCTATCGGTGCTTGGGCGCGTTTCATTGCGTCTCGGTCGCGCCAGCGAAGCGCTGGCGCGCTTCGAAGAGTCGAAGGGACATTTCCTGCATGTCGGCGCCGAAGAAGAGGTGCCCGGCGTCGAGGCGCGCATCGTCGAGTGCTACGTCGACATGGGGAAGCTCGACGAGGCGGTGACGCTGGCCGGAGAGTTGATCGGTCGTGCGCAAAATTCGCAAGCCGTCGTCAGGCTGATGTCGCTGCTGCAGCGCCTGCAGGCCCATGCGCTGATGAAGCAAGGCGATCTTTGGGGTGCGCGCGATGCACTGGAGGCGAGCCTCGCGGCAGCGAGGGAGAGGAGCGACCGGTTCGAGACGATGCTTACGATGCTTTCGCTGATCGAACTCGACCGGCTCGAGGGCGTCGAGCCGCCCATCGAGATGCAGGACGAGAGCCGCTCGCTTCTCGCAACGCTGAAGGTGCGTGCCGCGCCGCCCGTGCCGACGGCACCGTCGTAGTCGCCGGCAGTGCACGCAAACGAAAAGGAAAGGGCGGCCGGAGCCGCCCTTTGCAGACCGTCGTCGACGTTTATCGGCCTATCGTCCAGATGTCGTCGATGTCGATGATGCTGAACGTCGACGTGCTTGGCCACGTTGTTGGATCGAGAGGCGCGTCGATGCAGCCGTGCGCCTGGTCGTTCACCTTGTAACCCGCATTGGACTGGCGCTGATCGAACGGGCCGGTCAGTAGCGGACGCGGAGTGCTCATGATAAAGACCGTCGGCGTCGCGCTGTGCGATGCCGCGCGCGTCCCGCCTTGGCCGCGGCTCACCGTCCACTGATTGTTGTTGATGGCGGTCACCTGCATCCGCTCACCCTCGACGATGATCGGGAACGACAGCGAAATGGCCGGCGCGTTCAGAACGTTGACCTGGATCTTGGTCTTGGTCGAATTGACGTCCTGCGCCAGCGTGCCGTACGGGGCCGGCAGGTTGTTCGCGAACTGCGTCTGCAAACATGCCTGCGCGTCGACGCCCACCGGGCCCAGACTGTCGGTGAACCAGGCTAACTGCGGCGCGCCGGGATTCTTGAAGGTGGCCGTGTAGCGGAACGTTGCACCCACCTCGCTCGTGGTCCATTCAAAGTGTAACGTTTCGTTATCCGGGATCGTATTGGTCGCGAAGTAATCAACGGTCGAGCAGGTGCCGCCGTCCTTGTTGAACGTCCCCCGTACGCCCGAGACGTCCGTCGGGCTACCCAGCACGAGAAGGTTGTTCGGAACGGAGAACCGAAGCCCGCATCCCGCGTCGCCGCAGCTCACGTTCGTGGCGGTGTTCGTGAACCCGGTTTCCTTCGTGAATCCGAACAGACCGCCATTGAGTTGCGAGCCGCTGTAGACCTGCGCGCTCCAGGCGCCGTCGCCGCAACTGTTTACCCTGATCGGAACCGTATACGTCCCCTGCTGCTGGATCGGCGGCGAGATGTTCGTCACGGTTACGGTATTTCCATTCAACGCGCAAATGCCACCGAGGCTCTCGCATGTGGCGATGTCGAGAGAGCTGATTACCATGCCGGTGACGGTGAACGAAAACGAGCTGATGTTCGAGTTGGCTGTATTGGGCGGCGGGCTCTCGTTCTTGATCGTGACCGAGATCGGCGCACCCCCGTTCGAAACGTCGAGAACGCGTTGGCTGTTCGCGTCCATCGTGTAACTGACGTGCGAGGCGTCGGCTTTGAGCGAGTACGTCTTCGTCGGCCCTGGCTTGGCGACGCTGGGAAGCGCGAACGCAGCCAAGGCGATCGCGAATAACAACGTTGGCACTTTGCAGAACGCGTTCATTGCGTGTCCCTTCGGAGTCTTCTATTCAGAAGTAGGAATGCCCGGATCGCGGACGATGCCATCGGCGATCGCCCGCCCCTCGTAATTCCCCAATACGGTACCTGCAATGCGCCGCCGACGGTACCGCCCAATTGGAGTACTGGCCGCCGCAGCTTTAGTCATCGCGCACGCGCTTGCGTCGTTCCCTCGCCCGTATAGCCGTTCGGCGGTCGACACACCGCGTTCGCTCGCAATCGTTGTTCTTGTTCTTTCACATTCGCCCCGCTTCTGATCCATCGCCTTCCCAGCGGAGGTGAAGCGACATCATGAAGCAAAATTTACACCGCTTGGTCGTGTATGGGCAATAGCTTGATCTGGCGAATATTTCGTACGCTTGCTCACGAATATTCGCGTAGCGCTGTAAAGAAATTCGACACCGACGATGTCAATCGAGCTTGCCCAGGAAGTCGCGCTTCCCGAGTGGTACGCCGTTGTGGCGCAGAATGTCGTAGGCGGTCGCCGTATGGAAGAAGACGTTCGGCATCCCGAACTGTAGCAGGTAGTTCGCGCCGGTGAACGTGTGCGGCTGGCCGCCGACCGGCCGCGTGATCTCCCGAGTCTCCGCGCCGTCGAACGTCCGTTCGTCGAGGCCGCGCATGTAGTCGACCGTGCGATCGATGCGCGCCATCAGGTCGTCGAAGCTCTGCTCCTTGTCCTCGAACGACGGTGGCTCGACGCCAGCGAGACGCGCGACGCAACCGCGCGCGATGTCGGTCGCAATCTGCACCTGCCGCGACAGCGGGAACATGTCCGGGTAGAGGCGCGCATTGACGAACGCGGCCTCCTCGATCTTGTGTTCGAGCGCGTGCGCCTTTGCCTTGTCGAGCACCGCCTTGAGATTCGCGAGCGTTTTGGAAAGCACGGGCACGCTGACTGCGTAAATCGACATCGACATACCGACTCCTTGGTGAAAAACGGGTTTAGCGGAAGATCAGGTAGAGCACGCCGCCGAGGATCAGCCACTTGAGCGTGTAGTGCGCGACGCGGCTCTTCTTCTTGATCGCCTTGCCGATGCGGCGCACGCGATACGCGGCGTTGAAGACGTGGTTCAGCACGCCGACGCGATCGCCGGGCGCGTTCTCGGTCTGGCTCGCGCGAATCAGCGTCGCCTTCACGAAATGGTTGAGCGCGCGAACGAGCGGCGTACGCAGCGGGCGTTCGACGTCGCAGAACAGGATGATACGCGTGACATCGCTGCGGTTCTCGGCCGTATGGATGAACGTCTCGTCGAACATCACCGGCTCGCCGTCGCGCCACGCATACGCCTCGCCGTCGACGACGATGCGGCACGTGTCGGCGTTCGGCGTGACGAGGCCGAGGTGATAGCGAAGCGAGCCGGCGAACGGATCGCGGTGCGCCCCGAGCTTGCTGCCGGGCGGCAGCAGCGCGAACATCGCAGCGTTGACGTCGGGGATCGATTGCACGAGGTCGACGGTACGCGGGCACAGCGCCTTCGCCGACGGCAGGGGCTCGTCGTACCACTTGACGTAGAAGCGCTTCCAGCCGGTCTTGAAGAACGAGTTGAATCCGAGGTCGTTATAGGTGGCGGCCGCGCGGATGCGCCCGCCCTCGAACAGCGCGAGCGCCTCCTCGCGAATCGCCTGCCAATTGGCCGACAGCGGCGCCAGCTCGGGGAAGCGGGCGACCTCCACGTACGGCTTGTTCGGCACGGCGGAGAACAGGTACATCAGCGCGTTGTAGGGCGCCATCAGCGACGAATGATCGGTCAGCTGGCGGAAGAAGCCGTGGCGTACCCGGCCGCGATAGTGCACGTACACCGCCGAGGCGATGAAGAGGTACAGCACGATGAACTTCGGCGCGAGCAGCGTCGCGAGCATGCGGGATACTTTAACCGTTCTGGCTCGCAACGGCGGCCTTGGCCTTTCGCCCCTTGGAACGCGCCCGCCGGAAGCGCCGGTGCACCCACCACCATTGCTCGGGATGGCGGAGGATCAGCCGCTCGAGCGCCGCGTTGTATGCGCGCGTCGTACGCGCGATCGACTCGTTCACGTTCGGCACGTCGACCGGCGCCACCGCCTCCTCGAAGCGCAGCACGTGCGTTCCGTCCGCGTTGCGCCATGACGCAGCCGGCAGCACCGGCGCGCCGGTCGCGAGCGCGATGACGGCAAGGCTCTTGAACGTTCCCGCCGCTTCGCCGAAGAACTCGACGTCGATGCCGTCGGCGCCTCCCGCGTACTGGTCGAACGGGAACACGATCACGTCGCCCTGCTCGAGCAGTGCGACGATCTTCTCGAGCGAGCCTCGCTTCGCGACGACGCCGAATCCCGCCGCGCCGAAGCGGCGCGTGACGAGCGCATCCAGCCAGCGCGGCTTGATCGGCCGGCGGACGAAATGAAAGCGCCCACGCACTTCCGGGTAGCGCTGGATGCCGGCGACCGTCGCCACTTCCCAGTTGCCGAAGTGGCCGGTGAGCACCAGCACGCCCTTGCCGCCGCGAAACGCGTCGATGAACGTGTCGAGCCCTTCGACCCGCACCAGCGCGCGCTTCCGCTCCCCGGAGAGCCAGCGAAAGCGGACGAACTCGCGCCCGAGTTGCCACAGGTGCGCGTAGTGCGCCTCGGCCAGGCGCTCGATGTCGGCGATCGGCACCGACGCGCCGAACACGCGGCGCAGGTTGTCGACGATCACCTGCCGTCGAAAGGGCAGCAGGCGAAAGAGAAGCTTGCCGGCCAGTGCCGGCGTTTCGCTTTCTCCCCGCAGCGCGAGCGCGACGGCCGACGCGCTGGTGCGATCGTGCGTCAGCGAAACCGCGATGGCGGCGATGCGTGCGCGGTCCATCGCAAAACGCGCGTTCGCGCTCGGCACGATCTGCGGCGCACCGTAGGCGTCGCGCGCGACGGCGAAGTCGGCGGGCTCGATGCGTCCGCCGGCGAGTTCGCGCGGAAACAGTTTCGCGCACGCCTCCTTCGCCGCGTAGCGCGCGGCGAGGCTCGCCGTACGGCCCGCGCCGTCGCCGGCGTCCGCGAGTTCCTGTGTGGAGAAGAGCTTGGCAAGCTCGTCGTGCGGCGTCTCCGCGAGCAATCGGTCGATGCGCGCGATCTCGACGCTGTCGATGCCGCAGCGCACGGCATTGGAATGGTCCCCCCACGCTTGCGGCCGGTCGACGAAGGCTCGTGCTTCGCACTCGCTTGTTCGCCCTCGGGGCGGCCCTTCGGCCTCACGCGCTGCGCGGCCCGCGGCGGGACCGGAATGAGCGCCTTGGGACGGCCCGGCGGCGCTCATGCTCCCAGAGCGCGCACGAGGAGCGCCGCGTCCGTCGCGGCGAAGCCGCGGCAGAGCACCAGCGCGACGTCGCTGCGCGGCGTCCGTGCGCGCTGCGACACAGGCAGCTTCGCGCACGCCGCGTCGGCCTTTGCGAACGTCGCGATGCCGGGCACGGTGTTCGCACGCAACGCCGCGAGTGCGATCGTCGTCTCGACAATGCCGGCCGCTGCGATCAGGTGACCGAGCGCCCATTTGAACGCCGTTACCGGCGGGCAGTCGTTTCCGAATACGCGCAAGAGCGCTTGGGCTTCCGACGCATCGGAGAGCGACGTGCCATTGCCGTGCGCGACGATCATGCCGACTCCCGACGCGTCGATTTGCGCATCGGCGAGCGCCGCTTCGATGGCCCGCACGACGCCGTCTCCGTCCTCGCGAATCGCGAGCAGGCCCGCGCCTTCGCTGACATATCCGCCGCCCAGCACTTCGCCGACGATCGGCGCACCGCGCGCGCGCGCCGCGTCCTCGGTTTCGAGCGCGAGCGCACCGGCGCCTTCGCCGAACACGCTGCCGTCGCGTCGCGCGTCGAACGGCCGCAACGTGTCGGCCGACAGCAAGCCGCATCGATGGTAGTAGAGGACGTTCTGCGGCTCGATCGGCGTGTCGTGACCGATCGCGAGCGCGCGGTCCGCTTCGCCGTTGCGCAGTGCTTCCGTCGCCTCGATCACCGCCAGCGTACCGCCGACGCTGTGGTTCGTGATGCAGGCGTTGGCGCCCTTCAGGCGATTGCGGATGCCGACGTGGCAGAGCACGTTATTCGGCAGCGTGCGCAGCAGCCACATCGGATTCACCGTGTCGGGCAGCTCGCCGCCGAATTTCGCGAGGTCGCCGTGCGCCTGCGCCATCAGCGGGAAGAAGTCGTATTGGTTCTCGAACGCGCCGCCACCCGAGCCGACGTAGATGCCGGTGCGATCCGAAAAGGCGTGCGCCGCGTCCTCGGCGAGGGAATCGCGATGCGTGCCGTATCCGGCCGCTTCGGCCGCGCGATCGCCGGCGTAGATGCCGAGCATGTCGGTGCGGCGGATGAGCTTGTGCAGCTTGCGGTCGTCGACGAGCGAACGCGCGTTGAAGTCGCGGATCTCCGCGGCGTTCTTGACCGGCCAGCCAGTGGTATCGAAGCTTTCGATCGGCGCGATCGCGGAGCGACCTTCGACGATCGCCGCCAGCATCTGCGCGGGATCGCGGCCCGCGCCACAGACGGCGCCGCTGCCGGTGATGACGACCTTGCTCATCGCGCGTCGTCCACCAGATCGGCACTGCGCAGGACGACGCAGCTGTTCGAGCCACCGAAGCCGAACGAATTCGACAACGTCATGCGCACCTTCTGCCTGCGGGGCCGTTCGAGGACGAGGTTCAGATCGCAGTCCGGATCGAACTCGCGGTAGTTCGCGTTGACCGGCACTTCGCCGCGATCGATTGCGAGCGCGCAGATGGCGACTTCGACGGCGCCGGCGGCGGCGATCAGGTGACCCATCATGCTTTTCGTCGAGCTCACCAACACGCGCTTCGCATCGTCACCGAACACGGCCTTGATCGCCGAGGTTTCGCTGCGATCGTTCATCCCGGTCGACGTGCCGTGCGCGTTGATGTAGTCGACGTCGGCCGGCGTCGCGCGCGCATCGGCGAGCGCCGCGCGCATCGACTGGATCGGGCCGTCGCCGTCGGGCGGCGAATCGGTGATCCGGTACGACGACAAGGAATTGCCGTCGCCGGCGAGCTCGGCGTAAATCTTCGCCCCGCGGCGCCTGGCCGCTTCCCATTCCTCGAGCACGAGGAAGCCCGCGCCTTCGCCGAGCACGAAGCCGTTGCGCGACGCGTCGAACGGCCGGCTCGCGCGATCGGGCGTATCGTTGTCCGGCGATACGGCCGACAGCAGGCAGAAGCCGGCAAGGCCGACCGGACTGATCATCGAATCGAAGCCGCCGGTGAGCACGCGATCGACGACGCCGCGGCGAATCAGCTTCAGCGCGGTGCCGATCGCCTGGCCGCCCGAAGCGCATGCCGTGTGGACCGACGTCGCGCAGCCGCGAATGTCGAAGCGGCGCGTCAGCAGCGCAACGCCGGCCGTGCTCTGGCTGCGACAGAATGCAAGCGGGTCCGACGCCGAGATGTCGCTCAACAGCTTGTGCGGATCGATCTCGCCGTCGGGCGCGCAATGCCGCTGCACCGACGACAGGTCGGCGAAGCCGACGCCCATCATGCCGGTGCCGACCGAGCAGCCCCAGCGCGTCGCGTCGTCGTCGGTGGGGGCGATGCCAGCGTCGCGCATCGCCTCCTCGGCGGCAGCGAGCGCGAAGCGATGCGAGCGGTTCGCCAACTTGACGAGCTTGCGCGGCGCGGTGATCACGCCGTCGTCGAAGCCCTTCACCTCGGCGGCGATTCGCGTCGAGAATCCCGACGCATCGAACAGCGTGATCGGCGCAGCGCCGGTCTTCACGGCGTCGAGCGCGGTCCACGTCGCTGCGACGTCGTTGCCGAGCGGGGTGACGAGGCCGATGCCCGTGATCGCGACGCGTCGGCGCCCCTCAGCCCGTCCCTCTCTCCGCAGGCGGGGAGAGGGTGCCGAGCGAATGCGAGGCGGGTGAGGGGTGTCGATCGTGCTCATCGTGCCGTTTCTGCCGCCACTTCGAGTCGCGCGCTGGCGACCAGTCGATCGCCGGTCTTCGCCGACAACATTGCCTTCGCAACGCCGCTGTCCGCTGCGCCGAGCGCGATCTCGACGTCGAGCCGCTGCGACGGCACGATGAACGAGCGCATCTTGACGTGCGTGACGCGCAGTGCTCGCGGCGATGCGCCGAGCGCCGGCGAGCCGCGCGCGACATCGAGCGCATGTCGCATCATCAGGTCGAGCAGAAGCGTCGCCGGGAATACCGGTCGGCGCGGGAAGTGATCGGCAAAGAACGGTGCCGCGGACGGCACGTCGATCGTCGCGTGCGAGCCGCTTCCCGGAGCAAGCCGGTTCACGTTCACCGCGATGTCGCCGACGCCGCCGAATCGTCCGGGAGGCGCGCCGTTCGCGCGCAGCAGCGACAGCCGTTCACGCAGCGCGTCGGGCGAATCGAAATCGGCGACGGGCAGCATCGGGCCGAGGCAATCGGCGAGCTCGATGATGCGCCGGCCGCCGACGCTCGCATGGCCGTCGTAGGCAACCGCGTCGTCGTCGCATTGCTGGATGTCGACGGCGAGCCCGAGGGTGTCACCCGGCTTCGCATCGCCGATGAAGCGCGTCTCGGTGGCGAGCGCCGCGACCGGCCGCCCGCGAAAATCGATCGCGTCCATCGCCACCCACGCGGCGAGCTGGCCCACCGCTTCGGCGACGAGCGCAGCGGGGAATGCCGCGACGTGGGACGGGATCGCGAACGTGCCTTGCGCCCGCTTGCCGGCATCGAACTCGGTGATGCGGTCGACAAACGAGTAGGCGGCGAAGTGCGGATCCGGCATCGCAATAAAGTGGGGTCAGAGACGACTTTTCGCTGGCGCGAAATCCGCCCTATGCCGCCTCCTTTTGCGCGCGCACGACCAGCTTGCAGAACGTCGTCGGCGTGAAGAGGCGCGGAATGTCAGCGACCTTCATCGGTGTCTTGAAGCGGTCGGCCGGCACTTCCGACAGGTATTCCTTGAGTTGCGCGAGACCCTGCGGCGTCACGATGCCGTTCTGCTCGAACTCGGCCTCGGGGAGGTCGCCGCGCGCGTTCTCGACGATCTTGCCGCGCGGGATCTTGACCTTGAACGCGCGCTCGAGGCGGAAAACCATGTCGAGGAAGTCGATCGACTCCGCGTCGAGCCCTTCGATCAGCGATACGTCGGGCTTGATGTCGTCGACATCGCAGCCGAGCGCGTCCGCCATCGTCTCGGCGACCTTCGGATACACCGCCATGATTTCGTCCTGCGTCACCGCAATCTCAGCCATTGCCGTTCTCTCCCTTCAGTTCAGTCGAGCTTGAACCCGCCGTCGATGTGGAACACCTGCCCCGTCACGTAGCTCGCGTAGTCGGACGCGAGAAACCAGACCGCATGCGCGACTTCCTGGGCCGTGCCGTAGCGCTTCATCAGGATGCGCGCCTTCGCCGTGTCGCCCGCCATGTCGCGGACGTCCTTCGACATCTCGGTGTCGATGACGCCTGGCGCGACGGCGTTGACGCGGATCTTGCGCGGCGCGAGCTCGACGGCGAGCGCGCGCGTCAGCGCATTCACGGCGCCCTTGCTCGCCGCGTAGTTCGTCTGCCCGCGGCCGCCCTTGTCGCCGGCGACCGAGCTCAGGTTCACGATGCAGCCTGCGCGCTGCATCACCATGTACGGAACGACCGCGCGCGTCACGTTGAACACACCGCCGACGTTCGTGTCGAGCACCGTCGCGATGTCGTCGTCGGACAGACCCGCGAGCGGGTTGTCGCGAATGACGCCCGCGTTGTTGACGAGCACGTCGATACGGCCCGCGCGCTCGGCGAGGCGGTCGACCGCGGCGAGGCACGCCTTCGCGTCGGTCACGTCGACCTGCTCGGCCTGCACGTCGTGTCCATCGCCGCGAAGCTTCGATGCGACCTCGTCGGCCGCCGCCGTATTGCCTCGGTAGAAGAACGTGACCTTCGCTCCTTCGCCGGCGAACAGCTCGACGACGGCCCGGCCGATGCCGCGGCTGCCACCGGTGACGAGCGCGACCTTCCCGTCCAGTCCCGAGGGCGTCATCCGGAAATCGCGAACCCGCCGTCGACGACGAGCGTATGGCCATTGATCATCGAGGCTTCCGGGAGGCATAGCAGGTAGACCGCGTTCGCGACGTCCTCCGGCGACAGCTTCGGTCCGGCGGGCGTCCGCTGCGCGAAATTCGCGAGCAGTTCGTCGCGATTCGGAAAATACGCAAGCGCGTCGGTGTCGACGACGCCCGCGCTCACCGTGTTGACGCGAATGCCGCGCGGTCCCAGTTCCTGCGCGAGCGCGCGGACGAGCGCCTCCAGCGCCGCCTTCGACGCGCCGATGAAGCCGTAACCTGGCATCGCGCGTTGCGCCCCGAGGCTCGACATTGCGATGATGCGGCCGCCGTCGCGCATCAGCGGCAGCGCGTGCTGCGCGAGGAGATCGACGGCGAGCGCATTCGTCTCCATGCACCAGCGCCAGTGCTTGAGGCCCATTTCCATCACCGGCTTCAGCACGCCCGAGGCGGCGTTGCTGACGACGATGTCGACGTGCTCGAACGCTTCGCGGAACGCCACGAACATCTCGTCGACGCTGTCCGGCACGCCGACGCTTCCCTGGATCGCGTGCGCGCGCCGGCCGAGCGCCCGCAACTCCTTGCACAGCGCCTCGGCTTCGTCGTGGCTGTTGTAGTAATTGACCGCGACGTCGGCGCCTTCGGTCGCGAGCTTTTTCGCGATCGCGCGGCCGATGCCGCGCGCCGCGCCGGTCACGAGCGCAACTTGGCCTTCGAGGGCGCGGGTCATCGTTCTGCTCAGGATTGAAACGCGGGCGCGACCTTCGTCCGCAACGGCCCAGGCCATTGGAACGCGAGCGGCGTGGCGGCCGGTCTTGCGGGGCGCGCGCGAAAAGGGCGCTATTCTACGCGCCCCCGCTTGCGCTTTCCGCGCCCCGCTTTCCGCCGGCGCGGCCGATTACTGCGCGACGCGTTCCGAGCGCGCCGCTGCGCGTTCCGCGTTCCCGAGTCGCGCGGGCATCCGCTGCGGTTCGTCGATCGGCTGCGGCGCGCGCTCGGCGCTCTCGATCGGCACGCGGGCGCGTTCGGCGCGCACGAGCCGCTGCGCCTCGAGGCACCAGTGCTTCTTGATGCTGTACCAGACGTCGGCCGCCCACAGCACGTGCAGCAGCGCGCCCGGTGGCAGCGACGACGTGTCGTGCTTCGCGCCCGGCACGTACGCGTTGATCCAGGCGCGTACGCCGGGCTCTTCCGGAAGCGAGCCGACCGCCGGCACGAACACGTGGCTGTAGGTGGCCGGCAGATCGATGTTGCGCACCTTCGCCGAACCCTTGTGCTCGTAGTGCGAGTCGCCGCCGAGGATGTCGATCGGGATCGCGAAGCCCGTGAATTCGACGACCGTGTCGGGGATCGACTGCAGTTTGTCGACCATCGACCACTGGTTCGGCATCAGGAACGTCGCGCCGCCGGCGCCGACGGCCGAAGCGTACGAAACGGAGACACCGACGACGGGCCGTGTGCGGTGCGTGAGTGGATCGACGATCGTCGTGCGGTCCTCGAACTTCCCCTGAATCGGATCGTAGACGCGCAAGGTCTTGTCGAAGTGGCCCGCCAGTTCGTGCAGCACCTTGACTGCCTGCATGCCGCCCTGGCTGTGCCCGATCATCATCGGTCGCACACCGGTGCGCTCGTAGTCCCAGGCGACGATGCCGGCGAGCTTCGACGCATCCTCGTACGGGCTGTACGACCAGTCGTCATCGCCCGGGTCGCGGATGCGCGCTTCGGGATAGCCCATGCGCACGAGGAAGTAGCCGAACGACTGCATGATCGGCTTCACGGAATAGATGCCACCGTACAGCAGCATGATCCGCGGCGTCGGTCCATGCACGAGCACCTGCTGTACGTCGTTATCGGTGATGTGATCGGGATCGAGCGCGAGCAGCCGTTCCTGCAGCACGCGATCGGGAACGATCGGCGCGGGCGGCGCGGCCGGATGCGACGCGGCCGCCTGCGATTGCTCGGGCGGCTGTGTCGCGCAGCCGGCGAGCACGAGCGACGAAGCGATGACGAGCGCGACGAGGGCTTTGAGGTTCCGGTTCATTGGAGTTGGTCGATGCGAGTCACGAGATCGTTGCGAAGTGCGATGGCCTCGGCCGGCGTGATTGCGGTGGTCCTGTACGACAGGCCGATGCACATCCGCGCTCCGGACGTGGTCACCGCGGCGACGATCGGCGACAGGGGCCCCGTCGGCACGCCACGGACGTAGAGCGGCGCCTCGTCGCCGCTCGTCCACGACGCGTCGACGTTGAGCGACGACACGCCGGCGCCCACCGGATAGCTCTTCGCGTAGATCGCCATCCGCTGTGCGCGCGTCTGCACCTTGCCGATCACGCGGTCGACGGCCATCGCGAAGAGCGTGGTGAGGAACAGCTTCTCCCGCTTGATGCGCGTCGTCGCGCGATGCACGTCGCGCGCGAGCGTCTCGAGCGTGGCACCCGGCGGGACCGGATGCGAGACGCGAAACGAGCCCAGGAACTGACCGAACGTCCGCGCATCCTCGCCGTGGGCGCCGCGCAGGTTGATGATCGATGCCACCGCGAGCTCGTGCCGGTGCTTCGCGCGGTCGCGGGCCGGCATCGCGGCATCCTGTGCGGCGAGCAGAAGCGCCATCAGCGCATCGTTGAGCGTCACGCCCCATGTCTTCGCGCGTGTGCGCAATGCGTCGTATTGCGGGGACGTGAGCCAGCAGAACGTGAAGCCGTTGTGGCCGTCGTCGAGATTCCGGTAGCGCGGACGGATCGTGCGGCGGCAGCTTCGCGCAAGTGCCGGAAGCCGTGCGAGACCGCGCGCGAAGCGCAGCGGGTGCCTGGCGAAGAGGCGCGCATGCGTAGGCGGATACAGCCGCCGCGGCGACGCATCGGGCGACTTTCCGGCATAGCGTCCCGCGATCGCGTCGAGCAGGCCGATGATCGAGTCGCCGCCCGCGATGAAATGGTCGTACGCCACGCCGCAGAAGAACGCGTCGCCGGCGGGCATCGCGAAGAAGCGGAACGGATCGAGCGCGCCCTCGCGGGGAAACGGCGCATTCAGATGCCGCTCGAACGTGCGCGCAAGCGCGCCTTCCCAGTCGGCGCCCGCGTCGATCGTCTCGATGCTCGCGTTCGCGGCGCCGCCACGCCACGCATAGCGGCATCGATCGCGATCGAGCACGAGCCCGGTGAGCCCCGACTGCGCGAGCTCCCCGTCGACTGCCGCCCGCAGCGCAACGAGATCGAGCGGCGAATCGATGCGAACGGCGTGAACGGCGTTATATGGATGAAAGTCGCGCCATTCGAGCATCGTGGCCTGGAACAGGTTGAGCCGTCCGGGCCAGGAGGTCATCGCGTGCGAATGTGCCGGGTCTGTCGGCGGAAGGCTTTCATGCACAGGGCTTTTTGCACGTCGACAATGGAAAAAATTTCCTGTCCTCGGCCGGCAGCGTTCCCGCCACGCGACGGGGCGTTGACCGGCGTGCCGCATCCGCCACGCGGCGGAGGCAAGCGGAGCCCCTCCGGCAGCCAGAACGTGCGTTCGGGGAAGCAAGGGCGATCGAGGCGTCACGATGTTGGAGCACTGAGCAATCCCTGCGCCTGCAAGCACCAGTGGCGCTTGACGCTGTACCAGATGTCGGTGGCATGAACGAGATTCGACGTGTCGCCGTCGGGCGGCGGAGACACGCTGCCGGGCCTCCAGGCGTCGATCCACGCCCGTATCGCCGGATCGGCGGCGAGATGCGCTGCACGCGGCAACGTCAGGTGATGATAGCCGTCGGGCAACGTGACGCTGCGAACGTGCGCACGACCGATGGCGCGGTAAGCCGTGTCGCCGGCGAGATTGCCCGCGATCGGATCCTGGGGGAGGATGAATCCGGTGAAATCGTCGACGGTGTCCGGAATCCTGCGCAGCCGCGACAGCATGTTCCACTGGCCGAGCATCAGCCGCGGCAGCCAGCCGGTCGCGAGCGCCGCCGCGTAGGCGACGTGCAGGCCGACGACCGGTCGCAGGCGTCCGTCGCGGGGATCGACGATCGACGTTCGCGCGAGACGCTCCCCGGTCGAAGGATCGACGACGGGCAGCGCATCATGGAACGCGCCGGCGAATTCGTAGAGCACCTTGATCGCGAGCATGCCGCCCTGGCTATGACCGATCAGCATCGGCGCCATTCCCGATTGCTCGTAATCGAACGCGAGCGCGCCGGCGAGTGCGGCGCTGTCCGCGAAGCTGCTGTACGAGAATTCGCCGTCGCGCGGATTGCGCAACCGCTCCTCGGGATAGCCCATCGCGATCAGGAAGCGCGCGAACGGCTCCATCGTCACGAGCGGCACGCTGCCCTGCAGGAGCACGATCCGCGGTGCCGGCACGTGCGCGAGCACGTCACGGACCTCGCTCGCGGAAACGTTGGCGCAGTCGAGTGCGCGCAAGCGCGCCCGCAGTGCCGGATCGAGCGCGGGCGTCGCGTGCGCGATCGAAAACACGACCATCGCGATGAGCGTGGCGAGCGCAGGCAACACCCGCATCCGTGTTCCGTCAGGAGTTGCGCGCCGCAGACCCTGGGAAGAAGCGGCCGGTGCGCTCGACGTAGCGCGCGTACGCGTCGCCGTGCATGCGCGCGAGGTGCGCCTCTTCGCTGCGCGCCTTGACGTTCATCAGCACGACGTGAACGACGGCGACCGCGATCATCGCGGCGGTCGGCAGCACGATCGCCGTCGCGATCATGATCGCGATGCTGAACGCGTAGATCGGATGGCGAATGCGCGCGAACAGGCCTTCGGTGACGAGCGCGGTATTGCTGTCGCTGATGTCCATCCGCCAGTTGCGGCCCATTTTGCGCCAGCAGTCGATCGTCAGCGCCAGGCAGACGACGGCGATCGCGGCGAACGGCCAGCGCAGCCACGCATATGCGCTGTCGCGGGCGAACGATGGGACCGCCAGCCAGCCGCTTCCGTGCGTGAGGCCGAGCCACGGCAGCGCGCACCACGCGGCGACGAGCGGCACGAAGACCAGCCACATGAAGCGCTCGCTGCTTCGTTCGGGCACGACGCCGACGTCGCGATGCTGGCGGCGGCGCACCCGCACGACCATTGCGCCGACGCGAAGCCAATACGCCGAGATCGTCAACGCGACGAGGAGAAGCGGTACGTCGGGCATGGTTGCGCTCGCCCCTCACCCCAACCCTCTCCCCCGCCAGGGGAGAGGGAGCCGAGCGTAGCGAGGCGGGTGAGGGAGACTACATCCGCTCGATGATCGCCGCGATCCCCTGGCCGCCCCCGATGCACATCGTGATCAACGCGTAGCGGCCGTTCGTCCGCTGCAACTCGTACATCGCCTTGATGGTCAGGATCGCGCCGGTCGCACCGATCGGATGCCCGAGCGCAACGGCACCGCCGTTCGGATTAACCTTCGCCGGATCGAAGTCGAGTTGCTGCGACACGGCCATCGCCTGCGCCGCGAACGCCTCGTTCGATTCGATCACGTCCATGTCGGCGATCTTCAGGCCGGCCTTCGCGAGCGCAGCCTTGACTGCGCTGACCGGACCGAGGCCCATGATCTTCGGGTCGATGCCCGCATGGCCGTACGACACGAGGCGCGCCATCGGCTTCACGCCGGCACGCTCGGCGGCCTGCATTTCCATCAGCACGACGGCGGCGGCTGCATCGTTGATGCCCGACGCGTTGCCGGCGGTGACGGTTCCGTTTTCCTTGGCGAACACGGCGCGCAGCTTGCCCATGCCTTCGGCGGTCGCGTCGGCGCGGACGTGCTCGTCGGTGTCGAACGTGACCGTTCCCTTCCTGCTCTTGAGCTCGATCGGCAGGATCTGCGACTTGAAGCGGCCTTCGCCATGCGCCTTCGTCGCGCGCCGATGACTCTCGACCGCGAAGGCGTCCTGCTGCTCGCGCGTGATGCCGCACTTCGTTGCGACGTTCTCGGCGGTGATGCCCATGTGCACGGTGTCGAACGGGTCGGTCAGCGCGCCGACCATCATGTCGACGAGCTTCGCCTCGCCCATTCGCGCGCCCCAGCGCTGCGCCGGGTTGCCGTAGAGTCCGCGGCTCATGCTCTCGGCGCCGCCACCGATCGCGGCGTCGACGTCGCCCAGCATCACGTACTGCGCGGCGCTGACGATCGCCTGCAGGCCGCTGCCGCACAGCCGGTTGACGGTGAGCGCGCCGCTTTCGTGCGACAGCCCGCCGTTGATCGCGACGACGCGCGACAGATACATGTCGCGCGCCTCGGTATGGATCACGTTGCCGAACACGCACTGGCCGATCGTCGCCGGATCGACTTTCGCGCGCGCGACCGCTTCGCGCACGACACGCGCGCCGAGGTCGGTCGGTGGAATGTCCTTCAGCGATCCGCCGTAGTCTCCGATGGCGGTGCGCACGCCGTTGACGATGACGACTTGCCGGGCGTTGGCCATGACTGTCTCCTCTTCACATGAGGCAGTCATTATCCTCCTGCGCGCACGCAACGCGTGCGTCGCGCTTTCGCGTCATGCGGGCAAGACGATGCTCAGGCCGCCTGCCGTTCGGTGGCGTCCAGCGTGGAAAGTTCGCGTCCGAGATACGCGGCGATCGCGCCCATCCCCGACACGCCGGCGACGCGCTCGGCGTCGGCGTTGTAGTTGGTATTCGTGTTGACGTCGTACGTGAAGAGCTCGCCATTTGCGTCGCTGATGAATTCGATGCCGGCGATGCCGATGCCGTTCGCAGCGAGGAAGCGCCGATAGCGCTCGACGATCGGATGGTCGAAGCCCGCGATCACTTCGAAGCGCGGCGCCGTCGACACCGGCGCCGTTTCGCCGACCGGGCAGAATGCGTCGCCGACCTGGCAGACGTCGGCCGGGCACAACTCGAAGCCTTGCGAGGTGTCGACGCGAACGGCGTACAGGAACTCCCCGCCCACGAACTCGACACGCGTGATGTACGGCCTGGGCGCGGCGATGTACTGCTGGACCAGCGTGACGCCGTCGACCGAGTCCTCGAATGCCGGGCTGTCGACATAGCGCGCGAGCGCGTCGACGCCGTCGAACAGGTGCACCCCGAGACCCTTGCCGGCGCGATTGTGCTTGGTGATGAAGCGTCCCCGCATCGTCCTCGCCGCATCGACGATCGCGTCGCGTCCGACGGCTGCAATCGTGTGCGGAACGCGAATGCCTTCGCGACGCAGCGCGCCGTATTGCGCCATCTTGCTGATTTCGAGCGCAAGCGCGCGCGAGTTGTTGATCACGCGGCGGCCATGCGATTCGAGCCACGCGAGCAGGCCACCGGTGAGCTCGGCGGCGTAGCGATGGCCGCGCGTGTGCGACGATGCGCTCATCCGGTTGTAGAAGACGCCGCGCGGCGGAACGCTCGCGAGATCGAGCCGCCCATCGGCGGTGAACCATTCGGTGTACGGGAGCCGCAGCTCGTCGAACGCGACGCGAAGCGGCTCGACCCAGGCGTCGTTCTCGTGGATGACGTAGATGCGCGACATGGCAGCCTCGAATGGCATCGTTATGCCTTCAAGATAGCGACGCCGGCGGCAGGAGCAAAATAACGAATGCTTTTATCCTTGTAACCGCGAGCGAAGAGGACGGGCGCGCCGAAGGGCCGCTTTCAGGCGCGAATGCAGCAAAGCGGCGCACGTTTGCGCGCCGCGAGCGCGGGGGACTCACAATGGCGGAAACGAAGTGGCGTTACCATGGCGTGCGGGTCATCAAGGCGAACCAGCTCGACACGAACACGGCGCAGACGCCGGGCATGAACCGCGCGGCGGCGATCAACCACGCGCGGATGGGCGCCGAGAAGCTCTGGGCGGGAACGGTCGTCATCCACCCGAAGGCGAAGACCGGCGCCCACCATCACGGCCCGGTCGAGAGCGTGATCTACGTCGTCAGCGGCAAGGCGCGGATGAAATGGGGCGACCGGCTCGAGTTCACGGCCGAGGCCGGTCCGGGCGATTTCATCTACGTGCCGCCGTTCGTGCCGCACCAGGAGATCAACGCGAGCGACAGCGAACCGCTGTCGTGCGTGCTCTGTCGCAGCGGCCAGGAGCCGGTCGTCGTCAATCTCGACATTCCGAACGTCGAGCCGAATCCCGAGAACGTGCCATGGGTCGACAACATTCACCCGGCGCCATAGGGCCTGCGACAACTTTCGCGCACCAAAGTCGTCTCCGACCCTGCTTCGGTTCTCGCTAGGCGCGCCGCCACCGGCGCCGCAGCAGCGTGCCGTTTCGCCGTAGTTCGTTCAACACTTCCCCGGCCAGGAGGCCCATCGCGGCCGCGACGCCGGCCGCAATCCGCAGCCTGTTCCACGCCGGTTCGCGCGGCTCGATCGTTTCCTGCGCGGCGGGGACGCGCCAATCGCGTCCCTGACGTACCGGCTGCGGCATTTCGGTGCGTGGCTCGGGCCGTTCGCGGGGAACTGCCGTGTTGCCGCCGTGAGTCGGGGTTTTGCCGGCGTCCTGCGCCGCTTGCGCAGAATCACCCTGCGTCGCTTGCGTCGGCTTCTCCGCCTTCACCGGTTTTTTCTGGTGGCTGCGGGAGCCGTGCCGGTACGAGTAGGTCCGCGTGAATTCCGCGCCGAGCAGGAAGATCTGCGCCGAGTAATAGACCCACAGCAGCACGATCACGAGCGAACCGGCGGCGCCGAAGCTCGATGCGACGCTGCTCTTTCCGAGATAAAGACCGATCAGCAACTTGCCGATCGCGAACAGCAGCGACGTGACGGCCGCGCCGATCCAGACATCGCGCCAGCCGATGTCGACGCGCGGCAGCAGCTTGTAGATCATCGCGAACAGGCCCGTGATGACGAGGAAGCTGATCACGAAGTTGATCACCTGCAGCGCCGCTTCCCAGCCGGGAAACCAGCCGCTCCAGAACTTGCCGATCGCCGACAGGCCGGCCGACAGCACCAGCGAGACGAGCAGCAGGAAGCCGATGCCGAGCACCATGCCGAACGAAAGCAGCTTGCCGCGGACGAGTCCCCAGATGCCCGCGTGCTCGGGCTTCGGCGAATCCCAGATCCGGTCGAGATCCGATTGCAGCTCGCCGAAGACCGTCGTCGCGCCGAGCAGCAGCGTGACGACCCCGACGACCGCTGCGAACGTCCCGTGACCCGTCTGACTGGCGCTCGCGACGGCGGCCTGGATCGTGCCCGCGCCGCGGTCGCCGATCAGTCCCTTGAGCTGGCCGAAGATCTCGCCGCGCGCGGCGTCGGCGCCGAAGAAGAAGCCGGCGACGGCGATCGCGATGACGAGCAGCGGCGCAATCGAGAAAATCGTGTAGTACGCGAGCGCCGCGCCCATGCTCGATGCGTAGTCGTTCGACCATTCCGATACCGACTCCTTCGTCAGCGCCCACAGCGATTTCACCTTCAGCATCGGAAGCTCCGTCGCGCACCCTGGCGCGTTGCGTTGGCCGCCGGGCGGCCGCCCGGTCGATCGTGAGCGTAGCCGCCGGCGATCGGTCGCCGCTATCGGTGTGCTACGCGGATCGCCGTCCGTCGTTTGCCGACATTCCGCGCCGGTCGAACGCCACGCGGACGACTATCAGTGGTCGACGCCGTAATACGCCCACTGCCACCGCTGAAACGGGTTCTGCTTGAATCCGCGGAGCCACGGTTGCGTCAGATCGTTGCGATACGGGTAATCAGCGACGATCCATGGCGTGTAGCCCGCGATCAGCTCGTTCATCCTGCGGAAGATCGCATTGCGCGAAGCGCCGTCGGGAAGGACGCGCGCCGCATCGTAGAGCCGGTCGTACGCGGGAAGGCGCAGACGGGCGTCGTTCGACGTGCCGATGTTCCGGCTCACGAGATAGCTGTAGAACTGATTGCCGTCCGGGATGCCGCTGATCCAGCCCAGTCCCCACATCATCATCTGCCCCGCCTCCGTCATCCTGTTGAGCTCGGGCCACTTGTTCTTCAGGAACGCCATCCGGATGCCGATCGCATCCATGTTGCGCTTCCAGAGCTCGTCGCTCGCCCGGGCAGCTGCGTCGGTCGTCGAGCCCTTGACGATCGTCAGCGGCTTGCCCTCCGGCGTTTCACGGTACCCGTCGCCGTCGCGGTCCTTGTAACCGAAGCGGTCGAGGAGGGCGCGCGCGGCCGCCGGATCGAATGGCACGCGAATGCCGACCGTCGCGTCGTGGCCGAAGAGACCGGGCGGGACCGGCTGATCGGCGAGCAACGCCTGGCCGTCCGCGAGTTGCCGGATGTCGGCGGCGCGGTCGTAGCCCATCGCGATCGCGCGACGAAGTGCCACCTTCGCCGGCTCGTAGCCGCCGACGACGGGATCGTCCATGTTGAAAAAGAAGAACGACAGCGAAGGCTCGGGTGAGCGGTGCAGCGCAATCCCGCGCTTCGCGAGCGCGGGCCGCAGCCTATCGCCGTCGAGGACGGTCGCCGCGAGCGATGCGGGAACGTTGACGAAATCGAGCTCGCCGCGGTCGAACGAGAGCATCCGCGGCTGTGCTTCCTCGGTGATCGCGATGTCGACGTTGCCCACCAGCGGAAGCCTTTGGCCGGTGAGGCCTTTCGCGACCGCTGCGTCGGCCGGATCGTTTCCCGGCGCCGGGTAGCGCTCGTCGCGGAAATCGGGATTCGCCTCGAGGACGATCCGCTGTCCGCGCGTCCACGACTTGAGGCGATAGGCGCCGGTGCCGACCGGGTGCTCCATCACCCGATGCGACGCGTCCTGATAACGCTCGACGACTTCGCGCGCGACCGCGGCGAAGCTCGACGTCGTGAGCCACCACTGGAACGCGTAGTCGGGCTCCTTGAAGCGAATGCGCAGCGTGTAACGGTCGAGCGCCTGCACGCCGTCGATCTTCTCGTCGTAGTCGAACCGTCCGCTCTTCCTCGCGCGGGCAAGCGGCTCGTCGAGGCCGACGAGGTTGCCCTCGAACAGGTAGAGCCAGTACGAGCGCACCTTCGGATCGAACACGCGCTTGATGCTGTAGACGTAGTCGTCGGCGGTCAGCTCGCGCGGCTTTCCCTGGAACGCGGGATCGGCAGCGAAGCGAATGCCCCGCTTCAGCTTGATCGTGTACGTGCGGCCGCCGTCGGTGATCTCGGGCAAGCCATCGGCGGTGTTCGGCTGCAACACGACCGGCCGCGCGAAATAATCGTAGCGGTAGAGCGGATCGAAGATCGCGAGACAAACGGCGTCCGAGTACGTGTCGCCGATCGCCTGCGGATCGAAGCCGCTCTCGGCGACGGGAAAGGCGACGTGAAGCGTCTTGCGCATCTCCGTCGCGTGGACGACGCATGCAAATACGCAGAGCGCGAGCAGAAGCGATTTCTTCACCGAGAAAACCTAAATGGGGTTAGAGACGATTTTCGTTGGAGCGCAAATCGTCTCCGACGCCAGGAACCGCGCGAGGCGCGCAATCCCGTCGTCGAGTCGTTCGTCGCTGGCCGCGAAGCACCAGCGGACGAAGCCTTCGCCCTCGGGGCCGAACGCACTGCCGGGCGCCAACCCGAGCTTCGCCTGCTGCACGAGCCTCGTGCAGAACGCCATGCTGTCGGCGACGCCGTCGATGCGAAAGAACGCGTACATGGCGCCGGCCGGCGGCGCGACCTGAACGCCCGGCAATGTGCGCAACCCGTCGATCAATCGGTTGCGCGCACGTCGCAGGCGCTCGCGCGTCGCGTCGACGGTCGGCTCGCCGTCGCGCAGTGCGACGACGCCCGCGCGCTGCACGAACACCGGCGAGCACGACGTGTTGTATTCGATCAGCTTGCCGAGGTCGGACATCAGCGGCTGCGGCGCAACGATCCAGCCCAGCCGCCAGCCGGTCATCAGCCACGCCTTCGAGAAGCTGTTCGTGGTGACGACGCGCATCCTGCTGTCCGCGATGTCGAGCAGCGCCGGCGCGCACGCGTAATCGTCGTCGTAGTAGAGGCGCTCGTAGACGTCGTCGGCGATGATCCAGATGCCGTGGCGCACGCAGTGCCCGAGCAGCACCTCCTGCGTGCCGCGATCGATCGTCCAGCCCGTCGGATTGTTCGGCGAATTCAGCATCAGCGCGCGCGTGCCGGGCGTCAGCGCATCGAGCAGCCGGTCGACGTCGAGCGTCCATCCCGACGGGCCGAACGAGAGCGGCACGCAGACGACGTCGGCCGAGAGAATCTTCGGGATCTCGACGAGATTCGGCCATAGCGGCGTGACGACGACGACGCGATCGCCGGGAGCGACGAGCGCTTCGACGGCCAGCATCAGCGCCGACATCCCCGATGCCGTCACCGCGATTGCGTCGGGCGCCGTCGGCCGATGCAGAGCGGTCACGTAATCGGCGATCGCTTCGCGCAGTTCGGGAATGCCGAAGTTCTGCGAATAGAACGTTTCGCCCTGCGCAAGCGAGGCGATTCCCGCATCGCGGATGAACGCCGGCGTCACCTGATCGGGCTCGCCGAACCAGAACGCGAGCACGTCCTTGTCGTGCATGCCCACGTTCGCGATATCGCGGATGCGCGAGGCGGAAAGCGCGCGCACGGCGCTGCGCGCTTCGGGCAACAGCGAACAGGTATCAGGCAACAGAAGCCGTGAGTCGGGCATCGCGGGGCAAGCGACGAGAGCTGTCGTGCGCCCAGTTTACTGTTACCTGTCGCCTGCCAGCCGACCGCTGATCGCGATGTGGCGCGGCGCGCTAAATCGCGATCTCGAACGTATCCCTGCCGTGTCCCTTCGCCGCGTAAAGCGCGCTGTCGGCCCGCTTGAGCAGCGCCTCGGGTGTGGTCGCGCCGCCCTGGCCGAGCGCGATGCCGATGCTCGTCGTCACCTTGACCGTCGTGTCGCCCGCGTGCACAGGCGGCCGCATCGCCGCGATGATCTTGCGCGCAACGAAGCGGCACTCCTCGCGCGAATGGATCCCTTCGAGAACGATGACGAACTCGTCGCCCGCAAGGCGCGCGACGAGGTCGGTCGCGCGCACCGACGCCGACAGGCGTCGGCCGAACTCGCGCAGCACGTCGTCGCCGGCCGCATGGCCGAGCGTGTCGTTGATCTGCTTGAAGCCGTCGACGTCGAGGAACAGCAGCGCGACCTGCCGCTCGCTGCGCTGCGAGCGGCGCAGCGCAGCGGCGATGCCGTCGTTGAACGCGTGACGGTTCGGCAAACCGGTCAGCGTGTCCTTTTGCGCGAGCCGCTCGAGCTGTCGCTCGACTTCCTTGAGCGGCGTGATGTCGGTCGACGACGTGTAGACGCCGATCACCTCGCCCGACGCATCGATGTCCGGAATGTAGCTGCCGCGCACGAAACGCGTCCCGGCAGCGTGCGGCACTTCGACGTCGAAATCGACGCGCTCGCCGGCAAACGCGCGCTCGAGGTTCGCCGCGATGTTCGCGTACGCCTGCGGGCCCAGTACCTCGGCGATCCGGCGACCGGTGATCTCCGCGAGGGGCCGGTTCAGCCACGTCTCGTAATAGCGGTTGTTGAAGCGATAGCGACGTTCGCGGTCGATGTAGCCGACCATCGATGGAATGCTGTCGGTGATGCTGCGCAGCCGCTGCTCGCTCGCCTGCGCCTTCTGCTGCGCGGCGGTGAGGTCGGTGATGTCCTGCACGAGCGCGTAGAAGCCCTGCACGTCGCCCGACGCATCCTGGTCGGGAATGAGCTCGACCAGTTCGTTGCACGCGCGCCCGTGACGAACCACCGTGCGCTGGAAGCGCGCGCGCTCGCCGCGGCGCACGCGCTCGAGATGCGGCTTCGACTGCGCATACGACTCGGGACTCAGCAGTTCCTGCACGGTGCGGCCGATCATCTGCTGCGCCGAGAGCCCGAACATCTGCTCGCCGCGGGCGTTCACGAACTGGTAGCGTTCGTCGGCCGACAGGTACGCAATGAGCGGCGGCAGATTGTCGGCGATCATCCGCATCCGCTTCTCGGAATCGGCCAGCGCGTGTTTCGCGCGCCGCAGTGCGGTGACGTCCTGCGAGATCGTGACGACACCGTGCACGACGCCCGACGCATCGACGTCGGGCACGTGATCGACCTGGTAGAACTCGCTTCCGCCGGGGCGCTCGACGACGAGATCGAAGTGCCGCGCCTCGCCCGCGTAGCTGCGGTCGAGCTCCGGCTTGATCTGCGCGAATGCCTCCGGCGGCACGATCTCCGCCAACGGGCGCCCGACGACGTCGTCCGACTCGTGTCCCCAGTACTGCGCGAAGCGCCGGTTGCCGAAGAGCAGCCGGTCGCGCGTATCGATGTAGGTGATGCGCGCCGGAATGCCGTCGGCGATCAGGCGCACGAAACGCTCGCGCGCGGCGAGCGCTTCCTCGGCGTCCTTGCGCCGGGTGATGTCCTGGCAGACGACGTACGCGCCACGCACTTCGTGCATGTCGCCATAGTCGGGAAAGCAGGTGACGATGAACACGCGCGCCCGGCCACCGGGCGTGAGCGTCGCCTCGAACGTCTGCGGCAAGCCGGCGCGGACCTCGCGCATGCGGCTCGCGAGGCGCGCATGGACGGCGCGCCCGAGGACGGCGCGAAGCGATCGTCCGACGGCCCCGGCGGGCGCTGCGCCGAACACGTCCCGGTAGTACTCGTTGACGAAGCGCAGACGCTCGCGTGCATCGACGTAGGCGATCAGGACCGGCACGTTCGCGGTGATCGTTTCGAGCTCGGCCGTGCTGCGCTCGAGCGCGGCGGTCTTCTCCTGCAATGCGCCGGTGCGTTCCTCGACCGTTTGCGCGAGCCGGTTCAGCGTCTCGGCGAGCACGCCGGTCTCGTCGTCGCCGGCGACCGTCGTCCGGTGCGCGAGGTTGCCGCGGGCAAGCAGCCGCGCGTCGTGCGCGAGCCGATGCAACGGGCGCGCGATGCGCACGCCGAGCGCCGCGGCCAGCAGCGCGCCGAGCAGAAGCGACAGCGAGCCGAACGCGAGCGTCTCCCGCAGGTTCGTCCGGGCGAAATTGAGCGCCGCGTCGGTCGGCATGCCGACGAACACGTGCCACTGCGTGCGCTTCGCCTGCGTGTAGCCGGCAATGCGCGGAACGTTGTCGGCGCCGCGCGTCTCGTCGACGCCTTCGCGGTTCGCAAGGTGCTCGCGCGCCTTGCCGACGCCGAGCACGCTCATCCCCACCCAGCGGCGCGCGTCGACGCTTCGCGCGAGCACGATGCCGTCGGCGTTCACGACCGAAGTCACCGTTTCGCTCGGCATCGTCCCGGCGAGGTCGAGCAGCGGCTGCACCTGCTCGAGGTCGGTCGAAAGCGTCACGACGCCTTCGACGTTGCCCGAAGGCCCGACGACCGGGCGCGCGAACATCACGACCGGCGCGCCGTCGTCGTACGACGGGACGGGGCCGGCGATCGCGGTTGCGGACGCCTGCAGCGCGCGCCGGAAGTAGTCGCGATCGGCGATCGACACGCGGTCTTGCGCCGGCATTCGGTTCAGCGTGCCGACGTTGCGGCCGTCGAGCGTCCAGACGCCGACGTTGTGCACGAGGCGGGGAAGGTCGCCGCGAATCCGCGCCAGGAACGCGTTGTTCGCGGCTGCCGCCGATGGATCGACGACCACGCCATGGCGGACCAGCGCCAGCGCCGTGAGATTGTCGCCTACAACGTCGTCGACGCGCGCGGCGATGACGCGCGCGAGCGCCAGCGCGCGCTGCTTCGCATAGTCGTGCGCCACCGACGCCTGGCGTGCCGCGCTGGCGCCGACGTAGACGATAAACGGCAGGCCGACGGCGAAGGCAAGCAACGCCAGCCGAAAGCCGATCGACGAGCGCAGCCGGACGAGACGCGCCGCGCGCCGAGCGCGCGCAGGACGTGGCGTGCCTTCGCCATCCCGCGGACGGGAAGCGCGAGCGAGCACGCGTGACGTCGACTGGTCGTCGGGCATGGGATCTCGGGCGTGTTGCAGCCGGTGACGAGCGCCGTCGCGCAAGGAACATGCCGATGTCATCGGCGATAATGCCGCGCTCTTCCCTTCGCCCGCGAGATCCCGCCCCGATGAATCCCCTGTCGCTCGCGCTGCATCCCGCGGTCGTCTGCGCGGCGCTCCTCTGCTGCTCGAACCTGTTCATGACCTTCGCGTGGTACGGGCATCTGAAGCTGCTCGAAAACCGCGCGTGGTGGGTGGCCGCGCTGATCTCGTGGGGAGTTGCGCTCTTCGAATACCTGTTGCAGGTGCCGGCAAACCGCATCGGCTACACGCAGCTGTCGCTTGCGCAGCTCAAGATCATGCAGGAGGTGATCACGCTGACGGTATTCGTGCCGTTCGCGATGTTCTTCATGGGCGCGCATCTCAAGCTCGACTATCTGTGGGCCGGTCTTTGCATGATGGGCGCCGTCTACTTCATCTTCCGCGGCTGACGCCGGCTCCGAACCGATGCATCTGCACATCCTCGGCATCTGCGGCACGTTCATGGGCGGCCTCGCGGCGATCGCGCGCGAGGCGGGAGACACGGTGACCGGCTGCGACGCGAACGTCTACCCGCCAATGTCGACGCAACTCGAGGAACTCGGCATCGCGCTGACCGAAGGCTACGACGCGGCGCAACTCGACACCGTGGCGAAGCGCGCCGACGTGTTCATCGTGGGCAACGTCGTTTCGCGCGGCAATCCGCTGATGGAGGCGGTGATGAACGCCGGGCGCGCGTACGCATCCGGTCCGCAGTGGCTCTACGAGAACGTGCTGCGCGACCGCTTCGTCCTCGCCGTGGCGGGCACGCACGGCAAGACGACGACCTCGGCGATGCTTGCTCACGTCTTTGCGCAGGCAGGACTCGACCCGGCGTTCCTGATCGGCGGCGTGCCGGTGGATTTCGGCGTGTCGGCACGCCTCACGCCGAGCCCGTTCTTCGTGATCGAGGCCGACGAGTACGACACGGCGTTCTTCGACAAGCGCTCGAAGTTCGTCCATTACCGGCCGCGCACGGCGATCCTCAACAACCTCGAGTTCGACCACGCCGACATCTTTGCCGACCTGGCGGCGATCGAGACGCAGTTCCATCACCTCGTGCGGACGATTCCGGGCGACGGATGCGTCGTCGTCAACGGCGCCGACGAGGCGCTGGCGCGCGTGCTCGCACGCGGCGTCTGGAGCGAGGTCGAGCGCTTCGACGC
>DATNGN010000057.1:0-85431 GCA_035605875.1 Casimicrobiaceae bacterium
CAGGCGGTGAAGGAGTCGAGCATGGACGTGCGCCGTGTGAGCGCTATTCGCGCGCTCCTCGGCGAGCGCATTCGTGTGCTGTGCGGCGTCGACGATGCGAACGTCGAGGCGATCGGCGCCGGCGCGATCGGCTGGATCGCCGGCCTCGTCAACGCGTTTCCCGCCGAATCGGTGGCGCTCCATCGCTACGCGGCCGACGGTCGCCGCGACGAGGCATTCGCGCTCTATCGCTGGTTTCTGCCGCTGCTGCGGATGGACACGGTGCCGAAGTTCGTGCAACTGATCAAGCTTGCGCAAAAGCGCGTCGGGATGGGCAGCGATCGCGTGCGCGCGCCGCGCCTGCCGCTCGAAGGGGCGGAGCTGTGCGAAGCGAACGCGATCCTCGACGAGGCGCTGGCGACGCGGCCGACACTGAACGCCAGCGCCATCAGGCGCGAAACCGCCGCCGCGTAGACGAGGCGACGTCATGACCGACTCGATCTCGCAGCGGATGAGCCTGCACGGCATCGAAAGCCTGCGCCCGATGGTGATGGGCACGCGGCACATGGTAGTCGCCGGCCATTACGGCGCGGCGCACGCCGCGTTCGCGATCCTCGAGGCGGGCGGCAATGCGATCGACGCCGGCGTCGCGGGCGGCATCGCGCTCGGCGTGCTGCAGAGCGATCTCGTCGACGTCGCCGGCGTCGCGCCGATCATGATCTACGTCGCGAAGACGCGAGAGGTCGTGACGATCAGCGGGCTCGGCACGTGGCCGCGCGCGATCACGCCCGATTACTTCGAGAAGCATTGCGGCGGTCATATCCCGCACGGCGTGCTGCGCACCATCGTGCCCGCCGCGCCCGATGCATGGATCACGGCACTCGAACGCTACGGCACGATGAGCTTCGGCGAATGCGCGGCCGCGGCGATCCGTTTCGCGCGCGACGGCTTTCCGATGTATCCGCTGATGTCCGAGATGATCGGCATGCACGTCGCCGACTATGCGCGCTGGCCGTCGAACGCCGCGATCTATCTCCCCGGCGGGCGCGTGCCGCAGCCCGGCGAGCGGTTCGTGCAGCGCGATCTTGGACGCACGCTGCAATACCTGGCCGACGAGGAGAAGGCTGCGTTGCCGAAGGGACGGGCGGACGGATTGCAGGCGGCGCGCGAAGCGTTCTACCGCGGCGACATCGCGAAGGCGATCGTCGACTACCACCGCGAAAACGGCGGACTGATGTCGCACGACGATCTCGCCGAGTTCCGCGTCGCGTTCGAGCCGCCGGCGCGGGCGCAATTCGGCGGCCTCGATCTCTACACGTGCGGCGCATGGTGCCAGGGACCCGTGCTGCTCGAGATTTTGAACATCCTCGACGGCATCGACCTTCGTTCGATGGGGCACAACTCGGTCGACTACGTACACACGCTGACCGAGGCGATCAAGCTCGCGTTCGCCGATCGCGAACGGTATTTCGGCGATCCGCGCTTCGTCGACGTGCCGCTCTCCACGCTGCTGTCGCCTGCGTATGCGCAAAGCCGGCGCGCGCAAATCCGTCCCGAACGCGCATGGGCCGAAATGCCGCCGCCCGGCGACGCCGCCGGTCGACCCGCGCCCAATCGACCCACGGCGACGCATGAACGCGCATCGGCGGGCGCGCACGATACGTCGCACGTCAGCGTCATCGACAGCGACGGCAACGTCTTCGCGGCCACGCCGAGCGATCCTTCGTACGACACGCCGGTGATTCCCGGCACCGGACTTTGCCCGTCGTCGCGCGGCTCGCAGAGTTTCGCCGATCCTTCGCACCCGTCGTGTCCCGCGCCGGGCAAGCGACCACGACTGACGCCGATGGTCGCGATGGCGCTCGCCGCCGACGGCAGCCCGATGCCGCTCGGCACGCCGGGCGGCGACGTGCAGGCGCAGGCGCTCGTGCAGGCGCTGCTCAACATGCGCGTGTTCGGGATGACGCCACAGCAGGCGGTGGAGGCGCCGCGCTTCGCGTCGTACAGCTTCCCCGATTCGTTCGAGCCGCACAGCTATTCGCCGGGCCTGCTCTACGTGGAGGACCGCATTCCCAAGGGGGTCCGCGACGCGCTCGCCTCGCGCGGCCACGACGTCGCCGACTGGCCCGGCTTCGTCTGGCGTGCGGGCGCGGTGTGCGTGCAGCGCGGCGATCGGGCTCGCGGCGTGATTTCCGCGGGCGCCGATCCGCGGCGGCCCTGTTACGCGGTCGGCTGGTAGCGCGGGGCGGGCGGCGGCACGGGAAGCCGCGTCGGCTGCTCGGGCACGAGGCCCGCCGGCTTGTAGCGCAGCATCACGAGCAGGAACGCCGCGATCAGGAATTCACGAGTCGCCGCGCCTTGCACCGGTGTGATGCCGGGGACGTAGGGAATCACGAAGCGCGTCGATTCGAGCAGGAACACGACGGCGAAGGCGCCGACGATCGCGCCGCGGTTGTTGCCCAAGCCGCCGGCGAGCAGCGCGAGCTTGATGTAAAGCGTTAGCAGCGGCACGAAGATGTCCGGCGCGATGTACGACGTGTAGTGTGCGTACAGCGCGCCGGCGAGACCGAGTGCCGCGGAGCTGATCGCGAACGCCTCGACCTTGAAGAGCGTCACAGGCTTCCCTGCGACCGCCGCGACCTGCTCGTCGTCGCGGATCGCGCGGAGCACGCGGCCGAACGGCGAGGCGCGCAGCCGTTCGTTCATCGCGTATGCAATGGCAACGATGACGCCGACGATCGCGAGATAGACGAGATTGAACATTTCCGGGGACAGCGTGCCGCGGCCGGGACCGGGAATGCCCGAAAGCCCGTCGGTGCCGTTGGTGAGCCAGATCGTGTTGCTCGCGACGATGCGGATCGTTTCGGCGAAACCGAGCGTGACGATCGCGAGATAGTCGCCGCGCAGCCGCACGGTGATCAGCGCGACGAGCGCGCCGACGAGTGCCGCGACGATCGTGGCCGCCACCATGCCGCCGGCGATCGCCCAGTGCGTCTTCAGCGTCAGGAGCGCGCTCGTGTAGGCGCCGACGGCGAAGAAACCGACAAGGCCGAGGTTGACCATTCCGGCGAAGCCCCAGACGACGTTGACGCCGAGCGCCATCAGCGCGTAGATGCCCGCGGAGACGCACATCGCGATGAGATAGTTCTCCATGGTCAGAATGCGCGCTGGCCGAGGATGCCGCGCGGGCGCAGCGTCAGCACGAGCAGGATCGCGACGAAACCCACGGCGCTGCGATAGTCGGGCGAGAGGAACAGCAGGCACAGTTCCTCGCCGATACCGACCGTGAGCGCGCCGATGAGCGCACCGGGAATGCTTCCCAGCCCGCCGACGACCGCCGCGGCGAATACCGAGAGGATCGAGCGAAAGCCGGTCAGCGGATCGATCGTCGTGTCGAGCCCGATCAGCATGCCCCCCAGACCTGCGAGTCCCATGCCGACGAAGTTGACGACGCGGCCGATCGTGTCGGCGTCGATGCCCTTGATCGCCGCGAGCATCGGGTTATCGGCGACGGCGCGCATCGCCTTGCCCGTCCGCGTGAACGCCAGGAAGCCGAAGAGCGCCGCCATCGCAACGCCCGCGATCGCAAGGTTTTCGAGTTGCTGCGGACCGACGCGAATGGCGCCGATGCGAACGTCGCGCTGGATCGGCAGGTCGTAGCCGCGGAGCTCGTTGCCGAAGATGAAGCGCAAGACGTTCTCGAGCGCGATCGTCAGCGCGATCGACGCGATCGCCGTCGTGATGTAGCCGGCGGGACGGAAGCGCTTCAGCACCGTCTCGTCGCTGACGACGCCGACGCCCCCGGCGACGACGAACGCGATCGCGACGGACGGCAGGAGCGGCAGGCCGAGCTTCGCGTTTGCGACGTAGCCCGCGAATGCGCCGATCGTCGCGTGCGACGCGAGCGCGAAGTTCGGAAAACGCAGCACCGCGTAGATCGCGGTGAGGCCGATCGCCGGAACGGCGAGGATCGTCCCGGCCATGACGCCGTTGACGACGAGCTGGCCGACCTCGGCGAGCGACGCCATCAAGAAGTGGGCTCACAAAGCAGGGTCAGGGACGACTTTCCGGAGCGATCGACGCATTGCGCGCACCTCGCGGAAAGTCGTCTCTGACCCTACTTTGTTTGCGGCCCCGCCCGCCGCGCCCGGTTCGCTCGCCCGCCGCGCTCACGCGACCTTCAGCAGCACGAACTTGCCGTTTTCCACCTTGTTGTAGCGGAACTTGCAGTCGGTGATGTCGCCGATGTCGGTGAAGTCGCAGGGACCGCTCGCGCCTTCGTAATTGATGTCCTTGCCCTGCGCGAGCAGCTTCAACCCTTCGACGGCGCTGTACACCTTCTGGCCGCCGCCCTGGCAGATCTTGCGCACGTTGTCGCGGATGCCCGTCCCGGTCGCGGTCGTCGCCTTCGCGATCGCGAGCGACACGAGGCTCGCCCAGTCGGTCGCCTGCGTCTCGTACGAATCGGGTTCGGCGATGCCCAGTCGCTTCTTCGCGAGCTCGTACGCGGGCGACGTCACGTCGGCCGACGGCTGCACGGTGATCACGCCTTCCGTCACCTCGTGCGGCAGCGCATCGAGAACCTTCGTCGTCACCGCATACGATTGCGCGAAGCGCTTGCCGCCGTAGCCCGCACGATAGAGATCGCGCAGGAGGATCGTGACGTCGGGCGCGTAGCCGTTCAGATAGATCAGATCGGGATTGGTGCGCAGCGCCTGGTCGACTTCGGAGCGATACGTCGTCTTGTCCTTGTCGTAGATCAGCGTGCCGACCATCTGCGAGCCCTTCTCCTTCAGCACTTCGGTCGCGCGCGACTGCGTGGGCTGCGCGAACGGCGCCTGGATCGACATCATGAAGCAGCGCTTGACGCCCATCGACGCGATGAACTCCGCGTGCTTGCCGGCCTGCAGGTGATTGTTCGGCTGCGTGCGGATCAGGTAGCCCTGGTGCGGCAGCTTCGTGATCGAGTCGGCACCCGACACCGTCGTGAGGAACGTCTTGCTCTCCCAGCACAATGGCGCAACCGCTGACGTCACCGCCGACGCCCACGTTCCCATGATCGCCGGCACCTTCGTCACGTCGATCAGCTTGCGTGCGGCGCGCACCGCGGCTTCGGGATTCGTCTGTCCGTCCTCGACGACGAGCACCACCTTGCGGCCGAGCAGACCGCCGTTCGCGTTCACCTCGTCGATCACGGCTTGCATCGCCTTCGCCATCCGCGGGCCATCGAAGCCGCCCGCGCCGGTGAGCGGTGTCAGCACGCCGAGTTGCAACGGCTCGCCCTGCGCACGAACGATGGCGGGCGCGACTGCACCGAGGGCGAGTGCGCCGGCGCCGATCAGCAAACGGCGACGCGGTTCACGCGGAATGGGCTGCATTTCGTTCCTCCGTTGTCGATGTTTCGTGTTGTCGTCATCCGCCGAGAAAAATCCGCCGGATGTCGGGATCGGCGGCCAGCGCCCGCGCCGCTCCCTCGCGATGGTTGCGGCCGTCGACGAGAATGTACGCGCGATCGGCGATGGTCAAGGCCTCGCGCGCATTCTGCTCGACCATCGCGATCGACACGCCATCGCGATGGATCGCGACGATGTCTTCGAACAGGCGTTGCGCCGCGATCGGCGACAGACCCGCGGACGGCTCGTCGAGCAGCAGCAGCGTCGGGTCGACCATCAGCGCCATCGCCATCGCGAGCACCTGGCGCTCGCCTCCGGAAAGCGCGCGCGCCTGAACGCGGCGGCGCCGCGCGAGCATCGGAAAGCGCGTGAACGCCTGCTCGATCCTGCGCGTGCTGTTGCGGGGATCGAGAAAGCCGCCCATCTCGAGGTTCTCGCGCACGCTCATCGTCGGGAAGATGTTCTGCTCCTGCGGCACGTAGGCAACGCCGGCGCGGCTGATCTCGCGCGGTGCACAACCCGCGATCGGACGGCCCTCGAGCAGGATCGAGCCGCGACTCGGTGCAAGCAATCCGGCGAGCGTCTTCACGAGCGTCGATTTGCCGGCGCCGTTCGGTCCGAGGATCGCGACGATCTCACCCGCCTCGACGCGCAGGTCGACGCCCTTCAGCACTTCGTCCGCGGCGCTGTAGCCGGCGACGACCTGCTCGGCGACGAGCAGCGGATGCGCGCCGGCGTCCGCCGTGCGTCCGACCTGCACCGCGCTCATCGGCGCCCCATGTACGCTTCCTGCACGAGCGGGTTCGACGCGAGCTCGGCGAACGTTCCTTCCGCGAGGTTCCTGCCATCGGCGAGCACGACGACGTGATCGCACAGCGCGGCGATCGTGTCCATGTGATGCTCGATCAGGAGGATCGTGAGGCCCTCGTCGGCGAGGCGGCGCAGATGTTGCGCGATCTCGCGCGCGAGCGAAGGGTTGACGCCTGCGACCGGCTCGTCGAGAAGGACGACGCGCGGATCGGCCATCAGCACGCGGCCGATCTCGAGCAGCTTCTTCTGGCCGCCGGAAAGGCTCGATGCCGGCGCGTTCAGAAGGCGCACGAGGTTCAATCGATCGGCGATCGCGTGCGCCTTTTCCACGAGTTCCGCTTCGCGGCGTCGCGCGGCATGCGAGCGCAACAATGCTCCGTGCACCCGTTCGCCCGGCTGCCTGCCGCCGTAGAGCAACAGATTCTCGTAGACGGTGAGCCGCGGAAAGCCGCGCGCAATCTGGAACGTGCGCACGAGTCCGGCGCTGGCGATGCGGTCCGCACGCCAGCCGGTGATGTCGCGTCCGTCGAATACGACGTTGCCCGAGCCTGGCGGAACGACGCCGGAGATGCAGTTGAACAGCGTCGTCTTGCCGGCGCCGTTCGGGCCGATGAGGCCGGTGATCCGGCGCGCGGTGACGGTGAGGTTCACGCCGTCGAGCGCGTGCACCCCGTAGAAAGTTCGCGTCAGGCGACGGATGTCGAGCAGCGGTTCCGACACGCGTGACGTCGACCGATCGCCGGGTGATTGCGACCGCTCCCGCGCGCCGGCTACGCGAGAAGCGACGGCACGAGGAACGGGGCGATCACGCGTCCCGCGCGCTCGTCGTCCTTCGTGAACCAGCCGGCCTCGTGCGAAATGTTCATCGTGCCGAGCCGCGTTCCGGCCCAGCCGATCGGCACGTTCATGATCGACCCGATGCCGAGGCTCTGGATCAGCGCATGATCGGCGAACGCCTCGCGGACCTGTTCGGGATCGCGCGCGACGAACACCTCGCCGCGGTCGAGCACCGCGCGGCTCCACGGCGTTCCCCGCTTGACCTTCCGACCGCCGACCGGGTACGCGGCCGTGTTGCTGCTGTAGATGCGCTCGACTTCGTCGGTCGCCTCGTGCACGCGCATCAGCGTGAACAGCCGGTGACCGATCACCTCCTGTACGAGCGCATCGACGGCGGCGTAAAGTACTGCGGGTTGCGGCTCGACCGCGAAGCGCTCGGCGAGCGCGGCGAGATCGGAGACGTTCAACGCACGCTTGGCGTCGCGCATGGGTGCATCCTGTCGCATCCTCGGCCCGCGAACGGGGAGAGGGTTGGGGTGAGGGGTGTCGCCGGCGCCGAAGCATACAACGCGGCGGGCTCGCATCCAACTTTTAAAGGAGGCACGCATGCGAAGGAGAGAATGGCTGAAGGCCGGCGGTGCTGCGCTCGCGGCGCCGCTGATCGCGCCGCTGACGTGGCCACGCGATGCATTCGCGAAGCCCGAGCAGATCGTCGTGATGACGTGGGGCGGGCAATGGGGCGACGCGATGCGCGACAACGTCGATGCCGCCTACGCGAAGGCGACCGGCATCAAGGTCGTGCAGGACCGCGGCGCGAGCCCGGTCCAGCGCATCACGAAGATCAAGGTGAGCGAACCGAATCCGACCGCCGACTGCTTCCAGCTTGCGGACGGTCTCGTCCCGCTCGCGATCAAGCAGGGGGTCTGCGAGAAGATCGACCGCAACTCACCGCGAATGCCGAACCTCCGCAACATGATCCCGACGTTCTGGAACGATTACTGGGTGCCGCAGATCTTCTCGGTGATCGGGATCGTCTACAACACGAAGCTCGTCAAGAATCCGCCGACCGGCTGGGCGGATTTGTGGCGTCCCGAATTCAAGGGCCGGATCGTGCTGCCCGAGATCTCGCATTCGATCGGCTCGTACATCGTTCCTATCGGCGCCGTTGCCGCCGGCAAGCCCCCGGGCGACGAGGAAGCGGGCTTCGCGATGCTGAAGAAGATGGCCGACCTGCGTCCGATCTGGGCGAAGGATACGGACACGATGATGAACTCCATGCGTACCGGCGACGCGATGATCGGCATCCTCTACAAATCGCAGACGTACACGGTCAAGGGTTACGGCGCGCCGGTCGAGTGGGTGTATCCGAAGGAGGGCGGCATCGCTTACACGTCCGGGACGTGCATCGCGAAGGGCACGAAGAACCTCGACGCGGCGGAGGAGTACATCAACGTCACGATGGATCCGAACGTGCAGACGTTCGCGGCGAAGATCTACAACTACGGCGGCACGAACAAGGACACGATTTCGAAGCTGCCGCCTGAGTTGCAGGAGCGCGTCAAGTTTCCGCAGGAGCAGCTCGACCACCTGATCAAGCTCGATCTCGGCATGATGACCGACAAGCGCGCGGAGTGGGTCGAGCGCTGGAACCGCGCCGTGTCCGGCTAGCTCGTGCCCGCTTCGGGCACCGCGCGCCGGACCGCTCGCATCGGCTGGCGCGCGAACGGCGACAGCTTCGACGTCGCGCTCGCCGTCAACCGCCTGCTGGCGGCGGACGGGCGCGTGCGGTGGGTGACGCGCAGCAGCGCTGCGGCCGACGCGGGCGACTACGTCGTCGAGGCATCGCCCGCACAGTTGGACGCGCTCGCGCATCTCGGCGTGATGCTCGAATCGCCGGATCAGGACCTCCTCGAGGACGCAGTGCCGCTCGCCCGTCCGGCCGTGCGGCTCTTCGCGGGGACGGCGTCGAAGTATCCTTACTTCGCGTACTACGCGCTTTGCCTGCTGCGTCTCGGCATCGACTACGTGGCGTGCGACGGCGCATCGCTTGCCCGAGGCACGCTCGACGACGCGAACCTGCTGATTCTCCCCGGCGGCTTCGCGACGTGGGGTATCGATGCCGCGGAGGATGCGCCGGGCGCCGATGCGCGCGTGCGCGCGTTTCTCGCGAACGGCGGCACCGCAATCGGCTCGTGCGGCGGCGCGTTCTACCTCTCCGCGGGGCGACCGGGCTGGACCGCGACCGCGAATGCGAATCCGCTCTACACGCACGAATACCTGCAAAGCGGCGTGGCGATCGTCTCGGTTGCGCTTGGCGAAGGGCCGTTGGCGTTCGGCTGCCCGCCGACGATCGACGTGCCGTACTACCACGGTCCCATTTACGACGCGCTCGGCGACGGCATCGACGTCGCGGCGACTTATCGCGCATTCGTGCTGCAGGGCCGGCTCGCGATCGACAATCCGCTCGGACGCGAGCAGTTCGAGCGCGACATGAAAGGCAAGCCGGCGATCCTGCTCGCGAACGGCGCGCGCGGCCGGGCCGTGCTGTTCTCGCCGCATCCAGAAATGGGCGATCTGATCCGCAAGTACATCGCTCTCGACGGATACGTGCGCCATTACCTGCCGATCCGTGGCGTGCAGACGATGCGCGACACGCTTCGCCACTATCGCGTCAACGACGCGCCGAGCTTTCGGCTCGTGCTCAATGCGGCGCATTCGTTGCTGGATGACCGGCTCGCGCGCCGCATGTCCGAGCGCGCTGTAGCGCTGCGAGACGTCGAGCTTTCCTTGCAGCCGGCAGAGGCCTGTCGGCGTGCGCTCGATGCGCTGCCCGATTTCGGCAGCGGCGACGAAGGCGACTTGCTGCGCGACGTCGCGGCGCGGATTGCGGCGCGGTTCGAAGCGATCTCGCCAAGATTCGCTGCGGCGATTGCATTGCCGCGGAGCGTCGAAAGCCTCGTGCCCGCGTGGCAGCATCTGTCGGCGACGATGGCAAAGCACGACGTGGGCGGCGACGCGACGATCGCGCACCGGTTGATGGAGGCCGACCTCGCGGTGTCGTTGGTCGAATGCTGGACGCGTACGGCCGAAGTCGATCGCGCGCTCGCTTCGACATGAGCACGCCGGTCCCTCATCCCAACCCTCTCCCCGCACGCGGGGAGAGGGAGCTGAGCGCGCGCGAGGCGGGTGAGGGGTGAACGCGGTGGGCTCCGACATGCAGCATCCGGCCGACGTCCAGCTCGTCGGCGTGCGCAAGCGCTTCGGCGCCGTCGCCGCCGTCAACGACGTGAGCGTCGACATCGAGCGCGGCACGATCTTCTCGCTGCTCGGGCCGTCGGGCTGTGGCAAGACGACGACGCTGCGGCTCGTCGCAGGTTTCGAGCAGCCGGATGCCGGCGATGTCTACATCCGCGGCGCGCGCGTCACGTCGATGCCGCCTTACCGGCGCGACTTCAGCATGGTGTTCCAGAGCTACGCGCTGTTCCCGCATCTCACGGTAGCCGAGAACGTCGCGTTCGGGCTGCGCATGCGGCGCGTGGCGCGAGGCGATCGCGCACGCAGCGTCGATGAAGCACTCGAACTCGTCAAGCTGCGCGCACTGGCCGACCGCTATCCGCGGCAGCTTTCGGGGGGGCAGCAGCAGCGCGTGGCGCTCGCGCGCGCGATCGTCGTGAAGCCGGCCGTGCTGTTGCTCGACGAGCCGCTCGGTGCGCTCGACAAGCTGCTCCGCGAGGAAATGCAGGTCGAATTGCGGAGCCTGCAGCAGCGGCTCGGCATCACCGCCGTGTTCGTGACGCACGATCAGGAAGAGGCGCTGACGCTATCCGACCGCGTGGCCGTGATGCGCAACGGCGTCATCGAGCAGATTGGTGCGCCGCGCGAAATTTACGATCGCCCCCGCAACGCGTTCGTGGCGAGCTTCCTCGGCGCGAGCAATTTCATCGACGGCGTCGTCGTCGGGCGCGAGGCGGCGTCGATCGTCGTCGAGACGCCGGGGACACGCGTCAGCGTTCCTGGCGACAAGGCTTCCGGCGAACGCGTGCGGATCGCCGTTCGTCCCGAACGTCTGCGAATGGCGCGTGCCGATGCGCAAGGACTGCCGGCGACGATCCGCGACATCGTCTACCGGGGCCCCGTGACGCACTTCTACATGGACAGCGCGTCGGGGCCGTTGCTCGCCTACCAGCAGAATGCGCGCGCCGGCGACTGGACCATCGGCGACGAGGTCCGTTGCGCCTGGGATCCCGACAGCGCGGTCGTGCTCGACGGCGCGCGCGAATGAAATCGGCATGGGGCTGGTTCCTGTTGACGCCGCCGCTCGTTCTGGCGCTGGTGTTCTTCGTCGTGCCGCTCGTCTACCTGTTCTGGGTAAGCCTTCACGCGTCGTCGACGAGCGAGCTTTACGGAGCGGCGCTCACGCTTCGCAATTACACCGACGTGCTCGGCGATTCGTTCTACCTGACGATCGTGCGGCGCACGCTCGGCGTCGCCGCGGTGATCCTCGGCCTTTGCCTTGTAATCGGCTACCCGGTCGCCTATTTCGTCGCGCTGCTGCCGGTGCGTCGGCGGATGCTCGCGATCCTGCTGCTGCTCTTCCCGTTGATGGTCAGCAACGTCGTGCGCGCGTACGGCTGGGTTTCGCTGCTCGAGCGGCGTGGGGTCGTCAACACGACCTTGCGCGATCTGCACCTGATCGACGCGCCGCTCGACCTCCTGTATACGCCGTCGGCGGTCGTCATCGCGCTGATGACGATCCTGCTGCCGTACATGGTGATCTCGATCGCGAATACGCTCGCCGCGCTCGACCGTCGCTACCAGGAGGCGGCGCAGGCGCTCGGCGCGAGCCCACTGCGCACGTTCCTGCACGTGACGCTGCCGCTGTCGACGCCGGGCGTCGCGTCGGGAACGCTGCTCGTGTTCCTGCTCACGCTGTCGGCCTACGTCACGATCACGCTCCTCGGCGGTCCGCGCTCGAAGCTCCTCGTGAGCCTGGTCTACGACAGCGTCACGGCGTTCCAATGGCCGCGCGCAGCGGCGCTCGCGTTCGTGCTGCTCGCGCTTGCGCTTGCGTTCACCGGATTGATCCTCGCGCTGTTGCGTCCGGGTCGCGTGCAGGGCGCGGCGCGATGAAAGTCGAGCTGACCGCCGGCCCGATGCTGCGCGGCGCGGCGACGATCGTCGCGTTCGCGCTGATCGTCGTTCCGATCGTGATCGTCGTCGTCGCCGCATTTTCGCCGAACGACTATTTCCAGTTTCCGCCACCCGGACTCTCGATCCGCTGGTTCGTCGAGTTCTTCGGGCTGCAAACGATGCGAAGCGCCTTTGCGTTGAGCATCGAGCTCGCGCTCGCTTCGGCGACGATTGCCACGATCCTCGGCACGTTCGCCGCGTTGTTTCTCGCGCGCCGCCACGGCGCCATCGCGGCGCTGCTGCAGTCGCTGTTCCTCGCGCCGCTCGTGTTCCCGACGATCATTCTCGGCGTTGCGCTGCTGTTGCTCTACAAGACGATCGGCATGCCGGTATTCCCGGGTCTCTTGCTCGCGCACTGCGTCGTCGGGTTGCCGTACGGCTTTCGCACGGTGCTCGCGAGCGCGCAGGCGCTCGATCCCGCACTCGAGGAGGCCGGTCAAAGCCTCGGCGCCGACCCGTTGCGGACGCTCTTCCTCGTGACGCTGCCGCTGATCTGGCCCGGCGTCCTGTCCGGCTGGCTCTTCGCGTTCATCGTCTCGTTCGGCGAGCTCAACACGGCACTGTTTCTGACCGGGCCGGGCGTGACGACGCTGCCGATCGAGATCTTCAGCTACCTGCAGTTCCAGGGAAGCCAGCTCGTCATCGCCGCCGCGTCGTCGGTGCAGATCGCGCTGATCGTGATCCTCGTTGCGGTGATCGAGCGGGTCGTGGGGATTGCAAGGATCACGCGGGCGAGATGATGGCTCGACGCGCGAAACCGCTCACGCAACGGCGTTGACACGAAAGACGCGCAGCCGGTAGCGTGCGCCTACCCTCTACCTTCAGGAACCATAGATTCCGATGACCCAAACCGAATCCGCCCCCTTCGCGTTCGTCGATCTCCCCGCCGCACGCAGCACGCAGAAGCCGCGACGCAAGGGTCTCACGATGGTCGCCGACTTCGGGCTGCCGCTTCGCTACGCCGAGGACCTGTTCGATCTCGCGGGACGCTACATCGACCTGATGAAGATCGCGGTCGGCACGTCGCGCCTCTACGACGGCGGCACGCTGCGGCGGAAGCTCGCGCTCTACCGGGAACGCGGCGCGCGGGCGTTCCTCGGCGGACAGTTCCAGGAATACGTCTATGCGACGTATGGCGCGAAGGCGCTGCCGCGCTTTCTCGAGGAGGCGCGTCGCGTCGGCTTCGAGACGATCGAGATATCGGACAATTGCGTGCCGCTGTCGGATGCGGAGCGTCGTGACCAGATTCGTCTCGCGCGCGACTGCGGGCTCGCCGTATTCGGCGAAGTGGGATCGAAGGACGCGAAGACCGATCCGTCGCTTCTGATCGCGCAGGCCGAGACATGCTTGGCCGCGGGCTGCGAGCTCGTTCTCGTCGAGGCGGCGGAGCTCATGGAGCGCGGGGAGCCGAATCGTGCGTTGATCGCGCAACTGATGGGCACGATCGACTTCTCGAAGGTGCTGATCGAGTTGCCGGGGCCGTGGATTTCAGGCGTGACGCTTTCGGCGATCGAGGACATGAAGAAATTCCTCGTGCGCGAGTTCGGTCCCGACGTCAACATTGCGAACGTGTTGCCGAACGACATCATGGAAACCGAAGCCCTGCGGGTGGGGCTCGGCGTTGTCGGACCGTCGCTTGGGACTGCGAAGGTCGAGGACTGAGCGACGGCTTTGTGCCGATCTCGACATTTGCGCGACCGTTTTCGGCATGATGTGACGCCATGCCCTACACGATCACGCCACTGCACCTCGGCACGCTGAACGTCGACCAGAGCGGTCTCACGCTGCGCAAAGGCGCGGGAACCAGGGTCGAGGTGCCGTGCCTCGGCTACGTGCTGGAAGGCGGCAGCAAGCCGATTCTGGTCGACAGCGGACCTTGCCACGATCCCGATTGGGCCACGCGCCATCACAATCCGTTCACGCGGACCGATCAGCAATCGCTGGTCGAGGCGCTCGCCAGAATCGGTGTTGCCGCGGACGCGATCGAAACGGTGATCATCAGCCATCTCCACTGGGATCACTGTTACGGCAACGCATTCCTGCCGAAGGCACGATTCATCGTGCAACGGGCCGAGGTGGCGTACGCGCTGGCGCCTCTACCGTGCGATGAGCCGGTCTACGAGACGCAGTTTCAGCCGGTGCACTTTCTCGAATCCTTCGATCGATTCGACATCGTCGAAGGGGAGCGCGATGTTGCGCCGGGCGTGCGCTGCGTTCCGTTGCCGGGACATACGCCCGGGCTTCAAGGCGTGCTCGTCGACACTGCAGCGGGCCCCCACCTGATCGCCAGCGATCACTGTCCGCTCTTTGCAAACTTCGAGCAGCAGATTCCAACCGGCCTCATTCACGACCTCGAGGCATGGTATCGCTCGACGCGCCGCATTGCCGATTTGAAAGCGCGCGTGCTTCCGGGTCACGACATGAAGGTACTCGAGAAGAGCCGCTATCCGAGCTAGAGCCGGAGCATTGCCCGACGCCCGCGACGTCGTCGAAATGAAAAGGCCTCGATCGTTCGAGGCCTCGGGCAGGTGGTGGAGACGAGGAGGATCGAACTCCCGACCTTCGCATTGCGAACGCGACGCTCTCCCAGCTGAGCTACGTCCCCACGAGCGAGCATTATAGCTCACGGCCGCCGCGGAAACGTCCTTCGTGCGGCCGGCCGCCTCGCCGGCACTGCTAAACTTTCGGCAGGGAACGACAGGAGCAGCGAATGGGCAAGCACGTCATCCAGACCCCCGACGCGCCGGCGGCGATCGGGCCGTATTCGCAGGCAGTGCGCGTGGGCGACACGCTGTACATGTCCGGCCAAATCCCGCTCGATCCGAAGACGATGCAGATCGTCGACGGTGGCATCGAGGCGCAGGCGAGGCAGGTGTTCGCGAACCTCCGCGCGGTTGCAAAAGCAGCAGGGGCGAGCCTGAACGACATCGCGAAGCTGACGATCCTTCTCACCGACCTCGGCGAGTTTGCGAAGGTGAACGAGATCATGGCCGCCCACTTCGACGCACCCTATCCGGCGCGTGCGACGTATCAGGTCGCGGCGCTGCCGCGCGGCGCGAAGATCGAGGTCGAGGCGGTGCTGGTCGTGCCCGCGTGATCCGCTGACACGGACGGGACTGCTCGCACGGGAGGCGACCGTAGCCATATCGCGCAAGGCGCCGGTCAAGTCTCGAGACGGCAAGGCAGGGGCGCCGCGCAACACGCTCGCCGACAAGCTCGCACGCATCGGCGTCCTGCGCGACGAGGACCTGGTCCTGCATCTGCCGCTTCGCTACGAGGATCACACGCGCATCGTGCCGCTTCGCGACGTTCACGTCGGCGAAACGGTGCAGACCGAGGGGACGGTCAGGAGCGCCGAGATCCAGTATCGGCCGCGGCGGCAGTTCGTCTGCCTGATTCGCGACGAGCACAGTGACGCATCGTTGGTGCTGCGCTTCTTCTCGTTCTATCCGAGCCACCAGAAGTCGCTCAAGACGGGTGCGCGCGTTCGTGTCTTCGGCGACGTGCGCGCGGGGTATTTCGGTCCCGAGATCGTGCATCCGCAGTTCAGGATCGTCGCCGCCGACGAAGCGCTGCCCGAGCAATTGACGCCGGTCTACCCGACGACCGCCGGTCTTTCGCAGGACGCGTTGCGCAAGCTCACTGCGCGCGCGCTCGTAACCGATGCAGCGCGCACCGAGGAAACGCTGCCCGACGACCTGGTTCGCCGTCGGAGCTTGTGGAAGTTCGGTGATGCGGTCCGCTTTCTGCACGCCCCACCGCCACGCTTGAACGCGCTGACGCAACGCGCGCTGGATGCGCGTACCCACCCTGCGTGGACGCGGCTCAAGTTCGACGAGCTCCTCGCGCAGCAGCTTTCGCTCAAGGCGCACCGCAAGGCGCGGGCGTCGCGCCGCGCGCCGGTGCTGCGCGGCAACGGCACGTTGACGACGTCGCTGCTCGAGCGCGTGCCGTTCAAGCTCACGCGCGCGCAGGAACGCGTGTGGCGCGAGATCGCGCACGACCTTCGCCGTGCAATGCCGATGCAGCGACTCCTCCAGGGCGACGTCGGTTCCGGCAAGACGATCGTCGCGGCGCTGGCCGCGTTGCAGGCGATCGAAAGCGGCAAGCAGGTCGCGTTCATGGCGCCGACCGAAATCCTCGCCGAGCAGCATTTGCGCAAGCTGCAGACATGGCTCGGCGACGTCGGCATCGAGATCGCATGGCTTTCCGGATCGCTGCCCGCGAAAAAGCGCCGGCAGGCGATCGAGGCGCTCGCGAGCGGTGCGGCGCCGTTCGCGATCGGCACCCATGCGCTGTTCCAGGAAGGCGTCGCGATGCCGCGCCTCGGACTCGCAATCGTCGACGAGCAGCATCGCTTCGGCGTCGCGCAACGGCTCGCGCTGCGGGACAAGGGATTGGCCGATGCGCATCAGCTGATGATGAGCGCTACCCCGATTCCGCGCACGCTCGCGATGACGTTCTACGCCGACCTCGACGTGTCGATGCTCGACGAGATGCCACCGGGTCGCACGCCGGTGACGACGCGGCTCGTGAGTCAGAAGCGGCGCGCCCAGATGATCGACTGGGTGGGCAAGGCGTGCGGCGAGGGCCGACAGGTGTACTGGGTATGTCCGCTGATCGAGGAATCGGAGAAGCTCGAGCTGCAGACGGCGGTCGCGCTTCACGCGGAGCTGACGCAGGCGTTCGCCGCATCGGGCATCGAGGTCGGCCTCCTGCATGGACGGATGAAGCCCGACGAGAAGGCGGCAACGATGGATGCGTTCGTGCGCGGCGAACTGCAGGTGCTCGTCGCGACGACCGTCATCGAGGTCGGCGTCGACGTGCCGAACGCGTCGATCATGGTGATCGAGCATGCCGAGCGATTCGGACTCGCGCAACTGCATCAGCTGCGCGGGCGCATCGGCCGCGGCACGGCGGAGAGCACGTGCGTGCTGCTGTTCGAGGAGCCGCTGACCGACACGGCGAAGCAGCGCCTGAAGGTGATCTACGAGACGACCGACGGCTTCGAGATCGCGCGTCAGGATCTCGTGATCCGCGGCCCCGGCGAGTTCCTCGGCGCGCGGCAGTCGGGGATGCCGCTGCTGCGCTTCGCCGACCTCGAGCGCGACGTCGCGCTGATCGAGCAGGCGCGCGATGCCGCCGATGCGCTGCTGCAAAACGACTCCGCCGCGGCGGCGAAGCATCTCGATCGCTGGCTCGGCGGCAAGCAGGGGTTCATCAAGGCATAAGCCTTGGTAGCGCCAGAGACCACTTTCGCGGGCGCGAGACTCGTCTCCGACCCTATCGACAGCCCTTCGGTGCGAACGACTAACCCAGCATCTGTGCCACGGCGAACACGACGTGCACGCTCGCGTGCGCGACCATCGCCGACTCGAGGCTGCGACGCCAGAACAGCCAGCCGAACAGAAGTCCGGCGACTGCGTTCAGCAGCAACGTCCGCGCGACGACGCCGAATGTGAGCGGCGTGGTCATCGCGGCCGCCGGCAGGTGACCCGCTGCGAAGAGCAGCGCGACGATCACGATCACTGCCGCGCCGATCGGCGCGGGCACCGCGGAAGCGTTCCGCGCAAACATCCGCATGCCGAGCCACGCGACGAACGACATCACGCCCCACCGCATCATGATTTCCTCGGCGAGGCCGCCGTAGAGAATGCCGCCAGCCAGCCCGCCTGCGATCGTGCGCATCGAGGGCATCCGCTGCGTCGCATGCTGGAAGAGCGCGAAGTCGAGAGCGGCCACCGCTATGCCGACCGCAAGACCGCTGGCGATCGCAAGCGGCAGCTCCTTTGCGAATCCGCCATGGACGTTCACGCGCGCGACATGCGACGTGAATCCGAGCCGCGGTGCGAGGGCGGCACCGACGGCAGCGCCTGCGATGACGAGCAGCGCGGGCTGGATCAGCGACAGCGCGGTGAGCGCTGACAACGACATTCCGGGCGCATAGCCGTTGCGCAAGACGATCCGCAACGCCGGCAGCATGGCGAGCGGCAACGACGCGACGCCGACGAGCCCGAGCGCGACAAGCGGCCAGAAGCGGCGCGCGAACGACGGCGCGGTGTGATCGATCATTGACGTGAATCAACGAGTTGCAGAGGCTTCCTCACGGCTGCTGCGGTAAAATGCAACCCGCCCGGGCGACGTACGGTCCGCAACTCGCAGCGGCTCGCGCCGGTCCATTCTCACGATGTCGCTCTACACCCTCGGTCTCAGCCACACGACGGCGCCGCTCGACGTTCGCGAGCGGGTCGCGTTCTCGCCCGACGCCCTCTCCGGTGCGCTGCGCGAACTTACGTCCGGCCGCATGGCGAAGGAAGCGGCGATCCTGTCGACCTGCAACCGCACCGAAGTCTACTTCCACGGCGGGGAGCCGGCGCCGGTTGCGCGCTGGCTCGAGCACGCGCACGCGCTCCCGCCGTCGACGCTCTCGCCCTACGTGTACACGCTGAACGACGATCGCGCCGTGTCGCACGCGTTTCGCGTGGCGAGCGGACTCGATTCGATGGTGCTCGGCGAGCCGCAGATCCTCGGCCAGATGAAACAGGCGGTGCGGCACGCCGAAGCCGCCGGCTCGCTGGGCCTCGTGCTGAACCGGTTGTTCCAGCGCACGTTCGCCGTCGCCAAGGACGTGCGCACTCAAACCGAGATCGGCAGCGCGTCGGTCTCGATGGCCGCCGCGGCGGTGAAGCTTGCCGAACGCATCTTCCCGACGCTCGCGGAGCAGCGGCTGCTGCTGGTCGGCGCCGGCGAGATGATCGAGCTCACCGCGACGCATTTCGCGGCGCGCAAGCCCCGCTCGATCACGGTGGCCAATCGCACGCTCGAGCGCGGGAACAAGCTCGCGCATCGCTTCGGCGCCGATGCGATCACGCTTTCCGAGCTCAACGAGCGGCTCCCGCAGTTCGACGTCATCGTCACGTGCACAGCGAGCACGTTGCCGATCATCGGGAAGGGAACGCTCGAGCGCGTCGTGCGCAAGCGCAAGCACGCGCCGATCCTGATCGTCGATCTCGGCGTGCCGCGCGACGTCGAGGCCGAGGCTGCGCAACTCGACGACGTGTTCCTCTACAGCGTCGACGACCTCGCCGGCATCGTCAAGGACAACCTGTCGATTCGCCGCGAGGCGGTGCTGCAGGCCGAGCAGATGATTGCCGAGCAGACCGCCCATTTCCTGCGCTGGTTGCAGGGACGAACGGTCGTGCCGACGATCGCCTCGCTGTCGTCGCATCACGAAGCGCTGCGCAATCGCGAGCTCGAGCGCGCACGACGAATGCTGGACGCCGGCACGCCGGCCAACGAAGTTCTCGAAGCACTTGCACGCAGCCTCACGAGCAAGTTCCTGCATCCGCCGCTCGCGGCGCTGAACGCGGCGGGCGACGCCGAGCGCGCCGAACTGATCGCACTGTTCTCGCGCGTCTACGGCTGCGCCGAGCCGCCGGCCGAAACGTAGCTGCGCCGGCCGAGCCGCGCCGCGCGAGGGCGCACCGTTCGCGCGTGACGGTCGAAGACGCGCTCGTCGCATTCCCGTTTTCCGTTCGCATGAAACAGTCGCTACGCGTAAGGCTCGATCAATTGAGCGCACGCCTGATGGAGCTCGACGCTTTGCTCGCCGCCGAGGACGCGACGCGCGATCTCGATCGCTTTCGTGCGCTGTCCCGCGAGCGTGCGGAGATCGAGCCGGTCGTCGCGCGGTTCGGCGAATTCGGACGCGCCGAGGGCGACCTCGCCGCGGCGGTCGAGCTCGCGCACGATCCGCAGATGCGCGAGTACGCCGACGAGGAGCGGCGTGCCGCGGAAGGGCGGCTCGCGACGCTGACGGCCGAGCTGCAGGCGATGCTGCTGCCGAAGGATCCGAGCGACGAGCGCAACGTCTTCATCGAAATTCGCGCGGGCACCGGCGGCGACGAGTCGGCGCTCTTCGCCGCCGATCTCTTCCGGATGTACGCGCGCTACGCCGAGCGCCAGGATTGGCGTGTCGAGATCGTGTCCGAATCGGCATCCGATCTCGGCGGTTATCGCGAAATCGTCGCGCGCATCGCCGGCAACGGCGTTTACGCGAAGCTCAAATTCGAATCGGGCGGGCATCGCGTGCAGCGCGTGCCGGAGACCGAAGCGCAAGGCCGCATTCACACGTCGGCGTGCACGGTGGCGGTGCTGCCCGAGGCTGATCCGGTCGCCGACGTGACGATCAATCCGGCCGACATTCGCATCGACACGTTCCGCGCATCGGGCGCAGGCGGCCAGCACATCAACAAGACCGACTCGGCGGTGCGCATCACGCATTTGCCGACGGGCATCGTCGTCGAATGCCAGGACGACCGATCGCAGCACCGCAATCGCGCGCAGGCGATGGCAGTGCTCGCGTCACGGCTCGTCGACAAGGAGCGGCGCGAGCGCCAGCAGAAGGAGGCCGCGCACCGGAAGAGCCTGATTGGCTCGGGCGATCGCAGCGAGCGGATCCGCACCTACAATTTTCCGCAGGGACGGGTGACCGACCACCGGATCAACCTGACGCTCTACAGGATCGACGCGATCATGCAGGGCGATCTCGACGAGCTGATCGGCGCGCTCGCGCAGGAATTCCAGGCCGAGCAGCTCGCGGAGCTCGCGACGGAAGCATGAACGGCGCGGACAGAGCGTGGTGCGTGACGAAGCGCCTCGCGCTGTCGGAGATCACGTGCGACGATGGCAACGAGCTCTACGAGCTCGACGCCGATCCGCGCGTGATGCGCTACATCGGCACCGGGCACGTGTCGGCGCGCGAGCAGGTCGACGAAGCGCTGCGGCGCATCCCGCGCGCCTATGCGCTCTATCCGGGGCTCGGCACGTGGCGCGCGACACGCCGCGACAACGGTGACTTCGTCGGCTGGTTCGCGCTCAAGTACATTCCGGGCACCACCGAAGTCGAAGTCGGCTATCGGCTGCGCTTCGGCGCCTGGGGCAGGGGATTCGCCACCGAGGGTGCCGCCGCGCTCGTGCGCCACGGCTTCGACGATCTCGGCCTTTATCGCATTCTCGGCGTCACGCATCCCGACAACGCGGCGTCGCAGCGCGTGCTGCTGAAGGCCGGGCTCTCCGACGCGGGATGGGGACATTACTACGGACGGCCGGTACGCGTGTTCGAATGCGTGCGCGACGCGGCCTGGCAGCCACAATGGCTGGCGTGAGCACCCTCGACCGCTCCACGCTGCGAGTCTCGCACCCTCTCCCGCCACGCGGGAGAGGGTAGGGTGAGGGTGGCCGACCTCGCGCTCACCGTACGGCAGGCGCTCGTTCAGGCGAGCCTCGCGCCGATCGACGCGCAGGTGCTGCTCGCTCACGTGCTCGGCGTCGATCGTGCATGGCTCGTCGCGCATGCGACCGATCCGCTCGCCACCGGCGACCTCGAGGCGTACTTCACGCTCGCCAGGCGCCGCCGCGGCGGCGAGCCGGTGGCGTACTTGACCGGTACGCGCGAATTCTGGGGACTGTCCCTCGCCGTCGACCGCTCGGTGCTGATCCCGCGGCCCGAGACCGAGACGCTCGTCGAATGCGCGCTTCGCGCGCTGCCAGCCGACCGGCCGGCGCGAGTGCTCGACCTCGGCACCGGCTCCGGCGCGATCGCGCTCGCCATCGCGCACGAGCGGCCGCGGGCGGACGTGCTCGGCGTCGATGCGTCGCCGTCCGCACTCGCAGTCGCCCGCCGCAACGCCGAGCGGGTGAAACTTGCGAACGTGCGCTGGCTCCAATCCGACTGGTACGGGGAATTCGAAGGCGACGGCGCACCCTTCGACGTGATTGCAAGCAATCCGCCGTACGTCGCCGACGGCGATCCGCATCTCGCGGACGGCGACGTTCGCTTCGAACCCGTGTCGGCATTGCGCGCGGGACGCGACGGCCTCGCTGCGTTGCGCATCGTGATCGCAGGTGCGCCTGCCTGGCTCGCACGCGGCGGCACGCTCGCCGTCGAGCACGGTTTCGAGCAGGCGCCTGCGGTCCGCGCGCTGATGCGCGAAGCGGGCCTCGCCGACCAGGGCACTTTTCGCGACCTTGCGGGCATCGAGCGCGTGAGCATCGCGATGAAAGCGAATTCAGATTAGACGTGGCGCACGCGCCGCGACCAGCCATTTCCGAACATGAAGAGACGCAGTAACGACCCTGTCCGATTGATTCCGCCGGCCCGTGAGATCCTCCGCGACCCTGCCGTCTGGGCATGGATCGCCGTGGCGCTGCTCGCGATCCTGCCGGCGCGTGCGGTGCTGGCCGGCAGTTGATCCGGTTCGTGCGCCGGCCCGTCATCCCGCTTCGCCGCGTTTCATCGTCGCCCCTTGCGTCTCGTCGCGAGCATCCGCCCTTGGCGACCTGCGTTCGCTACACTTGGATTCCCTGGCGGGCCCTCGGTGGGTCCTTTGACGGAGACTCTTTCGTGTCCAACCGCTACCTGTCGTTGTTGCTGACGCTTGCGCTGCTGGTCGCCACTTGCGCGTTTGCGCAAACCAAGCCGAGGATCGAGAAGGCCGCCGATCTGCCGCGTTTTTCGTATCGGGTCGAGGGCAGCGTCGAGGACATGATCCGCGACGACGCGACATTCAAGCGCTTCGCCGGCGCGGTCCGCCACGACGCCGAGTCGGTGCTGGCCGGCTACGAAATCGACGATCACGCGACGCTGCGCCAGCTCGAAGGCGAGCTCGCGCTGCTCGACTACCTCGACGGCAAGGACGACAGTGCGTTGAAGCGCGTCGAGCGCGTGCGCGAATTGCAGGACAAGCCGGCCGACAAGCTGATGTCGGGCCTGCAGCTGCGCTCGATGATCGCGGCACAGCGCGAGGCCGGCGATCGCACGTCGGCGGCGTATCGGCAGGACGTCGGGCAACTGATCGCCGCCGAACTCGCCAAGATGCCTTACGAAGTCGTCCAGAACGAAGTGCGCGAAGCGAAGGCATCGGCCGAGATCATGAGCGAGGCGCTGACGCTCGGCTACGTACGCAACGTCATTCAGCCGACGGCCGAGAAGGCGGGCGCGCTCTCCTCCGACCTGGCGCCGGCGGTGATCAATGCGAAGTACCGGCTCGTCGCGACGCTGCCGCTCAAGAAGACGCTCGTCGACGTCTACAGCACCTACCTGGCCGCGCACCACGTCGAGAAGCCCGACATCTGGGCCGCGCGCGATGTCGTGTTGCCGCCCGACAAGCACTACGCGACGGTGAACGTCGGCATCTGGGACAGCGGCGTCGACACGTCGCTCTTCGGCAAGCGCGTCGTCGACGACGGCGCCAAGCCGGCGGTGATCGCGTTCGACCGCTTCACGAAGCCCGCGCAGGGCGCGCTGCAGCCGATACCTGCCGACCTCAAGAACCGCATCCCTCAGATGAAGGCGCGGCTCAAGGGCTTCTCCGATCTGCGCTCGAACATCGACAGCCCGGAGGCGAGCGAAGTCAAGCAATACCTGTCGACGCTGAAGCCCGACGAATACAAGTCGGCGATCGAGGAGCTCGATCTCGCCGGCAACTGGATGCACGGCACGCACGTCGCCGGCATCACGATGGCGGGCAATCCGTACGCGCGTCTCGTCGTCGGCCGCATCGAGTTCGACTGGCATCTTCTGCCCGATCCGTGCCCGACGAAGGAGCTGGCGCTCCGCGACGCGAAGAATCAGCAGGCGTACGTCGACTTCTTCAAGCGGCACCACGTGCGCGTCGTCAACATGAGCTGGGGCGGCAGCGTCAAGGGCGAGGAAGAGCAGCTCGAGCTCTGCAACATCGGCAAGACGCCGGGCGAGCGCAAGAAGATCGCGCGCGACTATTTCGACATCCAGAAGGATGCGCTGACGAAGGCGTTCGCGAGCGCGCCGAACATCCTGTTCGTCACGGCCGCCGGCAACAGCAACGACGACGCGTCGTTCATCGAGGACATTCCGGCCGGCATCAAGGCACCCAATCTGATCACCGTCGGCGCCGTCGACAAGGCCGGCGACGAGGCGTCCTTCACGAGCTACGGCCCGACCGTCGTCGTCGACGCGAACGGCTATCAGGTCGAAAGCGTGATTCCCGGCGGCGAAAAGCTGGCCGAGTCGGGAACGTCGATGGCATCACCGCAGGTCGCGAACCTCGCGGCGAAGATGCTCGCGGTCAATCCGAAGCTCACGCCGCCGCAGCTCATCACGATCATTCGCGATACTGCTGACAAGACCCCCGACGGACGCCGCCACCTGATCGATCCGAAGAAGGCGATCGCGGCGGCGGAAGGGAAGAACGCGTCGTGACCCTACTTTGATCCTGGCGCTTCGACCCCCAGCTTCGCCGCCCACGGCGCCAGCGCGGGCATGATCTCGTGATACAGCGCGACGCCGCGCTCGCTTTGCTCGCGATGCAACCGTAGTGCGCGCTCGCCGGGCAGGCGCACCGCCGGGCCGCCGGGACGCGGTGTCGCCGCGTGGCACGCATCGGCGAGCCAGTCCATCTGGCGATCGAACGCGTCGCGCCCGGCGAACGCGGCGGGGTCGAGCACCTGCACGAATACGGTCGCACCCCAGCCCTCGGCGGGGTCGGCGCGGCCGTGTCCCGAGAGCCCCGCCGTCATCGCCTCGATCAGCAGCGCGAGCGCGTAGCCCTTGTGGCCGGCCTCGAGACCGCCGAGCGGCAGCAGCGTTCCTCGCGGCTCGTTGAAGAGCACCGCGGGGTCGTGCGTGGTGGTGCCCTGCGCGTCCTGGATCCATCGATGCGGCAGCATCTGCTGATTCCTGAACAGCCGCGTCGTCATGCCGTTCGTCGTGTAGCTGGCCGAGATGTCGAGCAAGATCGGATCGCCCGACGTCGGGATGCCGGCCGCGAGCGGGTTCGGTGTGAAGACCGACGTGATTGCACCGAACGGTGCGACGCTGTGTGTCGCCGGATCGATGCAGCAGACGATCGTCATGACGCCGCGCTCCGCAGCGCGCTTCGCGTACGACGCAAGGCAGCCGATGTGATGCGAGCGCCGGATCACGACGGTGCCGCTGCCCTGCGACGCTGCGATTGCGCATGCAGCGTCGAGCGCGCGAAGCGCGAGCCACGGTCCCGGCAGCCGGTGGCCATCCCAGGCTCGCGTCGCGGCCGACGAGGCGATCGTCGTCGGCTCACCGTCGCTGCGCATGCTGCCGTCGACGAGCGCCTGCAAGTACCCGGGCAGCAGTGCGAGCCCGTGAGTCGTATGCCCCATCAGATCGCCGTCGAGCAGCACCGATGCGGTATCGCGGGCGATGTCGTCACGCGCGCCGGCAGCAGTCAACAGTGCCGTGGCATACGCGCGCAGGCCTTCCACCGGATAACGCATCGCATCATCGGCGTCGAAGTGTGGCGCGGGCGCAGCAGACGACGAAGGTTCGTGAACGGACATCCGTTTCTCCATCCGCTTTCGACGGCTTCGCAATGTATGCTGTCGCGGTCGCGAACGCCACCCCTTCGTCGTGCTGCCGTCGTCGCTGCAGATCAGCATCGTCACGTATCTTCCGGACCTGCCGCTTTTCACGCGCACGCTCGACACGCTCGCGATCGCGATCGATGCCGCGCAACAGGCGGCCGTGCTGCGCACCGTCCATCTCGCGTTGATCGACAACAGCAGCGACCGCGGCGTCGCCGAGCGCGTGATCGAGCTCGGACGGGCGCGTTTCGCCGACACGCGCGTCCACGTGATGTACCTGCACGGGCACGCGAATATCGGCTTCGGCGCCGCGCACAATCTGGTGCTGCACGGAACCGGTGCCGACTACCACCTGGTGCTGAATCCCGACGCCGAGCTCGCGCCGGATGCCCTCGTCAACGCGATTCGCTGGCTTGATGCGCATCCCGAGGTCGGCGCGCTCGCGCCGGCCGTCATCGACGACGACGGCAACCCTCAGTACCTCTGCAAGCGCTATCCGGCCGTCTTCGACCTGATGCTGCGCGGCTTCATGCCGCGCCTCGTGCAGCGGCTGTTCGCGCAACGGCTCGCACGCTACGAGATGCGCGACGTCGTCGATGCGCATCCGCCGCGCGATGCGGTCGGTGTGCCGGTGATGTCCGGCGCGTGCCTCATTGCGCGGCGCGACGCGATCGACCGCACCGGCGGCTTCGACCCCCGCTTCTTCCTCTATTTCGAGGATTACGACTGGACGATGCGTTTGCGCGCGGTGACGGAAACGGCGTTCGTGCCGAGTGTCAGCGTCGTCCATCATGGCGGGCGCGCCGCACAGAAGGGCCTGCGGCACATTTACTGGTTCTGCGCGAGTGGCATCCGCTTCTACGCGAAGCACGGCTGGAAATGGTTCTGAGCGAAGATCCGATCGCCATCACCGGCGCCGCTGGCTTCATCGGTGCCGCATATTGCCGCCGTCTTGCCGAACGCGGCCAGCCGGTGCGCCGCCTCGTGCACAAGCGGCCGGCCGCAGGTACAGGCGGCGACATCGTCGCGCTCGATCTGGGTCGCGCGCATGCCGACGAGATCGCGCGCGCGCTTCGCGGCGCGTTCGCGGTCGTGCATCTCGCCGGACGCGCGCACGTGACGAAGGAGACGGCACCCGATGCCGAGGCAGCCTACAAGTTCGCGAACGTCGACGTGACCGAGCGTGTCGCACTTGCGGCGGTCGGGGCCGGTGTGCGGCGTTTCATCTTCGCGAGCACCGTCAAGGTGAACGGCGAGTCGACGTTGCCCGGCAAGCCGTTCCGGCCCGGCGACGCGCCGTCCCCGGGCGATGCCTATGCGCGGAGCAAGCTCGCGGCCGAACGAACGCTTGCGCAGGTCGCGAGCGGCACGTCGATGATCGCGACGAGCCTGCGGCTGCCGCTCGTCTACGGCCCGGGTGCGCGCGGCAATTTCCGTCGCCTCGTCGACGCAGTCGCCGCGCGTCGCTTCCTGCCGCTCGGCGCAATCGACAACCGGCGCTCGCTCGTCGCGCTCGACAGTCTGATGGACGCGTTCGACGCACTGCTCGCGACGCCGACAGCGGCGATCGGAACGCATTTCGTTGCCGACGCGCCGAGCGTCTCGACCCCGTCGCTCGTCCGCGCAATTGCATCGGCGCTCGGCGTCGCGCCGCGGCTGCTTCCGATCCCCGTGTCGACGTTGCGCATTGCCGGCGCGTTGTCAGGCCATGCCGAGGCCGTGGCGCGACTCACCGATTCGCTCGAAGTCGATACGGCGTCGCTTGCGCGCGCGACTGGATGGAAGCCGCAGCCGCTCGCGATCGACGCGGCGACGGTCGCATGAGCGGCATTTATAATCGACGGTCATACAGGACACGCGATCATCGAAACCACGCCCAAGATGCAGACGCGCGCGGGCGGCCGGCGCGCGGATGAGCTGCGACCGGTTCGCATCACACGCCATTTCACGAAGCACGCCGAAGGCGCGGTGCTGATCGAGGCCGGAGAGACGCGCGTTCTCTGCACGGCGAGCGTCGAAGAGGGCGTGCCACTCTTCCTCAAGGGCAAGGGCCAGGGCTGGATCACTGCCGAGTACGGCATGCTGCCGCGCGCGACCAATACGAGGACGCGCCGCGAAGCGGCCGAAGGCAGGCAATCGGGCCGCACCCAGGAGATCCAGCGGCTGATCGGACGTTCGCTTCGCGCCGTCATCGATCCCGCCTCGCTCGGCGAGCGCACGATACGCATCGACTGCGACGTGCTGCAGGCCGACGGCGGCACGCGCTGCGCGTCGATCACCGGCGCGTATGTCGCGCTGGTCGATGCGATCGCATGGTGTCGCGCACGCCGAACGCTCGCCGGCGAGCCGCTCCGCGATCGTGTCGCCGCCGTATCGGTCGGCGTCGTCGGCGGAACGCCGCTGCTCGATCTCGATTACGTCGAGGATTCGAACTGCGACACCGACATGAACGTCGTGATGACCGGTGCCGGCGGCTTCGTCGAAGTCCAGGGGACGGCCGAGCGCAGGCCGTTCTCGCGCGAGCACTTCGACGTGCTGCTCGCGCTCGCGCAGCGCGGCATCGCGCAGTTGCACGACGCGCAGCGCGAGGCGCTGCAGGCGCGGGAGGCACGTTGATCCAGCGGCTGGTGCTGGCATCGGGCAACGCCGGCAAGCTGCGCGAATTCCGCCGTCTGCTCGAGCCGCTCGGCCTGCAGGTCGTGCCGCAGGCGGAACTCGGCATCGCGCCCGCCGACGAACCGCATGTGACGTTCATCGAAAACGCGCTCGCCAAGGCGCGGCATGCGAGCGCGCAAAGCCGCCTGCCAGCGCTCGCTGACGACTCGGGCATCTGCGTCGATGCGCTCGGCGGCGCGCCGGGCGTGCGCAGCGCGCGCTATGCGGGAGAACCCGCCTCGGACGCGCGCAACAACGAGGCGCTCGTCGCCGCGTTGCGCGACGTCGCCGATCGGCATGCGCATTACTACTGCGTGCTCGTGCTCGTTCGGCGCGCCGATGATCCCGAGCCGATCATCGCCGAAGGTGTCTGGCGCGGTACGGTCGTCGACACGCCGCGCGGACGCGGCGGCTTCGGCTACGACCCGCATTTCCAGGACGACGTGACCGGACTGACAGGCGCCGAGTTGCCGCTTCCGCGCAAGAACGCGCTGTCGCATCGCGGCAAGGCCATGCGACGGCTGCTCGCGCGTCTCGAGTCGCTGCAGAGTCGATGATCGCGCAGTGCCGCCCCGGGTGCGAATGGACCACGACGCGTGCGCTGCGAAGGACGGTCCCGTGATGGCCGAGGCGGCGGTCGCGACGTTCGATGCCGATGCGCTCGCCGGCCCGCGCTTCACGGCGCTGCCGCCGCTTGCCCTTTACGTTCACGTCCCATGGTGCATCCGCAAGTGCCCGTATTGCGATTTCAATTCGCACGAGTGGCGGGCGTCGCGTCACGAAGGGGCGACGTTGCCGTCGCAAGAGGCGGAGGATGCGTACGTCGCCGCGCTGATCGCCGACGTCGAAACGGCGCTGCCATCGGTATGGGGTCGCAGGGTTTCGACCGTGTTCATCGGCGGCGGTACGCCGAGCCTCTTCTCGGCCGCGGCGATCGAGCGCCTGTTGTCGGCGCTTCGTGCGCGATTGCCCCTCCTGCCCGACGTCGAGATCACACTGGAGGCGAATCCCGGCAGCTTCGAGCGCGAGAAGTTCGCCGGCTTCTACGCGGCCGGCGTCAATCGCCTTTCGCTCGGCGTGCAAAGCTTCGACGATCGCAGCCTGCGCGCGCTCGGACGCGTTCACGATGCGGACGAGGCGCGGCGCGCGATCGAATCGGCGCTGATCATCTTCGGCAACGTGAACCTCGACCTCATGTTCGCGTTGCCCCAACAGAGCGTCGACGATGCGCGCCGCGACGTGGCGTCGGCATTGTCCTTCGCCCCGCCGCATCTGTCGTTCTATCACCTGACGCTCGAGCCGAACACGTTGTTTCATCGCCATCCGCCGCCGCTGCCCGACGACGAAATCGCGGCGGACATCGAGGACGCGGTGCTGTCGATGCTCGCCGCTGCCGGCTACGAGCGCTACGAAACATCCGCGCATGCAAAGCCGGGTTTTGCATGCCGCCACAACTTGAACTACTGGCGCTTCGGCGATTACCTCGGCATCGGTGCGGGCGCGCATTCGAAGCTGTCGTTTCCCGATCGCGTCGTGCGGCAGCTGCGGTACAAGCAGCCGGCCCGCTATCTCGAGCAGGTTTCGCGCGGTTCGCCGGTCCAGGATGAAACGCGCGTCGGCCGCCGCGACCTGCCGTTCGAATTCATGCTGAACGCACTGCGGCTGACGGGCGGCGTGCCCGCGTCGCTTTTCGCCGAGCGAACCGGCTTGCCGCTGGCAGTCGCGGCCAAGCCGATCGCCGAAGCGACGCGCCGCCGCCTGCTCGAGCCCGATCCGCAGACGTTGAAGCCGACGCCGCTCGGACGTCGCTTCCTGAACGATCTTCAATCGCTCTTTCTGCCATGAAGCGCGCGAAGCAGCATTCGCTGCCGAAGCCGCGCAATCCCGTTGCGCGCTCACCGCTGCTGCGCAAGGGCGGCCCGCATGGCAAGTCGACTGGCGCATTGCGGCGCGAGGCCAACATTTCGCTGCGCAAGCTCGCGCGCGACCCGAAAACGTTCCAAGAAGAATGAGCGCGAAGGGCCGCCCCGAGCGCGGATTGCGCCCCCCGGGGGGCAGCGACGCGGTGAAGCCGCGAGCGTGGGGGGAACACTCAACGCTTTCCCGCCGCGACCTCGAGGAAGGCCGGATGCGCGAAGTCTATGTCGAGGCGCTCGCGGACGGCCACGCGCTCACCGACGAGCAGCTGTCGGCATCGTTGACCAGCACGCTGCAGCAGAAGCCGAAGGGTGCCGGCTGGTGGGTCTTCGCGTACGGCTCGCTCCTGTGGAATCCGCTGTTTCCGTTTGCCGAAGCGCGCCGCGCATCGGTGCACGGATTGCATCGTCGCTTCTGCCTGTGGTCGCTCGCGTCGCGCGGCAAGCCGCACGCGCCCGGGCTCGTGCTCGGACTCGACCGCGGCGGGTCGTGTCGCGGCGTCGTATACCGGCTGCCGTCGCCCTGCGCGCTCGACGAATTGCATCTGCTGTGGCGCCGCGAGATGGTGACGGGCGCCTATGCGCCGCGCTGGCTGCACGTCGAAAGCGACGGCCGGCGCGTCGTCGCGCTGGGATTCGTCGTGATGCGCCGCCATGCGCAGTATGCGGGCCACCTGACGATCGAGGCGCAGGCCGACGTGATCGCGCATGCCTGCGGTGCGTTCGGCTCGTCGGCGGATTACCTCGAGCGCACGCGCGTGTCGCTCGCGACGCACGGCGTCGTCGATCCGTATCTCGAGCGGCTCGCCGCGCGCGTTGCCGCGAAGGGCTGCGCGGCCGCACCGATGCTCGCGCCGCTCACACCGGCGTAACGCTAGAGCGCTATGTGCCGGCCGCCGTCGACGTTGATCGTCTCGCCGGTCACGTACGGCGCTTCCGAGAGCAGATAATGCACGGCCTTCGCGACGTCGTCGGGCGAGCCTTCGCGGCGCAGCGGCGTATGCGAGATGATTCGCTGGCGTGCGAGCTCGTCGAACACTTCCTCGTCGGGCCAGAGAATCGGTCCCGGCGCGACGGCGTTGACGCGCACGTCGGGCGCGAGCTCGCGCGCGAGCGAACGCGTGAGGCCGACGAGGCCTGCTTTCGCCACCGAATAGACGACGTAGCTCTTGAGCGGTCGCTCCGCGTGGATGTCGGTGATGTTGACGATCGAGCCCTGTGATTTCTTGAGTGCCGGCGCCGCAGCCTGAGCGAGGAATAGCGGGGCCTCGAGGTTGGTGCCGATCAGGTTGTTCCAGTCGTCGATGCCGATGTCGCCGATCGTCGTCTGATAGAACGTCGACGCATTGTTGACGAGCGCGTCGAGCCGTCCGAACGTCTGCACCGTCTGCTCGACGAGCGACGGCAGCTTGGAGACGTCGAGGAGATCGGCCTGGATCAGCGCGACCGATTTCGGTCGGACATGATTGAGTTCTGCCTGCAGGAGCCGCGCTTCGCCGGCCGACGAGCGAAAATGCAGCATGATCGACGCACCCGCGCGATGCAGCCGCCGGCAGATGGTGGCACCGACGCGCTTCGCGCCGCCGGTGATCAGGACGACCGTGCCTTCCACGCCGAACCTTATCGATGAAACCGGGGCAATCTAGCACAGACGGCACATGGGTGCGAATCGCCGCTCGGGCGAAGCGCCGATGAGCGCGACGCCACTGCCGGTTCCCGACGCCGACGCGCGTGCGCAGAGCGCACGCGTCGTCGAACGCGTTCGTGAAGAGATCGAGCGCGCCGGCGGCTTCATTCCGTTCGCGCGCTACATGGAGATCGTGCTGTACGCGCCTTCGCTCGGCTATTACGTTGCGGGTGCGCGGAAATTCGGTGCGGCCGGCGATTTCGTGACCGGCCCCGAGCTCTCGCCGCTCTACGGTGCCGCGATGGCACGACAGATCGCGGCGATCTTCAGCGCGAGCGCTCCGCGCGAGATCGTCGAGCTCGGCGCCGGCAGCGGTGCGCTCGCCGCGTCGCTGCTGCATGCGCCCGACGCCTCGCCCTCGCGGTATCGGATCCTCGAAGTGAGCCCGCAGCTCCGAGAGACCCAGCGAGCGACGATCGCCGCCCGGGCGCCGGCGATGCTCGATCGTGTCGAGTGGATCGAGCGGCTGCCACCATCCGTCGATGGCGCAGTCATCATGAACGAGGTGTTGGACGCCATTGCGCCGCGACTCATCGAGCGGCGCAACGGTCAATGGCTCGAGCGCGGCGTCGCATTGCACGGCGGCGCGCTCGCCTGGGATGCGCGAGCGCTCGATGACGCGCGCGTCGTGGCGCTCGCGCGCGAGCGCTTTCCCGCCGAAGGCGACTACGCAAGCGAAGTGAATCCCGCCGCCGAAGCGCTGGTGACGACGATCGGCCGGCGCATCGCGTCAGGCGCGCTGCTCGCAGTCGACTACGGCTTTCCGCGCCACGAGTATTACCACCCGCAACGCACCGCGGGCACGCTGGTCGGGCACTATCGGCATCGCGTGCATGTCGACCCGTTCCTGTGGCCGGGCCTTTCGGATCTCACGAGCCACGTCGACTTCACGGCGATGGCCGAAGCCGGTGCGCGCGCGGGATTGCACGTCGGTGGATTCGCGACGCAGGCGTCGTTCCTGCTCGGCTGCGGCATCCTCGACCAGCTGCACGATGTAGGGGCGCCGGAGAGCGTCGACTACCTGCGCGCGGCGAGCGCGGTTCAGAAACTTCTGTCGCCCGCCGAGATGGGCGAGCTCTTCAAGGTACTGCTGCTAACGCGAAGCGACGTGCGCCTGCTTGCACTGGCCGACATGTCGCATCGGCTGTGACGCTGCAGCTTTGATTATGGGCGGGCGCGCGTCTGTCGCGTCGCAGCGCGTCGTGCGGCGTTCACTCGACGACCAGCTCGCCTTTCATGATCGGGTGCAGCGTGCAGATATAGGCGAAGTGGCCCTTCTTCTTGGCCACGAAGCGATACGTTCCGTTCGCCGGGATTTCGCCGGAATCGAGGCCCGCCTCCTTCGCGGTGGCGGTGTGCGAAACGGGATCGGTGTTGCGCCACTCGATCGTGTCGCCCTGCTTGACGGTGATCGTCGACGGCTTGAATGCGAAGCCGTCGATCGTCACCGTGTGCACGGCGCCGGCGGCTTCGGCATTCGCGACGGCGAGCGCCAGCGCGGCGGCGACGAACAGCGCCGCCGCACGCGGAACCCGTCGGCAGTCGTGCACGTTACTTCCCGTACTCGGCCTGCAGCTTCTTCGCGTGGTCGAGGTGCGCGACGAACGCCGGCCGTACCTTGACGAGCAGCCCCTTCAGCTCGGCGTTCTGCGCGCTCGGGATCAGCGTCTTGTCCATCGCATCGATGACCTGCTGGTGGTAGTCGACCTCGTGGTCGATGTACGCCTTGTCGAACGCATCGCCCTTGAGCGTCTTCAGATGGGCGACGTTCTCCTGCCCGCCCTTCTTGAGGCTCTCGGCCGTCGGGTTGTCTTCAGGCGTGACGTGCAGCTTCTTGACGAGCGCCTTCGCCGAGTTGTTGACGCCGGTGTGGTCCTTGACCATCATCCGGCCGAAATCCTTGACGTCCTTGTGCTTCGCCTTCGACTCGGCGAGCTTGCCGGCATCGATGTCGACCTGGTTCGCGGTGACGACGATCGCGGCGATCTGCGCGTCGTTCGGCCCGCCCTGTGCGTGCGCAGCGAAAGTGACGGCGAAAAGGGCGGCCGCCAGCGCCATTGGCATTGTTTTCATCGTGGCTCCTGTGGAGTGGGACTGCGAAGGGACTTACGGGCGTTTCAGCCGGTTGGATGCACGCCGCCGATTCTGGCGAGGACCGCCGCGACGATGCGGTCGCAGCGCTCGCCGTCGAAGCCGAATACCTCCTGCGTCGCCGTGTCGAGCTCCTCGGCGAGCGCTTCGCGAAGCCGCGCCTTCGCGCGGAACAGCCGGCTTCGGACGGTGGCGGTCGGGATGCCGAGCGCCGCCGCCGTTTCCTCGACGGTCATGTCCTCGACCTCGCGCAGCATGAACACCGTGCGGTAGGCTTCGGGCAGATCGTCGATCTTGCGTTCGATCAGGCGGCGCATCTCGGCGCGCAACATCGTTTTCTCCGGCGCCCCGGGGGCAAGTGAGTCGGGGTTCGCATCGTCGGTGCTCCGCTCGGCGGGCGGCTCGTCGAACAGCACGACGACCTGCTCGCGGCGCGTCCGGCGCAGCGCCTGCAGCGCCTGGTTGACGACGATGCGCGTGAGCCAGGTGGCGATCTGCGCGTCGCCGCGGAACTCGCCGATATGCCGCCACGCGGCGACATAGCCTTCCTGCACCGCGTCTTCGGCGGCGCCGTCGTCCTTGAGGATCGCGCGGGCGGTGCGGTACAGGCGCCGGTTGTAGCGGCGCATCAGCGCCGCGAACGCCTGCGCATCGGCGCGCTGGACGCGCAGCACCAGCGCGGCGTCGTCGAGCGCTTCGAGGGGTTTGGAAAGGGCACTCATCCTGGCATCTTCGGTAGGCTGCCCATTGGATGCAGGCGGAGATGGCGGCGTTCCCGGCACCCGATCAGATGAAGAACAGCAGCGTCAGCAGCGCGTAGACCGGCATCAGGACCAGCAGCGACCAGCCGAGGTAGCCGAAGAAGCTCGGCATTTTGACGCCGCGCGCCTCGGCGATCGACTTCACCATGAAATTCGGCGCGTTGCCGATGTACGTGTTCGCGCCCATGAACACGGCGCCCGCCGACAGCGCCACGAGCGTGGATGCGAGCGGCCCCGCAAGTTGCGCGGCATCGCCGCCTGCGAGGGTGAAGAACACGAGATAGGTCGGCGCGTTGTCGAGGAACGACGACAGCGCGCCGGTCATCCAGAAGTACAGCGCGTCGTTGGGCGTGCCGTCGGCATGCGTCATCAGCGCGAACAGTGGCGCCAGCAATCCGTCGCGGCCGGCGCGCAGCATCGCGATCGCCGGCGCGATCGTCACGAAGATGCCGGCGAAGAGCTTCGCCACCTCGACGATGGGCCCGAAGTCGAACTCGTTCGCGTGGCGAATGCGCGGCGGCGTGAGGCGCAGCGACGCCCATGCGATGGCGAGCAGGCCGACGTCGCGCACGACGCTCGAGAGCTCGACCGTCGTCCCGTAGATCACGACGCTGCGGTCGGGCTTCCACACACCGGAGACGAGCACGAGCGCCACGACGCCGGCGAGCAGCACGAAGTTGACCTTGCCGTCCACGGCGAGCGGCCGGTCGGGCGTCGGATCACGCCTCGCCGGCCGTTCTTCCGTCTCTCTCCTCCAGCACCAACGATCGATGACGTAGAACAGAACGAGCAGAAGGCCGCTCGCCGTCAGCGTCGGCAGCAGCATTGCACGCGTCGTCCAGAAGAAATCGACCCCCTTCAGGAAACCGAGGAATAGCGGCGGATCGCCGAGCGGCGTCAATGCGCCGCCGACGTTGGCCACCAGGAAGATGAAGAACACGACGACGTGCGCACGATGGCGCCGATCGTCGTTCGCCCGAAGGAGCGGCCGGATCAGCAGCATCGCGGCGCCGGTGGTGCCCATCACGCTGGCGAGCAGCGTGCCGAGCGCGAGAAGGCGCGTATTGAGCGACGCCGAGCCGTGAAGGTTGCCGCGCACGTGAATGCCGCCGGAGACGGTGAACAGCGCGAACAGCAGGACGATGAATGGAACGTATTCGACGAGCAGCGCATGCACGAGCTCGTGCGCGGCGGCCGAAGGCCCGTAGTAGACCGTGAACGGGACGAGGAACGCCGCGATCCAGAACGCAGTCGTCTTGCCGAAGTGCCGATGCCAGAAACCAGGTGCCGTGACCGGGATCAAGGCGATCGACAACAGCACTCCGGCGAACGGAACCGTCCACAGCGGCGACAACGCGGCGCCGTTCATCCGCGAAGCGTCGACTACGAGAGGCTCACGAGCGGGCGGGCCATCGCGTGCGCGCCGCTACGGCGGCGAAGGCGGCGCAACGGGTTGCGGGCACGGGTGCCGAGCAGTACCTCGTCGATATCGCGGCGCCCGCGTTCGGCCTGCAGGATGTCGCGCAGGCGCCCGGTCGCGACACGCAGCCGGCGCGCCACGTTCGCGGCGTCGAGCAACGCGCCGAGCTCGAAGAGCCAGTGCTGCGCCGCGGCCGTCGCCTGCGCCTTCGCCCGCTCGCGCGATACGAACAGCGGCACGTTGCCGGACGTCAGCGGCTCGACGATCGCGAGCAGCTCGACCCGAAGCGACGGCTCGCGCGGCCGCGCGAGCAGCCTTCGAACGGCGCGCTCGCCGCTCGAACGATGGGTGAACGGAATCAGTACGCGTGCCATGGCATCGGGGGCAGCTACCGTGCCCGAAAAGTGTGGATGACGCGTCCGAGGTTAGGACGCGGCAGGGGCCGGCAAAAGACGGCGAGCCCTTACGCGAATCCCGTAGGGCGACGCAACGGCGACGTCGGCCGCGCGCAGGCGGTCTTTCGTTACCGGCAGCTGGTTCTACTGACCGAGCCCCATCTCGAGCGCGAGGCGGATCAGGTCGGGAAGCCGATCGACGTCGAGCTTGTCCATGATCCGCGCCTTGTACACCTCGACGGTGCGCGGACTGATGCCGAGCAGCACCGCGATCTCGCGGTTGTGGCGCGCCGCGAGCACGTGGTCGAGCACCTCGCGCTCGCGGGGCGTCAACCGGGCGAGGCTTTGCGCAAAGCGTGCATGGCGCTCGCTTTGTGCGCGCTTGCGCTCGCTCGCCTCGCTCGCGGCGCGGATCACGCGCAGCAGCACGTCGTCGTCGAACGGCTTCTCGATGAAGTCGAACGCGCCGGCCTTCAGCGCCGCACGCGTCGTCGCGACGTCGCCGTGCGCGGTGACGACGACGATCGGGTAGTCGAACCCGCGCGACGCGAGGGCGGCCTGCACGTCGAGTCCCGACATCGCGCCCATCCGCAGGTCGAGCAGCACGCAGTCGACGAACTGCCGGCCGGCCCAGTCGAGGAATTGCTCGCCGGATGCGAAGGCGTGCACGTCGAACCCGTGCAGGCGCAAAAGCAGCGCGAGCGAATCGCGCACCGCCTCGTCGTCGTCGACGATTGCAACGAGTGCCCGGTGTGCCACCGCCGTCATGCGCTGCGAACGGTGAAGCAGAAAGCGCTGCCCGGGGCGCGCGCTTCGTGCCAGAGCTTTCCACCGTGCGCATCGACGATCGAGCGGCTGATCGCGAGCCCGAGCCCCATGCCTTTCGGCTTCGTCGTGACGAACGGGTCGAACAGCGACTGCGCGACTTCGGGCTCGACGCCCGGTCCGTTGTCCTGAACTGCGATGCGCACGAAGCCGGGCCGGTCGCGCGACGCGTCGATGCGCAATGCGCGCTCGCCGGCGCGCCGCTGCAGCGCATCGATCGCGTTGCCCAGCAGATTCGCGAGCACCGCCTCGATCTGCACGCGGTCGACGCGCACGTCGGGAAGGTTGCGAGCCGATTGCTCGACCGCGACGCGATGGCGATTCGCGCGTTCCTGCACCGCCGCGCACGCTTCCTCGATCAGCACGGCGGGGGCGATGGTTTCCAGTTCCACGGAGCCCGAGCGAAAGAAGTCGCGCAGTCGGCGTACGACGCTTCCGGCCCGATTCACCTCGGCGACGACCTTGTCCATCGTCGCGCGGAGATCGCCTTCAGCGGCACCCGAGCGTTCGAGCATCAGCTGGCACGCGCGCAAATACGTGCCGATCGCGGACAGCGGCTGGTTCAATTCGTGGGCAAGCGCGGAGGCGAGCTCGCTCGCGGCAGCGAGCCGCAGGCTGCGGTCGAGCGTCGCCTGCTTTTCGCGCAATGCGCGCTCGATCGCCCGCCGCTCGGACACCGCGGCGCCGAGCAGCAGCGCCGTGATCGCGATCGCGAGCATCAGGAACTGGAACTCGATCACGGCGCCGCGCTGCTGCCCGGTCACCTCGACCGCAACGATCAATCCGAGCTGCACCGCGAGCGTGCCGAACACAGCGCCTTCGATTCCGCGGCGCATCGCGATCCAGACGATCGGCAGGAACAGCACGTAGAAGAGCGTCGTCGCATCGGGAAGACCGGATCCGAACACGACCCACAGCGCAGCCGCGATCGCGGCGAGTTGTGCGAGGCCTTCGACGCCGATCGAGATCCGCACGCGCGGCCGCCGTGTCGCGACGAGCAGCACCGGCGCGGTGACGACGACGCCGATCAGGTCGCCGATCCAGAACTGCATCACGCTGCGCCGGAATTCGCCGGGCGGCAGCAGGCCGCTGCCGGCGAAGAGCGCAACGAACGAGAGCCCGATCACCCCGCAGGCGACCACGGCGGTCACGATGAACGCCGACGCGTCGCGCAGCGTCGCAAGATCGGGATCGATGCGCAGCACACGCACAAGCAGCGCGCTCACGACCGTGTACGAAACGGCGAGCAGCAGCGACGCCGCAACGAGCACCGGCAGCGGTGCCGGTGCGCCGCGGACGAGGAATTCAGCGGCGAACGCCGCGACGAACAACCAGGGACCCTGGCGGACGCCGCGGCGAAGCAGGAACGCGATCGACAGCCCGGGCGGCGGATTCCACGGCGTGATCGCGAAGGCGGCGACCGGATCGATGAAGCTCACCCAGTCGAGCGCGACGTACAGCGCGACGTAGGCGACGCCGATGACGGCCCCCCACGCTCGTGACTTCGTCACTTCGCTGCCCCCGCAGGGGGCGCAATTCGCGCCTCGGGGCGGCCCTTCGGTGCTCATGGCCCCCCACGCTCGTGGCTTCGCCACTTCGCTGCCCCGTGGGGGGCGCAATTCGCACCTCGAGGCGGGCCGCCAACGTTCATTGCCGACGAGTCAATCGGCGGGCGGGCGTGCGAGCGCATCGCTCACGAAGGCGGCCAGCACGTCGAGGTCGAGCGGCTTCGTGAAATGGTGGTCGAAGCCTGCTTCCTTCGCGCGTCGCTTGTCTTCGCTCTGGCCCCAGCCGGTCACGGCAACGAGCACCATCGATGCGCCCCATGGCGAGGTGCGAATCGCCCGCGCGACTTCGTAGCCGTTGCGCTTCGGCATGCCGATGTCGAGCAGCGCGATCTGCGGGACGAACGCTTCCGCCGCGGCGAGCGCCTGTGCGCCGTCGTTCGCGACCCGAACGTCGTGGCCGTCGAGCCGCAGCAACGTGGCGAGGCTGGATGCCGCGTCGCGGTTGTCATCGGCGACGAGAATGCGGCCGGTACGCGTCGTTTTCACCGGCGTCGCCGCGTCGTCGCTTTGCATGGCGTCCGCACCGCCGTCGGGAAGCGGCAGGCGCACGGTGAACCGGGCGCCGCGTCCGGGGCCCTCGCTATGCGCGTCGACTCGGCCGCCGTGCAGCTCGACCAGGCCCTTCACGAGGGCGAGGCCGATGCCGAGGCCCCCTTCGGCGCGGTCGAGCGAACCCTGCATTTGCGAGAACATCTCGAATACGCGCGGCAGAAGCGACGGCTCGATGCCGATGCCGTTGTCGACGACGTCGATCGAAAGCTCGTCGATTCCGCGCGTGGCCGCGAGTTCGATGACACCGCCCGGCTCGGAATATTTCGCCGCATTGGTGAGCAGGTTGGCGAGCACCTGGGCAAGGCGCATCGGATCGGCATCGAGCCAGAGCGGCGCCGCAGGAAGGCGCTGCGTGACGACCTGGCGGCGATCGTCGATCAGCGGGCGCGCAGTCTCCAGTGCCATCGCGATCACCGAATGCAGCTCGACGCGCTCGCGGCGCAGCTCGAGCTTGCCGCGCGTGATCCGCGACACGTCGAGCAGATCGTCGAGAAGCAGCGCCATGTGCTTCACCTGCCGCTCGATCACTTCCTGGCTCCAGCTGCGCTGGGCGTCGCTCGCGTCAGGGGAGCGCGAAAGCCGCGCCGCCTGGCGGATCGGCGCGAGCGGGTTGCGCAGCTCGTGCGCGAGCGTCGCGAGGAACTCGTCCTTGCGCCGGTCGGCGTCGCGCAGCGCGTCGGAGGCTTCGATCAGCTCGGTCACGTCGGGGCTGCTGCCGACCGCACCGAGGAAACGGCCGTCTTCGGCGAAGCGCGGCGCGCCGATCGACTGCACCCAGCGCCATGCGCCGTCGCTGCGCCGCACGCGCGCCATGACGCTGAACGGGCGTTGACCGGTCAGCGCGGTCGCGATTTCGCTCGTGAAATCCTCGCGATCGTCGGGATGCAGATAGCGATGCCAGCCTTCCAGTCCCATCCGCTCCGGCAAAGCCTCGAAGAATTCGTGACAGGCGCGATTCGTGAAAATCGCGCGTCCCTTCGGGTCGAGCACCCAGACGAGCAGTGGCGAGCTGTCGGCCATCGTGCGAAACCGTTCCTCGCTTTCGCGCAGCGCGCCTTCGGCACGCGCACGCCCGAGCTCCGCCCAGAGGCGCTCGCTCGCCTCGCGCAACAGCGCGATCTCGTCGCCATGCCATGCGCGCGGGCCGGGAACCGTCACCCACAGCGCCGCCGGACTGCGCCCCGACGTGATGCAGGGTACGGTCAGCACCGCGCCCGCACCCTCGGCGAACCAGGCGTCGGCATGCGGATGCGCGCGCGTATCCTCGACGACGATGGGCAGGCCGGCGCGGCGCGTCTCCTCCTCGCCGAAACGGTCGATCGGAAGGCGCTCGCCGTCACGACCTCTCGCGCCGTCCGCCCGCCATTCGGCGACGATGCGAAAACTGCGTCCGCCCGGCTCGACTTCGACATAGCCGGCGTGGGTCGTCGCGAGCTCGCGGCCGACCCGCGCGACCGCGGCCGCGATCACCTCCTCGGCACTGCTCGCTGCGCGCAACGCGTCGGCGAAGTCGAGCAGGAAACGGCGCCGCGCTTCGCCGGCACGCGTCGCGTGCAGATATTCGCGCCGTGCCTTCGCCATGGCGAGCGTGTTGGCGACGCGCGCGTGCAGCTCGCGCGCCGAGAACGGCTTCACGAGGTAATCGTCGACGCCCGCGTCGATGCCTTCGATGCGCGCTTCCTCGCCGGCGCGCGCCGACAGGAACACGACCGGCAATTCGTGCAGCGCGGGATCGGCGCGGATGGCCTTCAACAGTCCGAAACCATCGAGCCTCGGCATCATCACGTCGCTCAGCACGAGATCGGGACGCGCGCGCTCGATTTCGGCGAGCGCCTCGACGCCGTCGGCCGCGGTGCGGACGCGAAAGCGAGTCGAAAGCAGCATGCGCACGTACTCGCGCATGTCGGCGTTGTCGTCGACGAGCAGCACGGTGTCCGCGCCGGGAGGCGGCGCTGCGTCGTCGTGGCGCGCGATCGCGTCGGGTTGCCACGAAAGCGCCTCCTCGACGAAGGCGCCCGCATGCCGTGGACCGGCGAGCGGAAGCGGCGTCGCCGACGTGCGCTCGTCGGGGAGGTGCGAGCGACCGCGCGGGATGGTCACCGTGAAGGTCGTGCCGACGTCGATCGTGCTGGCGACGCGCACGCTGCCACCGTGCACGTTCACGAACTCCTGCACCAGTGCAAGCCCGATGCCCGCGCCTTCGTGCGTGCGCGCCCGCGCATTGGGCACCCGATAGAACCGGTCGAAGACCTGCGTCAGCGCCTCCTCCGGAATGCCGGTCCCGGTGTCCGCGACGCTCAACTCGAATCGATCGCCGACCGATGCGACGCGCACGGCGACTTCGCCGCGCTGCGTATGCTTCAACGCATTGGACAGGAGGTTGAAGACGATCTTCTCCCACATGTCGCGGTCGACGTAGGCGTCGGCGACCGGCGTGCACGCAACGGTGAGCGACAGGCCGCTGCGCTCGATCGCGGAACGGAACACGCTCGCGAGCTCGGCGGTCAGCGCGGCCACATCGGTTGGCGCGAAATGCGCCTGCAGCCGGCCGGCTTCGATGCGCGAGAAGTCGAGCAGCGAATTGACGAGCTTCAGAAGCCGCAGGCTGTTGCGGTGCGCGACGGCGAGGCTGTCGCGCAGTTCGGCGTCGAGTCCGCCGGCGCGCAGCGTGTCCTCGAGCGGGCCCATCATCAGCGTGAGTGGCGTGCGGAACTCGTGGCTCACGTTCGAGAAGAACGCGGTTTTCGCGCGGTCGATCTCGGCGAGCGCCTCGGCGCGCTTGCGTTCCTCGGCATGGCTTCTCGCATTCGCAAGCGCCGAACCGATCTGCCCGGCGAGAAGCTCGAGAAAGCGCCGATACGCGTCGTCGAGCGCGCGATAGCGATTGAGGCATGCAATGACGACGCCGGCCGCCTCGTTGTGGCCCGCTTGCTGGATCGGCAGGAGCAGTGCCTGGCGCGGCTGATCGGGCCAAAGCCCGCGCGGCAGATTGCCGAAGCGTTCGTCGAGATCGAGCAGCCGTTCCCTGCCGCTCGCGAGCACCTCGTCGATCGGCCACGGGCTTTCGTCGGCGCGATCGGCTGCGGCCGGGTGCGTTGTGTCGAATCCGGTACGCAGGACGCAGTGGGCGCTCCCTGACTCGCGCACGTAGACGAGCGCGCAGGGCAGGTCGGGAACGTCGCGCGCGATGTGTCGCGCGGCGGCGGCGAATACTTCGCGCTCGGAATGGGTCGCCGCGAGATCCGTGCCGAGCGCGCCGAGCAGCGCGATGCGCCGCTCGCTGATCACGCGCTCGGTGTCTTCGGTGACGACGCACAGCATGCCGGCGATCGCGCCCCCGTCGTCGTAGAGCGGACTGTACGAGAACGTGTGATACGTCTCCTCGGGATAGCCGCTGCGCTCGAGAAAGAGCAGCAGGCCCTGGTCCCACGTCGCCTCGCCTTTCGTGAGCACGTGCGCGATCCGCGGCCCGATGTCGGGCCAGATCTCGGCCCATACCTTGTCGGACCGCGCGCCGAGCACCCAGCCGCGCTTGATGCCGACGGTCGGCAGGTACGCATCGTTGCAGAAGAACGTGAGCTGCGGACCCCACAGCATCCACATCGCATAGCGCGAATCGAGCAGGATGCGCACGACGGTCTTCAGGCTTTGCGGCCAGGCTTGCGGCGGACCGAGCGGCGTCGTGGTCCAATCGAACGCGCGCATGCGCCGTCCCATCTCGCCGCCGCGCGCGAGAAAGGCGAGGCCGCTCGACGCGACGTCGACGACGGCATCGCCGTTGCTCGGCCTTTGCGCCTGCTCGTCGATGAGGTCCATGGAATCGGTGCGCGTCGAGTGCGCCGTGCGGGGGCGGGGACCGCCATCTTAGCCGTTTGCCGCGATCGAGGGGCGCTGCCGCGCGTAAGATCGCACGCACCTGTCGACGTCGCACGTTCGCTTCCGCGACGCTGCTTCGATGAGCCGCCACACGCACACGTTCTGCACGGCGCCGATGATGGACTGGACCGATCGGCATTGCCGCTATTTCTTCCGGCTGCTCTCGCGGCGCGCGCGCCTCTACACCGAGATGATCACCGCGCCTGCGCTCATGCACGGCGACGTGCCGCGGCATCTCGACTTCGACCCGGCCGAGCATCCGGTCGCGCTGCAATTGGGCGGCAGCGATCCGCGCGAACTCGCGGACGCGGCGCGGCTTGGCGAGCGCTGGGGTTACGACGAGATCAACCTGAACTGCGGCTGCCCGTCCGAGCGCGTACAGACCGGCAGCTTCGGCGCCTGCCTGATGGCGGAGCCGGCGCTCGTCGCCGAATGCGTGCGCGCGATGCGCGATGCCGTGCAGCTGCCGGTGACGGTCAAGCATCGGATCGGACTCGATGCGAACGAGGACTACGGCTTCGTGCGCGATTTCGTCGGCGCGGTTTCGCGTGCAGGATGCGACGTGTTCATCGTGCACGCGCGAAACGCGGTCCTCAAGGGCCTTTCGCCGAAGGAGAACCGCGAGGTGCCGCCGCTGCGCTACGCATTCGTGCGTCGGCTGAAAACAGATTTTCCGCAACTGGCGTTCGTGCTGAACGGCGGCATCGTCGACTTCGACGCGATCGAGCTCGAGCTCGCGCACGTCGACGGCGTGATGCTGGGACGCGCGGCGTACCACGATCCATGGCTGCTTGCCGCCGTCGATACACGGATCTTCGGAGAGCCGGCTGCCGTACAGTCGCGCGCGGAAGTCGTCGAGGCGCTGATTCCGTATGCAAAGCGTGCGCTCGCACAGGGGACGACACTGCGCGCGATCGCGCGGCACGTCCTCGGCCTCTATCACGGCGTGCGCGGCGGACGCCGCTTCCGGCAGATGCTTTCGGATGCGGTACGCCTCGCCGACGCAGATACCTCGTTGCTCGAGGACGCGACGCGCGTCGCCGGCTGACGTTGTAACTCTTGCAATTCGCGGCCGGGTTGAACTCGGTCGGCCGCGCGGCGCTCCAATCGGAGCCGGGTACGACAGCTTCGCGCCCGCACGTCTTCCTGGGAGCGAACGATGAGCGACACGGTCGGTGATTTCCTCGTTTCACGCCTCGCCGAATGGGGCATCCGGCGCATCTACGGCTTCCCGGGCGACGGCATCAACGGCATTCTCGGTGCGCTCAATCGCAGCGACGAGGATTTCGAGTTCATCCAGGTTCGCCACGAGGAGATGGCCGCGTTCATGGCATGCGGCCACGCGAAGTTCACCGGCGAGGTCGGCGTGTGCCTCGCGACGTCGGGTCCCGGCGCGATTCATTTGCTGAACGGGCTCTACGATGCGAAGCTCGATCATCAGCCGGTCGTCGCGATCGTCGGGCAGTCCGCGCGCACGGCCATCGGCGGCAGTTACCAGCAGGAAGTCGACCTGACGACGCTCTTCAAGGACGTCGCGAGCGAGTACGTCGAAGTCGTGATGTCGCCCGAGGCGATGCGTCACATCATCGACCGCGCCATTCGGATCGCGCGCGCCGAGCGCGCGCCGACGTGCGTCATCGTGCCGAACGACCTGCAGGAGATGCCCTACGAGAAGCCCGCACGTGCGCACAACACGATCCACTCGGGTATCGGTTACGCGATTGCGCGTCCGATTCCCGACGAGCACGAGTTGCAGCGCGCCGCCGACGCGCTGAACGCCGGGAAAAAGGTCGCGATGCTCGTCGGTGCGGGCGCGTTGAACGCCACGGCCGAAGTGCTCGACGTCGCCGACGTGCTCGGCGCCGGCATCGCGAAGGCGCTGCTGGGCAAGGCGGCGCTCCCCGACAACCTTCCGTTCGTCACCGGCTCGATCGGGCTTCTCGGCACGAAGCCATCGTACCGGATGATGATGGACTGCGACACGCTGCTGATGGTCGGCTCGAACTTCCCGTACTCGGAATTCCTGCCGAAGGAAGGGCAGGCGCGGGGCGTGCAGATCGACATCGATGCGCGGATCGTCTCGATTCGCTATCCGATGGAGGTGAACCTCGTCGGCGACAGCGCGGCGACGCTGCGCCTGCTGCGGCCGCTCCTGAAACGCAAGCAGGATCGCGACTGGCGCGAGCGGATCGAGAAGGAGGTTGCCGACTGGTGGAAGACGCTCGAGGAGCGGGCGATGGAGGACGCGCATCCGATCAATCCGCAGCGGGTGTTCTGGGAATTGTCGCCGCGCCTTCCCGACAACGTCATTCTCACCTGCGACTCGGGATCCTCGGCGAACTGGTATGCGCGCGACCTGAAGATCCGTCAGGGCATGATGGCGTCGCTGTCCGGCGGCCTCGCGACGATGGGTCCCGGCGTGCCGTATGCGATCGCGGCCAAGTTCGCGCATCCCGATCGCCCGGTCATCGCGATGGTCGGCGACGGCGCGTTCCAGATGAACGGCATGAACGAGGTGCTGACGATCGGCAAGTACTGGAAGCGCTGGTCCGACCCGCGTCTCGTGATCATGGTGCTGAACAACCGCGACCTGAACCAGGTCACGTGGGAACAGCGCGTGATGGATGGCGATCCGAAGTACGACGCGTCGCAGGACATACCCGACTATCCGTATGCGCGCTATGCCGAGGATGCCGGACTGCGTGGCATCCGCGTCGATCGTCCCGAAGATGTCGGACGCGCGTGGGAAGAGGCGCTCGCGAGCGATCGCCCCACCGTGCTCAACATCTACACCGATCCCGACGTGCCGCCGTTGCCGCCGCACGTGACCTTCAAGCAGGCACGGCGCTTCGCCGAATCGCTCGCGAAGGGAGATCCGAACCTGACGGGCGTCATTCGCGCGTCGGTCAAGGAGCTCTTCGCCTGATTCGAGTGGTGGAACGGCGATGAAACGCGGCGTCCCGATCGAGCGGATCGAAGTCTCCGCGTACACGATACCGACCGACGCCCCCGAGTCCGACGGGACGCTCGAGTGGCACGCGACGACCCTGGTGCTCGTGCGGGCGAGCGGGGGCGGCGTCACCGGAATCGGCTTCAGCTACGCGAATCGCGCGACGGCTACCTTGATCGCCGACACGCTCGCCGCCGTCGCGCAGGGCCGCGATGCGTTCGACATCGCGGGCGCCTGGAGCGCGATGGTTGCGGCGATCCGCAACCTCGGCCGCCCCGGCATTTCGTCGATGGCGATCGCCGCGGTCGACAACGCACTGTGGGATCTGAAGGCGCGGCTTCTCGACGTGCCGCTCGTGCATCTGCTCGGCGCCGCGCGCGACGCGATTCCCGTCTACGGCAGCGGGGGCTTCACGTCGTACACGGTCGAGCGGCTGCAGCAGCAACTCGGCGGCTGGACGCAGTCGGGCATCCGCATGGTGAAGATGAAGATCGGACGCGAGCCGTCCGCCGACTTCGCGCGCGTGCAGGCGGCGCGCGAGGCGATCGGTCCCGACACGGCGCTTTTCGTCGACGCCAACGGCGCGTACACGCGCAAGCAGGCGCTGCGATTCGCCGATGCGTTCGTCGACTGCGGCGTCACCTGGTTCGAGGAGCCGGTGCCGAGCGACGATCTCGAGGGCCTGCGCCTCATACGCGACCGCGCACCGGCGCCGATCGACATCACGGCCGGCGAATACGGCTACGACCTCGTCTATTTTCGCCGGATGTGCGAAGCGGGCGCCGTCGACGTGCTGCAGGCCGATGCAACGCGCTGCGCCGGCATCACCGGGTTCGTGCGTGCGGCGACGGTCGCGCAATCGTTTCATCTGCCGCTGTCGAGTCACTGCGCGCCGTCGATCCATGCGCATCCGTGCTGCGCCGTCGATGCGGTGCATCTCGAATATTTCCACGATCACGTGCGAATCGAGCGGATGCTCTTCGACGGTGTGCTGCAGCCGGTCGACGGCAAGCTGATTCCGGCGAACGATCGGGCGGGTTTCGGCCTCGCGTTCAAGACCGCCGACGCGCGGAAATACCAGGTATGAACGATCCGCGGTGCAGGGCATGAACGACGTCACACGCACCGAATCGCACGTGCGCGCCCCGGCCCGGGATTACCGGGCGCTCGAGCGCGATCTCGTCGCGACGGTCGACGGCGAGGTGCGCTTCGACATCGGCAGCCGCGCGTTGTATGCGACCGACGGCTCCAATTACCGGCAGGTGCCGATCGGCGTCGTGATTCCACGCTCGGTCGACGCGGTGATCGCGGCGGTCGCCGCGTGTCGTCGCCATGGCGCGCCGATCCTGTCGCGCGGCGGCGGCACGAGCCTTTGCGGGCAATGCTGCAACGTGGCCGTCGTGATCGATTTCTCCAAGTACCTGAATCGCATCGTCGAGCTCGATCCGCAGCGCAAGACCGCCTACGTCGAGCCCGGCTGTGTCCTCGACACGCTGCGCGACGCGGCCGAGCAGCATCACCTGACGTTCGCACCCGACCCGTCGACGCACAGCCACAACACGCTCGGCGGCATGATCGGCAACAATTCGTGCGGCGTGCATTCGGTGATGGGAGGCAAGACCGTCGACAACGTCTTCGAGCTCGACGTGCTGACCTACGAAGGCGTCCGCTTCACCGCGAAGAAGCTCGACGACGACGAGCGCACGCGGGTGCTCGCCGGCAACGACAGCGTCGCTGAAATTTACCGCCGCCTCTATGCGCTGCGCGATCGCTACGCCGACGAGATCCGCATCCGCTTTCCCGACATCCCACGCTGCGTCTCGGGCTACGGGCTCACCCATCTGCTGCCGGAGAACGGCTTCGACGTCGCGCGCGCACTCGTGGGCACCGAGGGCACGTGCGTCGTCGTGCTTGGCGCGAAGCTGCGGCTCGTCGACAGTCCGCCGGGACGCTCGCTGCTCGTGCTCGGCTATCCCGACGTCTACAGCGCGGGCGACCACATTCCCGAGATCCTGAAGCACGGGCCGATCGGCCTCGAGGGCATCGACGACAAGCTGGTCGGCGACATGAAGGCGGTCGGCCTGCATCCCGACGACGTCGAGTTGCTGCCGAAGGGTGGCGGGTGGCTCCTCGCCGAGTTCGGCGGACGCGATCGCCAGGATTCGCACGCGAAGGCGCGTGCGTGCATGGAAGTGGTGGCCAGGGCGGCGAATCCGCCGACGCTGAAGCTCTTCGACGATCCCGCGCAGGAAAGGATGATCTGGACGGTGCGCGAAGCCGGCCTCGGCGCCACTGCGCACGTGCCGAACAAGGCGATCACGTGGGAAGGCTGGGAGGACGCGGCGGTTCCGCCTGCGCGTCTCGGCGATTACCTGCGCGACTTTCGCAAGCTTCTCGATCGCTACGACTATGCAGGGGACCTGTACGGCCATTTCGGCCAGGGTTGCGTGCACACGCGCATCGATTTCGACCTCGAGACGCATGCGGGCATCGAGAAATTCCACGCGTTCCTCGACGACGCGTCGAGCCTCGTCGTCCGCTATGGCGGCTCGATTTCCGGTGAGCACGGCGACGGACAGTCGAAAGCGGAATTCCTGCCGAAGATGTTCGGGCCCACGCTGGTTCGCGCATTCGGCGAGTTCAAGGCGATCTTCGATCCGCGCGGCAAGATGAATCCGGGCAAGGTTGTCGACCCGTACCTGCCGACGCAGAACCTGCGCCTCGGCGACACGTACGCGCCGAAGCAGCCGGTGACGTTCTTCAAGTATCCGAAGGACGCGGGCGTCTTCAGCCGCGCCGCGCTGCGCTGCGTCGGCGTCGGCAACTGCCGGCAGCATCATCACCAGACGATGTGCCCGAGCTACCGCGTGACGATGGAGGAGAAGCATTCGACGCGCGGCCGCGCGCGGCTGCTCTTCGAGATGCTTCGCGGCGACGCGCTGACGCACGGCTTCCGCGACGAGAACGTCAAGGAGTCGCTCGACCTCTGCCTCGCGTGCAAGGGATGCAAGGGCGACTGCCCGGTGCACGTCGACATGGCGACGTACAAGGCCGAGTTCCTCGCGCATTACTACGCGGGACGATTGCGCCCGCGCTCGGCGTACGCGTTCAGCCACATCGATCGATGGGCGCGACTCGCCTCGCACATGCCCGGTCTCGTCAACAGGCTGATGCAGGCATCGTGGTCCGGCAGCATCGCCAAGTGGGCCGCGAACGTCGCGCCGACGCGCCGCCTGCCGCGTTTCGCGGACGAATCGTTCCAGCACCGGTTCGCGCGCCGTTCCGCACCGCCGCGCAAGAGCGACGCGACCGTCATGCTGTGGCCCGATACGTTCAACAACTACTTCCATCCGGAAACCGCGCTTGCCGCCGTCGACGTGCTCGAGGCGGCGGGCTTCGCGGTCAGCGTTCCGTCGTCTCCCGTCTGCTGCGGGCGCCCGCTCTACGACTGGGGCATGCTGCGCGATGCCGAGCGTTACCTGCGCCGCATCCTCGAGCGCTTCGAATCGCAGATCGACGCCGGCATCCCCTTCGTCGTGCTCGAGCCCGCGTGCGCCGCCGTATTCCGCGACGAGATGACGAATCTCTTTCCCGGCGACGAAGTCGCGAAGCGGCTCTCCGCGCAGACGTTTCTGCTCGGCGAGTTCCTCGCGCAACGCGCGCCGCGCTTTTCGCCGCCGAGACTCGCGCGAAGCGCGATCGTGCACGGGCATTGCCACCAGAAGGCGATCATGGGCATGAGCGGCGACGAAGCGCTGCTGCGCAAGGTCGGCGTCGACTACACGCTGCTCGATTCGGGCTGCTGCGGCATGGCGGGCTCGTTCGGGTTCGAGCGCGACAAGGCCGCCGTGTCGGTTGCGATCGGCGAGCTCGTGCTGTTGCCGGCAGTGCGCGACGCCGCGGCCGACTGCCTGGTGATCGCCGACGGCTACAGCTGTCGGGAGCAGATCGAGCAATGCACCGATCGCCACGCGCTGCATCTTGCCGAAGTCGTCCGGATGGCCCTCGCCGGCACTGCGCCGGAGCAGGTGGCTGCGCCGGCGGCCCGAGAGGTCACGAACCACGCGGTCTCGCATTGACGAGGGAAGCGACATGCGCGCAAAGGCGATCGGCGGTGGCGGCGAGCGAACGTGGGCACTGGTGTTCGCGACCGGCGACGAGGTCGTGTCGTCGCTGACCGAATTCGCGCGCAGGGAACAGCTCGGTGCGGCGCGATTCACCGCGATCGGCGCATTCCGCGACGCGACGCTCGGCTATTTCGACTGGTCGTCTAAGCAATACGAGAAGATTCCGCTGCGCGAGCAGGTCGAGGTGTTGTCGCTCGTCGGCGATGTCGCGCTCGAAGGCGATGCGCCGAAGATCCACGCGCACGTCGTCGTCGGCAAGCGCGACGGAAGCGCGCACGGCGGACATTTGCTCGAGGCGCGCGTGCGGCCGACGCTCGAGGTGATGCTGATCGAATCGCCCGCCCATTTGCGACGCCGGTTCGATCCCGAATCGGGGCTCGCGCTGATCGAGATCGACCCGGCGAAAGCTGCCCGACGATGAACGGGATCGACGACACGCGGCGCGCGCGCCGCATGCGGCGGCGTGCTGACGAAGTGGTCGTCGTCACCGGCGCCAGCGCAGGCGTCGGTCGAGCAGCGGCACGCGCGTTCGCGCGCCGCGGCGCACGCGTCGGCGTGATCGCCCGCGATGCCACGGCATTGCAGGCGACCTGCGACGATATCGAGGCGCTCGGCGGCAAGGCGGTGATGTGCGTCGCCGATGTCGCGCGGCCGGCCGAGGTCGAAAGCGCAGCCGCGATGATCGAGGATCGTCTGGGCCCCATCGACGTCTGGGTCAACAACGCGATGGTGACGGTGGTGTCGCCGGTAGCCGAGCTCGAGGCCGACGAGGTGCGCCGCGTGACCGAGGTCACGTATCTCGGCACGGTGAACGGAACGCTCGCCGCGCTTCGCCGCATGCGTCCGCGCAATCGCGGCACGATCGTGCAGGTCGGCTCCGCGCTCGCGTACCGCGCGATTCCGCTGCAGGCGCCGTATTGCGGCGCGAAGTTCGCGATTCGCGGCTTCACCGACGCGCTGCGAAGCGAGTTGCTGCACGATCGCAGCCGCGTGCACGTGACGATGGTGCAGATGCCGGCGCTCAACACGCCGCAATTCGACTGGTGCCGAACACGGATGCCGCGCACGCCGCGTCCGGTGCCCCCGGTCTTCCAGCCGGAGGTCGCTGCCGAGGCGATCGTGTTCGCGGCGCATCATCGGCGCCGCGAGCTCTTCGTCGGCGGCCCGACGACGAAGGCGATCTGGCTCGACAAGTTCGTGCCGGGACTGCTCGATCATTACCTTGCGCGCTTCGGATACTCGTCGCAGATGTCGCCGACGCCGGTCGCACCCGACCGAATCGACAACCTTTTCCAGCCGGTGCAAGGCGACCGCGGCGCGCACGGCCGCTTCGACGGCGAGTCGCGGCCGGTCAGCGTCGAGCTCTGGCTCGCGACGCATCGCGCGCTCGGCCTGCTGGCGCTCGCCGGCCTCGCCGGCATGGCATTCGCACTACGGCGCGGTCAACGACAGGGAAGTCGTCTCTGACCCGCTGGCCTTCCGGCGCCGGCGCGATGCTACTATTGCCGCTCGCGTCGTGTTCCGGCTGATGTGATTCATAACGATCCCGAAAGCGGGCGTCGCCGCAGCGTCCGATGACGGCTTTCCTGGCGCCGCGCCGGCTGACGATCGCCACCCGCGAATCGGCGCTGGCGATGTGGCAGGCCGAGCACGTGCGCTCGCGGCTCACGTCGTGCTACCGCGGCACCGTCGTCGATCTCCTCGGCGTCACCACGCAGGGCGATCGCATCGTCGACCGGCCGCTCGCATCGATCGGCGGCAAGGGCCTCTTCATCAAGGAGCTCGAGAACGCGCTTCGCGACGGCCGCGCGGACCTCGCCGTCCATTCGCTGAAGGACGTGCCGATGGATCTGCCCGAAGGCTTCGTGCTCGCGGCGATCTCGGCGCGCGAAGACCCGCGCGATGCCTTCGTCTCGACGCGCTACGAAGCGCCGTCGTCGCTGCCGGATGGCGCGATCGTCGGCACGTCGAGCCTGCGCCGCGAGGCGCAACTGCGCGAGCGGCATCCTGCCTTTCGCATCGAATCGCTGCGCGGCAACGTGCATACGCGGCTGCGCAAGCTCGACGAAGGCCGTTACGACGCGATCATCCTCGCCGCCGCCGGCTTGAAGCGGCTCGGATTGGGTACGCGCATTCGCGCGCTGCTCGATCCCGACGAGAGCCTGCCGGCACCCGGGCAGGGTGCGCTCGCGATCGAGTGCCGCGCCGACCGCATCGATGTGCTGCATGCGCTCGAGCCGCTCGCCGATCGCGGGACGACGCTCGCGACGAGCGCGGAGCGCGCGTTCTCGCGCGCACTCGGCGGCAGCTGCCAGACGCCGCTTGCCGCGTACGCCGAGTGGGAAGAAGGCCGACTGTGGTTGCGTGGCCTTCTCGCGTCGCGCGACGGCCGGGAAGTTCTGCGCGGCGAAGTCGAGAATGCCGTGAGCGAAATCGACGACGCGCAGGCGCTCGGCGTCGGGCTCGCCGACGATTTCCTGCGTCGCGGCGCGCATCGGCTCGCCGCCGCCGCCGCATGACGACCGACATTCATTCGCTCACGCCGCCGTCACGCGAGCCAGGGCCCCTCGAAGGCATCGGCGTCATCGTCACGCGGCCGCAACGACCCGCCGCGGTGTTCGCGTCGCGCATCGCGGCGCTCGGCGGCAACCCGCTCATCTGGTCGGCGATCGTGATCCTGCCACCCGACGACGGTACGCAGCTCGCGGACGTCCACGCCAAGCTCGATCGCTACGACATCGCGATCTTCGTGTCGGCCAATGCCGTCGAGTTCGGCGCGCGGCGTGAAGGCGGCTGGCCGGCAACGCTGCGCACGTTCGCGCCCGGACCCGGAACGGCCGAAGCACTCGCCGCCGTCGGCATCGCCGACACGCGCATTCCGGTGAAGTCCTGGGACAGCGAGGGATTGCTCGAGCTGCCCGATCTCGCACACGTGGAGGGCAAGCGCGTCGTCATCTTCCGCGGCGAGGGTGGCCGCGAATTCCTCGGCAATGCGTTGCGCTCGCGTGGCGCGATCGTCGATCACGTGCCATGCTATCGGCGCGTGGCGCCGGAGTCCGGCGCCGAGGGACTCGTCGAAGCGCTGCGCCAAGCCCGCGCGCATGCGTTGACGCTCACGTCGGCCGAAGGCGTGAACAACCTGATGGCGGCGCTCGGCGCCGAAGGCCGCGAATTGATCGCGAAGCTGCCGGCGTTCGCCGCGCATCCGCGAATCGCCGAGCGCGCACGCGTGCACGGGCTTGCCGCCGTCGAGACTTCCGGTGGCGACGGCGGCCTGCTCGCGGGACTCCTCGACTGGTTCGCACCGGGGAACGCGCGCGCAGCCGGCGCACGTCGCTCGTAGCCCGTCCGTCCTCGATCGAAGAAAGCCATGAACGACATCGACATTCTCATCACGGCCGCGCTGCCGAAGTTTCTCCGCGAACCGCTCGAAGCCGATTACCGATGTCACGACTACGCCGCCGCGCACGATCGCGATGCGCTCGTCGCGCGTGTCGGGCAGAGCATCCGCGGCCTCGTTCAGGGCGGCGGTACGGTGACGCCGACGACGCTCCTCGACACGCTGCCGAATCTCGAGATCATCTCGGTGTTCGGCGTCGGCTACGACGGCGTGCCGACGAGCTATTGCCGCGAGCGCGACATCCTCGTCACGAACACGCCGGACGTGCTTACCGACGACGTGGCCGACGTCGCCGTTGCGCTGATCCTGATGACCGGCCGCGACTTCGTGCGCGCCGACCGCTTCGTGCGCGCCGGCGAATGGATGCGGCGCTCGCTGCCGCTCGCGACGAAGCTCTCGGGGAAGTCGGTCGGCATCCTGGGGCTCGGCCGCATCGGCAAGGCGATCGCGAAGCGCGTCGACGCGATGGGAATGCGCGTCGCGTACACGGGACGCACCCGCCAGGACGTTCCTTACCGCTATGTCCCGACGCTCGAAGCGCTCGCCGCCGACGTCGATTTTCTGGTCGTCGCCTGCCCCGGCGGAGCGGCAACGCGGCATGTCGTCGGCGAGAAGGTACTGGCCGCACTCGGGCGCAAGGGAACGCTCGTCAACATCGCGCGCGGATCGATCGTCGACGAAGCCGCGCTCGTCCGCGCGCTCGAGCGCGGCACGATCAAGGGTGCGGGACTCGACGTGTTCGACAAGGAGCCGCAGGTCCCCGAGGCCCTTTTCGCGATGGACAACGTCGTGCTGCTGCCGCACGTCGGCAGCGCGACGCACGAGACACGCAAGGCGATGGCCGATCTGTGCAAGGCGAACCTCGACCGCTGGTTCGCCGAAGGCCAGGTGTTGACGCTCGTCCCGGAGTTGCAGTAACGCCGATCATCGGGTAGAACGCCGCGCGTTGCGCTTTGGGGTCACGCGTCGTGCGGCGTGCCCATTTCGGCCGTTGCGTGCCGCGGTGCGAGCATCACGATCGCGAGCGCGGACACGACGAGCGCCAGCGCGATCCACTCCTGCAAACCGGGCCGCTCGCCGAGCAGCAGCATTCCCGAGATCACACCGACGACGGGTATCGGCAGCGACGACAACGACGAGATCGCGACCGGCAGCGAGCGGGCGAGCATGAACCACGCGAGATTCGCGATCGTGCCGGCGAGGAAGACGTTGTAGAACAGCGAGAACCAGCCGCGCAGCGACAGCCGGGCGAGCTCCGCGCCGAGTGGCTGCGGGTCGAGGAACGGCGCCGCGAGCGCGAGCGGGATCCAGCCGATCAGCATCATCCAGCCGGACAGCGCGTTCTGCGGCATCGTCGGCTTCCACTTGCGCAACAGCACCGTGCCGTAGGCCCACGAAATGGCCGCGATCAGGATCATCACTGCGCCGAACGGCGCGGCGCGGACGACGACGATCTGCTCGCCGAGCAGCACCGCCATGCCCGTCGCGCCCAGTGCGAGGCCCACGAGCTTGCGCCGCGAGATCGGCTCGTGCACGACGACGGCGGCGATCGCCGTCGCCCAGATCGGCATCGTATACGCGAGGATCGCGCTCCTTCCCGCCGGCAGATGCTGCACGCCGAACAGCACGAAGCCGTTCCACAGCGTGATGTTGAACAGCGAGAGCGCGCAGAGCTTCGCGCCGAATTCGCGCGGGACCCGCAACGCATCGCGCGAGGCGCGCGCGTACGCCAGCATGCCGAGCGCTGCCAACGGCAGCGTCAGCGCACGAAACGTGAGCGGCGCCATCTCGGTGACGCCCATCTTGAGCACCGGCCAGTTGAAGCCCCAGACGAGCGCCAGCACGATGATGGGCAGCGCGGCACGCGCGGCCGTCACGGATGCGTTCCGTATTTCGCGAGATGGAGCGAGCGCGCCTGCACGACCCAGCCGTCGCGCCGGATGCGCCCGGGAAACTCGGCGAGCCGCGCATCGATCGCGTCGATCTCGCGCTCGGTGAGCCGCGCGATCTGGCGATACGTGCCGATGCCGGCCTGATGGAGCATCCGCTCGATCACCGGGCCGATGCCGACGATCAGCTTGAGATCGTCGGGTGTGCCCGGCGCATCGAGGAGCGGGGGCGGGGCGTTGCGCTCGATGTCGATGACGATCTGCTTCAACCTGGCGAGCTCGGCCCGCGCGTCGGCGAGCGCCGCGAACAGTTGCGCGCGATCGTCGGCGAACTCGCGCAGTTGAACCTTCTCGGCCGACACTGCTGGCGGCCTGTCGACGGCGGCAACGGGTACCGCGGGTGGCAACACCGGAGGCTCTGCAGGCGGACGCATCGCAGGCGCCGAGTGCGCATCACGCCGCGCGCGAACGAGGCCGGCACGATAGGCAACGGCGATGCCGATCGCAAGCGCGATCAACGCGACGAACGTGAGACCGCTCAAAAGGAGCCTCGAAGCAAACTCGCGCGCGAGGGGCGGATGCGCTCGCGCGCATTGTATGCGAGCCACGCATTGCGAGCCAGCCTTCGCGCCGAACCGCACAGGGTCGGACTGCTAGAATCCCGCGGCCATGTCCACGCTTCCCAAGTCGGACAACGACGCCGCAAACTCGAGCGTCGCCGCGTCGGCACCGCCGCCCGTCGCGCCGCGTCCCGCCGTTCCGTTGGCGTTGCGCGCGCTATGGACGATCGTGATCGTGGCCATCCTGGCGGGCATCTATGCGTGGCACGACCAGGGCCAGGTCACGCGAACGCTGCGTGGCGAGGTTGCGCATCGGCTGACCGCGGCCGATGCCGCGTCCGCGCAGGCGCGCGAGCGCGATTCCGACCTCGCGAACCAGTTGCGCGAGGCGCAGGCGAAGCTCGCGCTGCTCGACGCGCGCGTCGCCGAATTCCAGTCGCAGCAGTCGGCGCTCGAGGCGCTCTATCGTGATCTCGCGCCGTCGCGCGACGAGCTCGCGCTCTCGGAGGTCGAGCAGATCCTCGTGCTCGCGAGCCAGCAGCTCTCGCTCGCCGGAAACGTGCATGCCGCGCTCGCGGGATTGCAGGTGGCCGATGCGAAGCTCGCGCAACTCGACCGGCCGCAGCTTGCACCGGTGCGCCGTGCGCTCGCGCGCGACATCGAGCGGCTGAAGGCCGTTCCGTACGTCGACGTCGCGGGCATTTCGATCAGACTCGACCAGCTGATCGATGCGATCGACGCGCTGCCGCTCGCGAAGGACGAACGCGTCGCGCCGCACGCCGCGTCGACTTCGCCGATGAAGGATCCGGCGTGGATGCGTTTCCTCGACGGGTTGTGGAGCGATCTCAAGAGCGTGATCCGCATCCAGGTCGACGAGCACCCGACGGCGCCGCTGATCGCGCCCGAGCAATCGTTCTTCCTGCGCGAAAACCTCCGGCTGCGTCTTCTGTCGGCGCGGCTTGCGCTGCTCGCACGCGACGATCGCTCGTTCAAGGCCGACCTTACCGCGGCGCGCGATTGGCTTTCCGAATACTTCGACGCGAAGAATCGCCAGGTGCAGGCGACGCTCGCGACGCTGTCGCAGCTGTCGTCGATCGCGATGCCGACCGAGATGCCGGACCTTTCGGCGAGCCTCGACGCCGTGCGTGCGCTCGAGGCTGCGACCGATCGCGCGCCGGCGTCCGGCAGGTAGCGCGCGCCCGCCGTGAAGTCGCTGATCGCGTTCATCGTCATCGCGGCGTTCGCGGTGACGCTCGCGCTCCTGTTCCGGCTGAACAGCGGCTACGTCATGTTCGTGTCGTCGCCCTACCGCGTCGAGCTGTCGCAGAACGCGTTCATCATCCTCGACATCCTCGCGTTCGTCGCGCTGTACGCGCTGATCCGCGCGGCGGTGCGCCTTGCGAAGCTGCCCGAGGAAGTGCGCGAAGGACGGCGGCGGCGCCAGTTCGAACGCTTCCGCAACAAGCAGGACGCCGCCGTCGTCGCGCTGCTCGAAGGACGTCATGGAAAGGCGCGCCAGTTCGCGCAGGAAGCGCTGGCGATTCCGCAATCGTCGCCGGTCGCGGCACTCGTCGGTGCACGCGCCGCGCTCGAGACGCGCGACTTCGACGGCGCGACGGCGATGCTCGAGCGTCCCGACACACTCGCGACGAATCTCGCGGTGCCACGGCTCATGCTCGAAGCGGAGCTCGCGCTCGAACGCGGGCAGCCGGCGGAGGCGCTTGCGAAGCTCGGTGAATTGCGGCGCGAGGCGGGCCTGCACACCGCGGCGCAACGCCTCGAGTTGCGTGCGCTCAACGCGGCGAAACGCCCCGCCGAAGTGCCCGCGCTCGTCGATCAGCTCGTCAAGCGCAAGGTCTACGACGCGAAGCAGGGCGAGATCCTGCGCGCGAGCGCGCATGCGGAAGCGCTCGCGGCGCTTGCGCATGATGCCGCAGGACTGCGCGCGTATTGGGCGCGCGTGCCCGAAGGCGATCGTCTGCAGCCGAAGGTCTCACGTGCGGCGGCGCTCAGTCATCTCGCGCAGGGTGGCGATCGCGAAGCGGCCGACATCCTCGCCCGAAGCCTCGATCGGCACTGGGATTCGAGCCTCCTTCTGACCTACGCCGAATGCCGCGCGCCCGATGCGACGCGTCAGCTCGAAATCGCCGAACGCTGGCTTGCCGCGCACAACCAGGACGCGACGCTGCTCTACGCGCTCGGACGGCTCTGCGAGCGGCAACAGCTCTGGGGCAAGGCGCAGACGTACCTCGAGGCGAGCCTCGCGCTCGACAATCACTGGCGCGCGCACGTCGCGCTCGGGGAAATGCTGGCCGAGCTCGGGCGGACCGACGAGGCGAACGCGCACCTGGCGGCCGCCCTGCGACTCGCGCTCGGGGAGCTTGCCGCGCGGTAAGCCTGATTCGCACCAGCACGACGACGCGCGCCGGCGGCGTTCGTCGCGAAGATGCAGGCGCGCCACGCGCGCGGCACGACGGCGGGACCGTCGGAGGACCCCGTCTACATGCGCGCCGTCATCCGTACGGCGTCCGCATTCGAAAAGGCGATCGCGAAGCATCGACCGCTGTCGTACGACGGTCCGGTGTACGTGCTGTCGAGCCATCAGCGAATGCACCGCGGCGACCCGCTCGCGCTGCGCCGCATCTTCATCGGGCGCTACAAGCGCTACGAGGTCGGCGAGACGCACGCGGCCGCGCTCGATCCGCGCAATCGGGTGTTCGCGAGCACGTTGAAGCGCTGCGTCAGCCTGATACTCGATGGCGCCCGTTCGGGCGCGCCGATGGGGAGCTGAACGTCGCCGAGCGCGCCGGTCACTGCACTGACGGCAACGATGCCGACAAAAAGGGCGCTCTGCTGCGTGCGCCCTTTCCGGCCATGCGAGCCGACTACTGATACGCCCGCTGCGGCCCTTCGTTGCGCGGATCGCTCGTATCGTGCCGGGTCACGCACGCGAAGCTGTCGGCGCGGTTCGGATCGTACCCTTTGCCCAGATACTCGGCGCGCTGCGGGAACGGGCATAGCGGCCGCTGGAACTGCACGCCCTGCGCGGCCAAGTTGTTGACGTAATGGGTGGCGATGATCCGATCCGGTGCCACGCCCTGCTCTCGCCAACGCTCGAGTGCCTTTACGAGGTCGTGATCGGCGTCGATGACCGGACCGTTGCTCGTGCCGTTGCCGAATGCGTTGGGACCCGCGCCCCCGCTGCAATGCGCCATGCCCGGCACCATGAAGACGCGATAGAAGCCGTGGACATCACCCATCGTGTCGTTCACCTTGCGGTAGTAGTTGAGACCGTTCTGCGGAGGAATCGCCGCATCGGACCATCCGGCGTACTGGATCATCTTGCCGCCGTGCGCCCTGAATGCGCGCAGATCCGGGTTCACGGAGCTCAGGATCGGCTGCAGCATCTGTCGCGCGGCGTCATCCTGCTGCACGACGTCGATCGACAGGTAGTTGCACGTCGCCACGTTTTGCATCAGCGCGCAGCCGAAACCCAATCCCAGTCCGTACTGGCTGCCGGGCGACGCGGGCGAGCTGCCGGTGATCCAGCTCGTCCAACCACCGGCCGGTGCCTCGCCACCAGGCTCGAGGCCCGGGAACAGCAGCACCTTGCCGTCGTGCGGACCGGCATAGAGCTTCTCTGCGGCTTCGACCTGCGCCGGTGTCAGACACGTGCTCGGATCGTCCTTGTTCTTGCAGACGAGGTGCTTGGGATCGAAATTGCACCCGCGCGGATCGTTGAGGAACAGGTCGGTGTCGACGCCGCCATCCTTGCCCACGCACTTGTCCAGCGCCGCGTTGGTGAGCAGAGCCAGCTTGCTCGTCGGGATGTAGGCGTCGGGAACGCCGTTCGTCGCGGGACCCGTGAGCGTCGCCTGCATGTCGAACAGATACGAGGCGCCGAACTCGCCCACCTGATCGTTCACGGGCGATCCCACGATGATGCCGTCGAAATCGTTCGGGAATCGCTGTGCCTCCTGCAGCGCCTCGCGCCCGCCGTCGGAGCATCCGACGAAGTACGAGTAGGTCGGCGCCTTGCCCATGAGAGCATCGACGATCGTCTTCGAATTGTCGGTCGTCGCCTTGATCGCGCGATATCCGTAGTCGAGGAGCACGTCGGTGTTGTCGATGAATGCGTTCGCGCCCGCGGGAGGCGTCTTGTTCCCGGACGTGCCGTCGTCGGTGCTGGCCGTGGCATAGCCGCGCCCGGTCGTGTTGGCAAGCGCGGCGTACTGGATCGAGCCGGCGAACCCGCCGTTGCCGACCTGCTGATACTTGCCGTTCCAGCTTCCGTCGGTCGGGATCCACACCTCGAACTTGACGTTGGAATTGGCGCCGGGCTTCACGGTACCGGCAACGCGGCACATGCCCACCGGCGCCTTCGTGCTGCCGGTGACGGTGTCTCCGGCGTTATATGACTGCGCGAGCGTGATCGCCGTATTGGGCAGCGCGATATTCGCCATGTCCTCGCACGTCATCGCGGCTGCCGGCGCGGCATGCGCGACGGTCGCGGCGGCGGCGAGCGCAAGCGACTGCGCAGCGCAGCGTCGACGAAGCAGGCGGGGAATGGACTGATTGCCTGGTAATGCACGAGATTGCATGGTTTCCTCCTGGCTTCGGCAAAGGTGGCGATCGTGTCGAGGCTCGCGGTCAGGCGTGCGCCGAAAGGTCGAAAGAATCGTGAACGTTTCCGGGCCTTCCCCGCGATCAAGGGCGCGAAGGAATATGTATGCCTGCCGGCGAAACGTGTCAAGGCAGCCTCAATCGCGCTCGACGAACCGCTGTCCCGCTTCGCCGCATCCGTGTAAGTGCCCCTCGAATGTTCGCTTTTGCGCTCGGAAGCGGTAACCTTGCATCGGGAGAGCCGGAAACACGAGACGTTGCGGATCGACAAACCACCCGGGAGGGAGGGCGACGATGAAGCGCGTGCTTGGGCTGGTGGTGCTGGGGATCGCGTTGGCGCTGCCGGGATATTGCGCGGCCGTCCTGTTCAAGACGACCGATCAGTCGGACCTGTGGTGGATTCCATCCGAGTCGGGCTGGGGGATCCAGATCGTTCAGCAAGAATCGACGATCTTCGCGACGATGTTCGTCTACGGACCGAACAAGCAGCCCACGTGGTACGTGGCGCTGCTGAACGACCCGACGTTCGGAGACTTCACGTGGACCGGAACGTTGTACGCGACGACCGGGCCGTGGTTCGGCACGGTGCCGTTCGATCCAGCCGCGACCACTGCGAGTGCGGTCGGCACGATGACGTTCCAGGGGCAGCAAATCAATGTGGCGACGCTGACCTACACCGTCAACGGCGTGCAGGTCGTCAAGCAGATCCAGCGCGAAACCCTCGTGACGATCGATTTCAGCAACTCGTACTCGGGTGTATTGAGCCAGGCGGGCGTGGCTGGCTCGTGCCCGCCTGCGGCGATCACGGACGCGACGCCTGCGACTTTTCGGATCACGCAAAGCGGCGCGTCGATGCGCATCAATTCGTCGTCGCAGGTCGGCACGTGCACGTTCGACGGAACGTACTCGCAGTCGGGCCATTTCGGGCGCGTTGCGGGCAACTACACGTGCTTGAACGGCGACGCAGGGACGTTCAAGTTCTTCGAGATGGCGGCCAGCCAGTACGATGTGCGTGCGCGCACGCAGTTGGTCAGTCAATCGGGTTGCACGCTGAACGGGTACGTAAGCGGTCTGGTGCAGCCGCCGCCCGCGCAATGACTAACGCGCTTCGGTCTCCGCCGCATACGTGAAGCTGTCGGCGAAGAACTCGTTCTCCGGCAGGTTGCGCAACGTCGTGAAGTCGCGCTTCGCCGCGTCGATCATCGCCGGCGCGCCGCATGCATACACCTGGTAGCCCGCCAGATCCTTGAAGTCGTCCAGCACGGCGCGGTGCACGAATCCCGTGCGGCCGGGCCAGTCGTCGTCGGGCGCGGGTTCCGACAGCACCGGAATGAACGTGAAGTTCGCGTTCTCCTGCTGCCATCGGCCCGGCACCTCGGGCATGTAGAGATCGCGCTTCGCGCGTGCGCCCCAATAGAGCACGATTTCGCGCGGGATCCGGTGATGCAGCATGTGCTCGATGATCGCCTTGATCGGCGCGAAGCCGGTTCCGCCGGCGACGAAGATCACCGGCTTGTCGGTCGTCTCGCGCAGGTAGAACGCGCCGAGCGGGGCTTCGAAGCGCAGGATCTCGCGGCCCTTGTACGTGGTGAACAGTGGATCGGTGAAGAAGCCGCCGGGTGTGTGGCGGATGTGCAATTCGAGCAGATCGTCGGCGTGTGGCGGCGTTGCGAGCGAGAAGCTGCGGCGATGCCCGTCCTTCAGCAGGAAATCGATGTACTGCCCGGCGAGATACTGCAGCCGCTCGTTGACCGGCAGCTTGAGCTTCACGACCGCGACGTCTTGCGCACGCTTGTCGATCGATTCGATCCGGCAAGGGAGACGCCGGATCTGGATGTCGCCGGCCTTGCGCACCTCGCGCACTTCGATCACGAGGTCGGTCCGCGGCTTCGCGACGCAGAAGAGCGCAAGCCCCTTGCGCTTCTCGTCGTCGGTCAGCGTCGACGGCTGGTGCGCGCCGAAGTCGACCTCGCCTTCGAGGATGCGGCCCTTGCACGTGCCGCACGCGCCGTTGCGGCAGCCGTAGGGAATCATCAGGTCGGCGCGCATCGCCGCCTGCAGCACGGTCTCGTCGGGCTCGCAGCCGAAGGCGTGATCGCTCGGCCGTATGCTAATCTGCAGGGTCATGATGCAGCGGCTGTTGCTCGTGGGTTGCGGCGATGTCGCGTTGCGCGTCGCCGGCCTGCTGCGGCACCGGGTGCGCCTCGTCGGCCTCACGCGCGATCGCGACGACGTGCGCAAGCTGCGCAGTCACGGCATCGTGCCGTTGCAAGGCGATCTCGACGATCGCCGCTCGCTCGCCCGGCTCGACCTGGGCTGCGCGGCCGTGCTGCATTGCGCGCCGCCGCCGTCGGATGGCCGCGACGACCCGCGCACGCGCAACCTGCTCGCGGCACTTTCGACGGCGCGCATTATACCGCGGCACTTCGTCTATCTCTCGACGTCCGGCGTCTATGGAGATTGCGCCGGCGCGCGCGTGTTCGAGACGCGGCCCGTCCGGGCGCAAACGCCGCGCGCACGGCGTCGCGCGGCCGCCGAGCGGCGGCTTCGCACGTGGGCCGCGCGTAACGGTGTCGCGCTGTCGATCCTGCGCGTGCCGGGCATTTACGCGCAGACGCGATTGCCGCTCGATCGCCTGAAGCAGGGCACGCCGGCGCTCGTCGCCGACGAGGACGTCTACTCGAACCACGTCCATGCCGACGATCTCGCGCACGCGATCGTGGCCGCGCTCTACCACGGCCGTGCGAATCGCAGCTACAACGTCTGCGACGACAGCGAGATGAAGATGGGTGCGTGGTTCGACATCGTGGCCGATGCGTTCCATCTGCCGCGTCCACCGCGCGTGTCGTGGGACGATGCCGAGCGGCAGATCGCGCCGATGCTTCTGTCGTTCATGAGCGAGTCGCGGCGGCTCGCGAACGATCGTATGAAGCGCGAGCTTCGCGTGCGGCTGCGTCATCCGACGCCCGACGCGATGCTCGCGCAATGCGCGCCGCGCGAGCTCAGACGCCAGCTCGCGCTGCCGATCGGGTGAGATGAAACGTCTTCCACGGTCGCTCGCTCCCAAGCGGCTGACGCCGTGACGCCGCTCGCTGCGAATGCCCGGCGCAAGCTGACGCTTGCGGAACGCCTCGATGCGTACGAGCGGCTGATGCGGCTCGACAAGCCGATCGGCACGCTGCTCCTGCTGTGGCCGACACTCTGGGCGCTGTGGCTCGCCGCCGGCGGCGCTCCGCGCGGCTCGCTCGTGCTGATCTTCGTCGTCGGTACGCTGGTGATGCGTTCCGCTGGCTGCGCGATCAACGACTGGGCCGACCGCGATTTCGACGCTCACGTCGCGCGGACGGCGAATCGCCCGCTCGCGCAACGGATCATCGCGCCATGGGAAGCGCTCGCCGTCGCGTTCGTCGGTGTGCTCGTCGCGTTCATGCTCGTGCTGTTCACCAATCCCGCGACGATGCTCTGGTCGATGCCGGCGCTCGCGATCGCGATCGCGTATCCGTTCGTCAAGCGCTTCTTCGCGATCCCGCAGGCGTTCCTCGGCATCGCATTCTCGTTCGGGATCCCGATGGCGTACGCGGCCGTGCAGAACCGCGTTCCGCCGATTGCGTGGGCGCTCCTCGCCGTCAACCTCTTCTGGGTCGTCGCGTACGACACCGAGTACGCGATGGTCGACCGCACGGACGACGTGAAGATCGGCATCCGCACGTCGGCGTTGACGTTCGGGCGCGCAGACATCACGGTCGTTGGCGTCTGTTACGCGATCTACGTGCTCGGCATGGCGTGGATCGGCCGCGTTCATGCGCTGGGGCCGATCTACTACGCGGCGCTCGTCATCGCGTCGCTGATCGCGATCCACCATCTGTGGATCGTCCGCGGCCGCGACCCCGCCGCGTGCTTTCGCGCATTCCTCGGCAATCACTGGCTCGGCATGGTCGTGTTCGTCGGCGTCGCGCTCGACTACGCGTGGCGCCTTCACCGGTGGCCGCGCGTCTGGTGACGAAATCCGCCGGGATGGCGAGCATTCCTCGACGCAGGGGCCTGTCGCCGGTGATCGCGCCCGACGCGCGCGTGCTGATCCTCGGCAGCTTTCCGAGCGAGGCGTCGCTCGCCGCGAGGCAGTACTACGCACACGCGCGCAATCACTTCTGGCCGATCCTCGGCGAAGTGCTGGGCGAGCCGCTTGCACGGCTGCCGTATGCCGAGCGGCTGTCGCGCGTGAAGGCGCATCGCGTCGCGATCTGGGACACGATCGTCGAATGCGAGCGTGCAGGCAGCCTCGATGCGGCGATTCGCAACGCCGAGCGCGGCGAGATCCGCCGCGTGCATCGCATCGCGAAAGGATTGCGCGCCGTCTGCTTCAACGGCAAGACGGCCGCGCGTGCGCAGGCGGCGTGGGCCGATGCCGGCTACCAAACGCTCGTGATGCCTTCGACGAGCCCGGCCTATACACTGCCGTTCGCCGAGAAGCTCGCCCGCTGGCGCGCGTTGGCGAGCGTGCTCGACGAGCGGTGAGGCGCTAGACTGATGGCGACCGCCTGGGAGGGCAATTGATGAACGACGCGCAATCCGCCATGGTGATTCCGTTGCGCTCCACGACCGCGGATTCGCACGCGAACCTCGTCGCGTTCCTGTTCACCGACATCGAGGCATCGAGCCTCAAATGGCTGAACCACCGTGCGGCGATGCAGGATGCACTGCGCGCGCACGACGAAATCCTCCGCAAGGCGATCGGCGGCCACGGCGGTGAAGTATTCAAGACCGGGGGGGACGCCTTCAACGCGGCATTTCGCCGTCCGTCCGATGCGGTCGGCGCGGCAATCGATGCGCAGCAGGCGCTCGCGCGTCACGACTGGTCGGCGGTTGGCGGCCTCGCCGTCCGCATGGCGGTGCACGTCGGCACGGCCGAGCGGCGCGAGGGCGACTATTTCGGCCCTGCGCTGAACCGCGTCGCACGCCTTTTGACGCTCGGTCATGGTGGCCAGGTGCTCGTCACGTCGTCCGCCTCGGAGCTCATCGCCGCCGAGCGCGAGAACCTGCATGCGCTGCGCCTGCTCGGCACGCATACGCTCGACGATCCGTTGCAGCCGGTCGCCGTGTACCAGGTCGACGTACCGAATCTGCCGCACGAGTTCCCGCCGCTTCGCACGATCGAGAACCGCCCCACGAACCTGCCGCGACAGCCGACGCCGCTGATCGGCCGCGACGCCGAGCTCGGGCACGTGAGCGAGCTCTTGTCGCAGCACCAGATGGTCACGGTGACGGGCACGGGGGGTGTCGGCAAGACGCGTATCACGCTCGAGGCCGGCGCAAAGCTGCTCGACCGCTTTCCCGACGGCGTCTGGCTCGTCGAGCTCGCCGCAATCTCGGACGCCTCGCTCGTTCCCGGCGCGGTGACGACGGCGCTCGGCATCGACACGTCGTCGGCCAAGACGCCGCTCGAGGCGATGCTGTCGCGGCTTCGGCATCAGGATCTGCTGCTGCTTCTCGACAACTGCGAGCATGTCATCGAGGCCGCGGCGGCGATGGTCGAAGCGCTGCTCGCCGTCGCGCCAAGGCTGCGCGTGCTCGTGAGCTCGCAGGAGCCGCTCGGCATCGCGGGCGAGCACATCTTCCGGCTGCCGTCGCTCAGTGTGCCGAAGCAGGCACAGCTCCAGGCCGAGGAGGCGCTGCGCGGGGGTGCGGTGCAGCTCTTCGTCGACCGCGCGAAGGCCGTCGATCGCCGCTTCGCACTCGACGATCGCAATGCGTCCACGGTGGCGGCGATCTGCCGCCGTCTCGACGGAATTCCGCTCGCCATCGAGATGGCCGCGGCGCGGGCGCCGATGCTCGGTGTCGACAAGCTCGCGCAGAAGCTCGACGAGCGCTTCCGCGTGCTCACCGGCGGGCGGCGCACCGCACTGCCGAGGCAGCAGACGCTGCGCGCGACGCTCGACTGGAGCTATGGTCTCCTGAGCGAGCGCGAGCGGACGGTGTTGCGGCGGGTTGCGATCTTCGCCGGCGGGTTCACGCTGGAAGGCGCCGGCAGTGTCGCCGGCGATGATGCGATCGACGAGTTCGAGGTGATCGACATTCTGTCGCACCTGGTTGCGCGTTCGCTGGTCGTCGCCGACACCGACGACGGCGGCGGCACGCGTTACCGGCTGCTCGAGACAACGCGCGCGTACGCGCTGGAGAAGCTCGCCGAGGCGAACCAATCGGCGGCCATCGAGCGCCGACATGCGATGTTCGTTCGCGACCTGTTCGACCGGGCATACTCGGACTGGTACACGCTGCCGGACGTCGACTGGTGCAACGCGTACCTTCCGGAGCGCGACAACCTGCGCAACGCGCTCGACTGGGCACTCGGCCCCCACGGCGAGCCTGCGATCGGCATCGAGATCGCCGGGACCTCGCACCCCGTGTGGTGGGAACTTTCGCTGATGGCCGAAGGACGTCAGCGAATGGAGGGGATGGCACCGCACGTCGACGAATCGGTGCCGCCAAAAGCAGCCGGCCGCTTCTGGCTTGCGTTCGGCCGCTACTGGATGAATGTCGCGCCGATGCGCAGCAGCGAGGCGCGCGCGCGTGCGACGACGCTCCTCCGACAAGCCGGTCTTCCGGTCGAGGTGGCGTACACGCTTCTGTCGTATGCGCGGACACTCCCCGCGACACCCGAATTCGAAGCACAAGCGGAGCAGGCTCTCGCCGAGGCCTGGCCGCTCGTCGAGCGCACGAGGCTTCCGCGACTGCTCGGCTTGTACTTTGCGGCGCGCGGATACCGGCTCGTCGCCTCCAATCCGGCGCTGGCGCGCGAGCATCTCGAGTCCGCACTGAGCCATTGGCGCGCAGCCGGCGCCGAGGGTCAACTCCTCAACGATCTCGGCAATCTGGCCGATCTCACGTGGACCACCGGTGACTTGCCGCGTGCGGTAGCGAGCATGCGCGAGGCGCTCGCCCTCGTGCGCAGCTCATCGTTGTCGAATCGGCAGGTGCTGGGTGGCATCCTGGGCAACCTCGCCGGTGCGCTCATCGAGCAGGGCGATCTCGACGACGGTCTCGCCGCCATGCGCGAGGCGATTCCGCTGATCTGCGAATCCGGGACGTTTTTCCGTTTTGGCGACCATTTCTCGCTGCGGCTGGCGAAGGCCGGCTCTGCTCATCTCGCAGCGCGCCTGCTCGGCTATACCGACGGCGAGCACGAACGTTTCAAGGCGAACCGGCAGGAGAACGAAGCACGGGCGCGCGCGAGCCTGCATTCGATCCTGAGCGCGGCGACGGCCCCGGGCGAACTGGCGAGCGCGATGGCGGAAGGCGCGAAGCTGACCGAAGACGAGGCCGTCCGGATCGCGCTCACGGATCCCACCTGAAGAGAAGCGACATGGACCTCAGACTTCGCGATCGGATCGTCGTCGTCACCGGCGCCAGCAAAGGCATCGGATTCGCATGCGCGCAAGCGTTCGCCGAGGAAGGCGCGCGCGTCGCGCTCGTGTCGCGCAGCCGCGCGAATCTCGATGCGGCGCTCGCGAAGATCCGGCACGTCGAGCATGCGCCGGTCGCATTCGTCGCCGATCTCGTCGATGCCGTCCAGTCGAGCGCAATGGTCGACGATGTCGAGCGGACGCTCGGACCGATCGACATTCTCGTGAGCTCGGCGGGTGCGGCGAAGCGATCGCCGCCGGACGAGCTGTCGCCCGCCGCGTGGCACGCGGCGATGGATGCGAAGTTCTTCAGCTACATTCACCCGATCGACGCCGTCGTCAAGCGAATGGCGGCGCGCGGACACGGCGCGATCGTCAACATCGTTGGCATGGGCGGCAAGGTCGCGAGTCCCGTGCATCTTCCGGGTGGAGCGGCGAATGCCGCGTTGATGCTCGCGACGGCAGGCCTCGCGGCCGCCTACGGGCCGAAGGGCGTGCGGGTCAACGCGATCAATCCCGGCGGTACGCTGACCGGCCGGGTGCAGGAGGGATTGAGCGCCGAATCGAGGATGACCGGCCTGTCGCCCGAAGAACTCCTCGAGCGCCAGCAGGCGCGCATTCCGCTGCGCCGCCTCGGGACGCCCGAGGAAATCGCGCAGGTCGCGCTCTTCCTCGCGTCGCCGCGCGCGAGCTACGTGACCGGTGCGATCGTGCCGATGGATGGCGGCGCGGGCGCCGTCATCTGACGGGGCGAGATCACCCGCCGGGCTTCCTGCCCAGGACACCGGTTCCCGGGCGCATCGCCGTATCCGCCGGATCGGGCTTGCTCACTTCGATGTTCGCGGCGCCGTAATCCTTCACCGGGATGTTGCTGCCCGTGCGGTAGATTCTTTCCGGCTGCGCCTCGGCGTCCTTCTGCGGATCAGGTGCAGCGCAGCCTGCGGAGACTGCGACGACGGTAGCGGCGATCGCGATGACGTAAGTACGCATGGTTCCTCCCTCGTCGAGCCGTGCATTATCCCTGAATCGCGCCCCGGTCTGCTCCGCCTTGCGACGAATGCTTCGAAACGAGTGACCAAACCAGCCTGCCCAGCGACGAACGTGACGGTCTATCGCGATCTGCGCGATTTCATCGCGCAACTCGAAGCGGCGGGTGATCTTGCGCGCGTGGCCGAGCCCGTCGATCCGAAGCTCGAGATGACCGCGCTCTGCGACCGTGCACTGCGCGCGCAGGGACCGGCGTTGCTGTTCGAGCGTCCGGCGGGCGATCGGCGCGGTCCGGGCGGTCACGTGATCCCGGTGCTCGGGAACCTGTTCGGCACGCCGCAGCGCGTTGCGATGGCGATGGGCGCGGATGCCGCGAACTGGCAGGCATCGCTGCGCGAGATCGGCGAGCTCTTGTCGTTCCTGCGCGAGCCCGCGCCGCCTGCGAGCCTCGTCGATGCGTGGCGCAACACGCGTCCGGTGTTGATGAAGGTGCTCGACATGGCGCCGAAGGTGCGATCGAGCGGCGCCTGTCACGAGGTCGTCTGGGAAGGCGACGACGTCGATCTTTCGCGGCTGCCGATTCAGACGTGCTGGCCCGGGGACGCGGGCCCGTTGATCACCTGGGGACTGACCGTCACGCGCGGGCCGCAGAAGAAGCGGCAGAACCTCGGCATCTACCGCCAGCAGGTGGTCGCGCGCAACAAGGTCATCATGCGCTGGCTCGCGCATCGCGGCGGCGCCCTCGACTTTCGCGAGCACGCGCTTGCAACACCTGGTGCGCCGTTTCCGATCGCCGTCGCGCTCGGCGCCGATCCGGCGACGATTCTCGGCGCCGTGACACCGGTGCCCGATACGTTGTCCGAGTATCAGTTCGCCGGCTTGCTGCGCGGCGCGCGCACCGGGATCGTGAAGTGCATCACGCACGATCTGCAGGTGCCGGCGAATGCGGAGATCGTGCTCGAAGGCTTCATCCGGCCCGACGCGAACGATGCGAGCGGTTACGAAACCGCACTCGAAGGTCCGTTCGGCGACCACACCGGCTATTACAACGAGGTCGAACGCTTTCCGGTGTTCACGATCGAGCGCATCACGCTGCGCCGCGATCCGCTCTACCACTCGACGTACACCGGCAAGCCGCCCGACGAGCCGGCAATGCTCGGCGTCGCATTGAACGAGGTGTTCGTTCCGCTGTTGCAGAAGCAATTTCCGGAGATCGCCGATTTCTACCTGCCGCCCGAAGGCTGCAGCTATCGGCTCGCGGTCGTCGCGATGAAGAAGCAGTATCCCGGACACGCGAAGCGCGTGATGTTCGGCATCTGGAGCTTCCTGCGCCAGTTCATGTACACGAAGATGATCGTCGTCACCGACGACGACGTGGACGTGCGCGACTGGAAGGACGTGATCTGGGCGCTCACGACGCGCGTCGACCCGGCGCGCGACACGCTGATCGTGCCGAGCACGCCGATCGACTATCTCGACTTCGCGTCGCCGGTCGCGGGCCTCGGCAGCAAGATCGGCATCGACGCGACGAACAAGTGGCCTGCCGAGACGTCGCGCACGTGGGGACGCCCGATCGCGATGGACCCCGCCGTCAGCGAGCGCGTCGAGGCCATCTGGCAGTCGATCGCGTCCGCCTCGTGACGGCCGTCCGCGGCACCCGCGAACCGCGCTAGCGGCGATTGACCATGAGTCCGATCAGGAAACCCGCCGCGGCAGCGACGCCGATCGACACCCAGGGATTGTCGTGCACGTAATCGTCGGTGATGCGCGCCGCCTGTTTCGCGCGGTCGATCGCCTCGCCTTCGAGCTCCTGCAGCTTGAGCTTGGCCGCGAGCAGCTTCGCCTCGACCTGCGCCCGCAGATCCTTCGCGCGCTCGCCCGTCTCGTTGCCCGCGCGGCGCAGAAGCTCCTCGGCCTCGGTCAGCATGGCGGAAAAGTCGTCGAGCAGCGATTCGCGGGAGATTTCCATCGTCGGCTCCTGGTTGGGGGGCGTTCGGGCCGGCCATTATAGCGGCGCCGGACGCGTGCGCCGATTGTGCGAAGATGCCGCAATCGCAACGTTTTCGCGAGGAATCGGATGCCGACGCTGAAGCTGCCCGCCCTCGATCCCGCCACGGTGGCCGAGCGGCGCGGCTCGGGCTATCCCGAGCCCTTTCGCTCGCGCATGGGCGATCGCGTCAAGCGGCGCCTCGGAGACGCGTGCGGCCTGACGCGCTTCGGCGTCAACCTGGTGATGCTCGGTCCCGGCGGACAGTCGGCGTTGCGTCACTACCATACGCGCGAAGACGAGTTCGTCTACGTGCTCGACGGCGAGGTGGTTCTGATCAGCGACGCAGGCGAGCAGACGCTCCGCGCAGGCGACTGCGCAGGTTACGCCGCGGGCACGCCCGACGGTCACCATTTCGTCAATCGCAGCGCCGCGCCGGCGCGCTACCTCGAGATCGGCAATCGCGATCCGGAAGATCGCGCGTTCTATCCCGACGACGACCTCGCGTTCACCGACGACGGCGAGCGCTACGTGCACAAGGACGGATCGCCGTATTGAGCGGTCGCAAACCGCATCCCTTGATGCGCCGCTGACCGGCCCCACTTTATGCGCCGGGCCCGCTCGCGCTGGCGCGAGTGTTCGTTCGTGGCACTGGCAACCGGAGACCGATGATGCCCGACTACCCTGCTCCTGCACCCACGGCTTCGAGCACCGAATCACGGCAGCCGCCAGCCACCGGCGCGCTGGTCGCCTACATCCTCTTCGCGATCGCCGCGCTCGTCGGCTTCACGGGCCACGGCTTCTGGTTCCCGTTCGGCATCATCGGCGTCATCGTCGCGTACGTTTCGCGCGCCGATCTGCGCGGAACGTGGGCCGAGTCTCACTTGACGTGGCTGATCCGCACCTTCTGGTGGTCGCTCGTGTGGACCTGCATCGCCTGGCTGGCATTCGTGACGATCATCGGCATACCGGCCGCATGGGCGATCTGGGTCGCGACGGCGATCTGGGTGATCTACCGCGTCGTCCGCGGTTTCCTGCTGTTCAACGATCGCCGGCCGATACCGGCATCCTGAATCAGTGGCGCTGCTGCGCGGGATCCCACGTCGCGCCGTTGCGGTACACCCACTGCACGAGGTAGTCGAGCGCGGGCACCGCGCGCGCGGCGTTGCGATCGTTGACGATGGCCACGACGGTGAACCGCCGTCCGTTCGGCTCGAGCACGTAGCCGGCGAGCGCACGCACGCCTTCGAGCGAGCCGGTCTTCAATAGCGCCTGCCCGGCGACGGCGCCGCTGCGAAAGCGTCGCTCGACGGTGCCGTCGATCGCCGCAACGGCGAGCGAGCGTTCGAATTCCTCGCGCACGCCGCTCGCATCGGCGGCGAGCAGCAGGCGATTGAGTCCGATCGGCGTGTTGCGCTCGCGTCGCGACAGTCCCGATCCGTTCTCGAGCACGAGTCCCGGCATCGCGAGCTTTCGCGCCTTGAGCCACCGGCGCACCGCGTCGATCGCCTTCGCCGGCGTCGCGGGCGGCGGCGTCGACGCCAGCGCGAGCGTGAGGAAGATCTGCCGTGCCATGACGTTGTTCGACATCTTGTTCACGTCTCGAACGATCTCGCCGAGCGGCGGCGACTCGAGCGTCGCGAACGGCGTCGCGCCTGGCGGTACGCGCCGTTCCTTCAACCCGTCGCCGATGCGCCCGCCCGCGGCGCGAAAGTACGTCTCGAACATCGCCTGCACGTAGTGCGGATGGTCGAGCATCGCGAGCCACCAGTCGCGCTCGCCGCAACTGACCGGATAGGCGCCGGTGAACGCGATCGCCGCGCGATCGCCCCGATCGTCGATTGCCGGCGTCACGTGCGTTCGCGCCTCGGCGCAATCGTCGTTCGAGACCGGCGGCGGTGCGCCGAGCGAGACGGCGGCGAGCGGCGGATCGGTGCGCACCGAGACGCCGCTGCCCGTCGCGTCGGGTGCGAGCGTCAGCTTCAGCGCCTTGAAGTTGACGAGCAGCGCATCGGGTCCGACGTTGTATGGCTTCGAAGGCTCGCGATCGAACGCGGCCGGATCGTAGCGCGGCAGCGCGAAGAGGCTGCGGTCGAGCACGAGGTCGCCGTCGATCGTCGCGAGTCCCTTTGCGCGCAGGTCGCCGATGAACGACTGCCATTGCTCGACGGTGATCTTCGGGTCGCCGTAGCCCTTGAGCATCAGATCGCCGTGCAACTCGCCGTCGACGAGCGGGCCGCCGAGATAAGCCTCGGTCTTCCATCGGTAGTCCGGGCCGAGCAATTCGAGCGCCGCGAACGTCGTGACGAGCTTCATCACCGACGCGGGGCTGCGCGATCGATACGCGTCGTAGGCGAAGAGCGGCGCGGGCTTCGACGTGTCCTGCACGACGATGCCGACGTGATCGAGCGTGATGCCGGCGTCGAGGAACGCGCGGCCGACTTCGCGGGGCAGCACCGCCTGCGCATCGAGCGCGAAGAGCGCGATCGAAAGCGCGAGGATCGAAAGCCTACGCGGCATCGACGACCTCGACCGCGCGCTCGACGAGGAACGCGAACTCGTGATCGGTGAGGGTGTACGGCGGCATGAAATAGACGGTGTTGCCGATCGGGCGCAGCACGATCTCCCGGCGCAGCGCCTCGGTCGCGAATCGCTGCGCGAAGCCGTCGTGCGCACCGTCGACGTCGAATGCAATGATCATGCCGCATTGCCTGAATCCGCGGACGCGCGGATGCGCCGCAAGCGGCGCCGCCATGCTGCCCCAGCGTTTCGCTTTCGCCCGGTTGACGACGACGACGTCGTCGTGGCGGAAGATGTCGAGCACCGCGAGCGCCGCGCGGCACGCGAGCGCGTTGCCGGTGTACGAATGCGAATGCAGGAAGCCGCGGGTGACGTCGTCGTCGTAGAACGCTTCGTAGACGTCGTTGGTCGCAAGGACGCACGACAGCGGCAGGTAGCCGCCGGTGATGCCTTTCGACAGGCACAGCAGATCGGGCGTGATCGGCGCCTGCTCGCATGCGAACATCGTTCCGGTGCGGCCGAAGCCGGTCATGATCTCGTCGGCGATCAGGTGCACGCGGTGGCGGCGCGTCAACGTGCGCGCGGCGGCGAGATAGCGGGGCGGATACATCGCCATCCCGCCCGCGCCCTGCACGAGCGGCTCGACGATCAGTGCCGCGGTCGTCGCCGCATGCTCGGCGAGAAAGCGTTCGAGCGCCGATATCGCGGCGTCGGTCGCGCGCTGCGAGTCGGGTTCGTCGAACGCCGCGTGCACGCCCGGTGATGGCAGCACCGGATGCGAACGCAGCAGCGGCCCGTACGCGTCGCGAAAGAGCGCGAGGTCGGTCACCGACAACGCGCCGATGGTCTCGCCGTGATAGCCGCCGGCGAGCCGCGCGTAGCGATCCTTGCCGGCGACCCCGCGCTGACGCCAGTAATGAAAGCTCATCTTGAGCGCGATCTCGGTCGCCGATGCGCCATCGGAACCGTAGAACGCGTGCGAGAGCCCGCGCGGCGCGAGTGCGGCCAGACGCTCGGACAGCTCGATCACCGGCCGGTGCGTGAATCCGGCGAGCATCACGTGCTCGACCTCGCCCAGTTGTGACGCGATCGCGGCGTTGATCCGCGGATTCGCGTGGCCGAACAGGTTCACCCACCACGAGCCGATCGCGTCCAGGTAGCGGCGACCGTCGTAGTCGTAAAGCCAGGCGCCCGACGCGCGCGCGATCGGCACGAGCGGCACACGCTCGTGCTGCTTCATCTGCGTGCACGGATGCCAGACCGCATGGCGGCTCCGCGCAGCCCACTCGGCGGCGTTTCCGATCATCATCGCTGTCGCGCCTGCATCCGCTGCACGGCCGCGACGAGCTCGCGCGTCGTGCCCGGCTCGCGGACCGAGTGGCCGGCATCGGGAACGACGATCAGCGCGGCTTCCGGCCATGCGCGCGCGAGCGAATCGGCCGCCACCGGCGGACAGATCACGTCGTAGCGACCCTGCACGATCGTGCACGGCAGGTGGCGAATGCGCGCGATCCGATCGAGGATCTGGTTTCGCGCGAGAAACGAGTCGTGCACGAAGTAGTGCGCCTCGATGCGTGCGATCGCGAGCGCGCCGGTGTCGCCTTCGGGACGGATGGCGCCCGGCGGCTTCGGCAACAGCGTCGAGCAGGTGCTTTCGTAGCGATCCCACGACAGTGCCGCGGGCGCATGGACGCGTGGATCGGGATCGGTGAGCCGTCGATAGTAGCTCGCCAGCACGTCGTTCCGTTCGACGGGTGGAAGGAAGTGCGTGAACTCGCGCCACGGCTCGGGGAAGAAGCGCTGCATGCCGTCGATGAACCAGTCGACCTCGCCGGAGCTCGCGAGGAACACGCCGCGCAGCACGAGCCCGAGCACGCGTTCCGGATGCGTTTGCGCGTAGACGAGTGCGAGCGTCGATCCCCACGACCCGCCGAACAGCAGCCAGCGATCGATGCCGAGGTGCGCGCGCAGCCGCTCGATGTCGGCGACGAGATGTTGCGTCGTGTTGTCGGTGAGATCGGCAATCGGCGTCGAGCGCCCGGCACCGCGCTGGTCGTAGAGCACGATGCGCCAGAACGCCGGGTCGTAGAAGCGGCGATGATGCGGGAGGCTGCCGCCGCCCGGCCCGCCGTGGATGAAAAGCAGCGGCACGCCATGCGCGTTGCCGCATTCCTCGTAGTACATCGTGTGCCGCGCGTCGAGCGCGAGCATGCCGCTGGTGCGCGGCGCGCATTCCGGGTAGAGGCCGCTCTCGGGGGGGTGGGTTCGGGACGAGTCGATCATCGGATATTCGCGGCGGCAGCGGCGCGGCGACGAAAACCTGCTGACGCGTGCGCCGCCCGCCCCGTATGATCGCACCTCATGACAGTCGACATCCGTTCGCGCCTCCAGAGCGCCGGCGCGTTGCCGGCCGACGCATCGCGCGCGCTCCTGATCGGCCGGGCGTGGGTGCCGGCGGTCAAGGGTCCGTTGCTCGTGCGCATCGACCACGGCGACCTGTTCGACCTTTCGGCGATCGCGCCGACCGCGAGCGAGCTTTTGAACCGCCCCGACGTCGCGCGCGAGATCCGCAGCGCTGACGCGCTGCCGCGCGTCGCATCGCTCGCCGACGCGCTCGCCAATTCGGCGGACGAAGCGCGCGATGCGTCGCTACCGTGGCTGCTTGCGCCGTGCGATCTGCAGGCGGTCAAGGCGTCCGGCGTCACGTTCGTCGCGAGCATGCTGGAGCGGGTGATCGAGGAGCAGGCACGCGGCGATCCGGCGCGCGCCGAGGACGTGCGGCGCAAGATCGCCGGCGTCATCGGCGACAACCTGCGCAGCGTGCGCCCGGGATCAGAGGAAGCGATGCGCGTGAAGGACGTGCTGATCGCCGAAGGACTGTGGTCGCAATACCTCGAAGTCGGCATCGGACCCGACGCCGAGATTTTCACGAAGGTGCAGCCGATGTCGTCGGTGGGAACCGGCGCCGACATCGGCATTCATCGCCGGTCGACGTGGAACAATCCCGAGCCCGAGATCGTGCTCGCCGTCAATGCGCGCGGCGAGACGGTCGGCGCTGCGCTCGGCAACGACGTGAACCTGCGCGACTTCGAAGGCCGCAGTGCGCTTCTGCTCGGCCGCGCGAAGGACAACAACGCGTCGTGCGCGATCGGACCGTTCATACGGCTCTTCGACGGCTCGTTCACGGTCGACACGATTCGCCACGCCGACCTCGCCTTGAAGGTCGAAGGCGCCGACGGCTTCGTCCTCGACGGATCGAGCTCGCTCGGAGAGATCAGCCGCGATCCGCTCGACCTCGTGCGCCAGGCGATCGGCGCCGACCATCAATACCCGGACGGGCTGATGCTGTTCCTCGGCACGATGTTCGCGCCGACGCAGGATCGCCACGCGCCGGGACAGGGCTTCACGCACGACATCGGCGACGTCGTGACGATCGCGACGCCATCGCTCGGCGCGCTCGTCAACCGCGTGAATTACGCGGATGCGATCGCGCCGTGGACGTTTGGTGCGGGAGCGCTGATGCGCAATCTCGCCGAGCGCGGCGCGCTGAAGCTCACGCCGCCATCCGCCGTCCCTTGAACGGCACGATGCGCTGGCGCTGCTCGCCGAGGCCGGTGATGCCGAGCGTCACGACGTCGCCCGCCTTGAGCCACTGCGGCGGCTTCATGCCGAGCGCGACGCCGGGTGGCGTTCCCGTCGTGATCAGGTCGCCCGGCAGCAGCGTCATGTAGCGCGACACGTCGGCGACGAGCTGCGCGACGGTGAAGATCATCGTGCGCGTGTTGCCGGTCTGTCGCCGCTCGCCGTTCACGTCGAGCCACAGGTCGAGATTCTGCGGGTCGCTGATCTCGTCGCTCGTGACGAGCCACGGCCCGGTGGGTCCGAACGTATCGCAGCCCTTGCCCTTGCTCCATTGCGACGCGCCGCGCTTCAGCTGGAAGTCGCGTTCCGACACGTCGTTGACGATGCAGTAGCCGGCGACGTAGCGCAGCGCGTCCTTCTCGGCGACGTAGCGCGCGGTGCGGCCGATGACGACGCCGAGCTCGACCTCCCAGTCGAGCTGCGTCGATTCCGCCGGAATCATCACGTTGTCGTTCGCACCGACGATGCAGGTCTGCGCCTTGAAGAAGACCACCGGGTTCTCGGGGATCGGCGCGCCGGTTTCCTTCGCATGGTCGGTGTAGTTCAAGCCGATTGCAACGAACTTCTGCGGCGTCGCGATGCACGGTCCGAGGCGCGGGCGTCCCTTCACCGCCGGCAGCCGCCGAACGTCGAGCTTGCGCAGGCCCGACAGCGACATCGGCGAGAGCGCCTCGCCGTCGATGTCGTCGACCTTGCGCGACAGGTCGCGCAACACGCCGTCAGCGTCGATCAGGCCCGGCTTTTCGCGGCCGGCAGGGCCGTAACGTACGAGCTTCATCGGTTCATCTCCTCCTCTTTTTCGTTCGTTCAGATCGTCATGCCGCCATCGCAGGAATAGACGTTTCCCGTGATGAACGCCGCTTCGTCGGACGCCAGAAAGACGACGAGCGGCGCGATCTCCTCGGCCGTCGCGAGCCGTCCCATCGGCTGGCGCGCGATGAACATGCGGCGCGCCTCGGCCGCATCGGGGTATGCATTGATGCGCTCGGCGAGCGACGGCGTGTCGACGGTGCCGGGCGCGATCGCATTGCAGCGAATGCCGCGCTGCACGTAATCGGCGGCCACCGATTTCGTGAGGCCGATCACCGCGGCCTTCGATGCGCCGTACGCGAACCGATTCGGCAATCCCTTGATCGATCCGGCGATCGAGGCCATGTTGACGATGCTCGCCGTCTGTCCGCTCGCCTCGTAATGCGCGAGCATCGCGGGCAGCGCCGCGCGGATCGCGACGTACATCGCGCGTACGTTGAGATCGAAGCTCTTCGCGAAGTCCTGCGGCGTGCAATCGAGGATCGTGCCGTTGTGCACGTAGCCTGCGCAATTGAAGAGAATCGACAGCGCAGGCAGATCCTGCAGCGTGCGCGTGAGCGCGGCGTCGTCGAGCACGTCGAGCGTGCGCGTGGTCAGGTTGTCGACGCCGCGCATCGTTGCGAGAAGCGCGCAGTTCACGTCGGTCGCGATCACGTTGGCGCCCTCGCGCGCCATCGCCAGCGCGGTTGCATGGCCGATGCCCTGGCCCGCCGCGGTGATGAAGGCTGTTTTGCCTGCGAGTCGTCCGTTCATGATCCGTACGCGCGAAACGGCGAATTCTACGCTACGCGCGCGGTCGACGACGGCAACGACAAGTTACGCGTATGCGGCGGCCGAGCCCTGCATGAACGTGTCGACGAAGAACGCGAACGCAATGCGCCACGCCGCTTCGGCGGCGGGTGCGTGATAACTCTCGCGGTCGAACGTCGCAAACGCGTGCGGCGCATCGGGCAGCACCGCGAGCGTGTAGCGCTTGTTCGCGTCGGACAGCGCCTTCGCGAGTCGCGCATGCTCGTCGCTCGCGATCGACGCGTCGCGTGCGCCATAGATCAGAAGCTGCGGCGCGGACAGTTCCCCCACGCGGTCGACCAGCGGCTTGCGCTTGCCGCGCGGCACGGCGGGGGCGATGCCGCCGCCATAGAACGACACCGAAGCGGCGAGCCGATTGCCGTGGACGGCATTGGCGAGAAACGCGAGTCGACCGCCCATGCAAAAGCCGATGATCGCGAGTCGTCCGTCGCGCGCGCCCTGCGCGGTCAGCATGTCGAGCGACGCACCCACTTCGCGCATCGCGACGTCGTCGTCGACCTCGCCGACGCGCGCGATCGCCCCTTCACGATCCGTGTAGGGATACGTGTCGCCGTGATAGATATCGGGCGCGAGCGCCATGTAGCCGGCGCGCGCGAAACGCTCGCAGACGCCTTTGACGAATGCGTTCAGGCCGAACGCTTCCATCATGACGGCGACGCCGATGCCGGGAACGCCGGTCGGCTTGGCGAGGTAGCCGGAAAGACCGGACGCGATCGATACGGACTCGGTTCGCAACGGAGGCGCAGCCATGGGCGTATGGGCGGAGTCGGATCGCAACCGAAGGATGCGACGAGCGGCGTGTGCATGCAAGCCATCCGTGACGCGCTCGCGCGGGTTGACGTGCCGCGCCACGGCGTACGGATGGGAATTGGTCATGCCACTTGACCGGTCGAGGCGGCGCGCGTTAGCCTTCACCGATCGTTCTGCACCGTCGTCAGGCCGCACCTTCGTCGGGCGCCCGCCGCATGCCTCTTTCGACCATCGAACCTCGCCGCCTCTACCGGCAGATCGCCGGCCAGATCCGCGCGCTGATCAAAAGCGGCGAGTTCGTCCCGGGCGCTCGCCTGCCGCCCGAACGCGAGCTCGCGCGCGAGCTCGGCGTCTCCCGTCCGTCGGTGCGCGAGGCGCTGATCGCACTCGAAATCGAGGGCTTGGTCGAGGTGCGGATCGGCTCGGGCATCTACGTGCGGAAGCTGCCCGACGGCGGCGCGCACGACGCGGCCGACGCGCTCGCCGGGCCGTTCGAGCTGCTGCGTGCGCGCTACGTGATCGAGGCCGAATGCGCGGCGCTTGCGGCGAAGTCGGCGAAGCGTGCCCAGTTGCGCGCGCTCGAGGACGCGCTCGACGAGATGCAACGCGAGCTGGAGGCGGGCCGCCAGCCGCTGCCCGCCGATCGCCTGTTCCACCTGCGCATCGCCGAGGCAACCGGCAACGGCGCGCTCGTGCACGTGATCAGGATCCTGTGGGACGAGCGCGGCGGCGAGCTCTTCAAGCAGCTCGAGGATCATTACGATTCGCCGGATCTGTGGCGCGCGGCGATCGGCGAGCACCGCGCAGTGCTGAAGGCGATCGCGGCGCGCGACGTCGAGGGCGCACGCGGTGCGATGCAGCGCCATCTCGATTGCGCGTACAAGCGCTTCAGCAAGGGCTGGAACGTTCATCAATAGGAGCTCGCCGATGCTCGCATGCCGGATTCACGCGAAAGAAGACCTGCGCATCGAGCCGCAGGAGGCGCCGGTTCCGGGCGCGGGAGAGGTGCTGCTCGCGCTCGGCGCGGGAGGCATCTGCGGCTCGGATCTCCATTATTTCCACGACGGACGAAACGGCAGCTTCGTCGTGCGCGAGCCGCTGGTGCCCGGGCACGAGGCGTCGGCCGTCGTCGTCGCGACCGGTCCCGGTGTCTCGCGCGTCAAGGCCGGCGACAAGGTTGCGGTGAGCCCGTCGCACGCGTGCGGGCGCTGCGGCTACTGCCGCGACGGACGCGAGCAGTTGTGCGAGCACATGCATTTCCTCGGCAGCGCCAGCGTGTTCCCGCACGCGCAGGGGATGTTCCGCGAGCAGTTCGTGATGGGCGAGCGGCAATGCTTCCCGGTACAGGGCGACATTTCGCTCGGCGAGCTCGCGTTCACCGAGCCGCTCGCCGTCGCGTTGCATGCGGTCAACCGCGGTGGCGACCTGCTCGGCAAATCCGTGCTGATCACCGGGGCCGGGACGATCGGCTGCCTCACCGTGATGGCCGCGCGCCTCGCGGGCGCGGCGACGATCGCCGTCAGCGACATCGTCGACCGGCCGCTTTCCCTGGCCGCGCAAGTCGGCGCCGACACGGTCCTGCACGCGGCGCGCGACGCCGACGCCTTGTCCCGGCCGCGATTCGACGTCACCTATGAGGTCTCCGGCAGCCCGAAGGGGCTCGCCACGTGCCTCGCGACAACGAGGCGCGGCGGAACGATCGTTCAGGTCGGCACGCTGCCGCACGAGCCGCTGCCGTTGCTGGTGAGCGAGGTGATGACGAAGGAGCTCGACCTGCGCGGAGCGTTCCGCTGGGGCATCGAGTTCGACTGGGCGGTGTCCTACCTGTCATCGCGGCGCGTCGACGTGCGGCCGCTTTTGTCGGGGCAGTATCCGCTGGCCGACGCGGTCGAGGCGTTTCGCGTCGCGGCGGACAAGAATCGCAGCACCAAAGTGCAGCTCGTGACAGCGTCGCAGACGAGTGTTCCCGCAGCGAAAAGGCGTCTCTGACCCTACTTGGGTTTTTCAAGGAAGCGACATGTTGAAGCAATCCTCGCTGACGATCCGGCTGCATCCCGCCGATGACGTCGTCATCGCACGCCAGCAGCTGGTCGGCGGAACGACGCTGATCGACGAACGCGTCACGGTCGCGGGCCTCGTGCCGCCGGGGCACAAGGTTGCGACGCGCGCGATCGCCGCCGGATCACCCGTGCGCCGCTACAACCAGATCATCGGCTTCGCGAGCCGCGACATCAGGCCGGGCGAGCACGTGCATCTGCACAACCTCGCAATGGGCGCGTTCGACCGCGACTATGCGTTCGGTGCCGACGTGAAGCCCACGCAATATGCGCCGGCGCCCGCGACGTTCATGGGCATCGTGCGTCGCGAAGGCGCGAATGCGGGCAAGGTCGGCACGCGCAATTACATCGGCATCCTGTCGACGGTGAACTGTTCGGCGACCGTCGCGCGCGGGATCGCCGATCGTTTCACGCGCGAGCGCCTCGCGGCGTTCCCGAACGTCGATGGCGTCGTCGCGCTCACGCACGGGTCGGGCTGCGGCATGGATACGCAGGGCGAGGGCATGCAGATCCTGCGCCGCACGCTCGGCGGCTATGCGAAGCACGCGAATTTCGCCGGCGTGTTGATCGTCGGCCTCGGCTGCGAGGCGAACCAGATCAGCGCGCTGCTCGGCAGCGAACGGATGCAGGAAGGACCGCTGCTGCGCACGTTCTCGATCCAGGACACCGGCGGCACGGCGAAGACGATCGCGCACGGCATCTCGATCATCGAGTCGATGCTGCCGCACGCGAACGACGTGGCGCGCGAGCCGGTGCCCGCGTCGCATCTGACCATCGGGCTGCAATGCGGCGGCTCCGACGGCTACTCGGGCATCACCGCGAACCCGACGCTCGGCGCAGCCGTCGACTTGCTGGTGCGAAACGGCGGCACCGCCATTCTGTCGGAGACGCCGGAAATCTACGGCGCCGAGCATCTGCTGACGCGGCGCGCGGTATCGCACGAGGTGGGCGAGAAGCTCGTTGCGCGATTGCGCTGGTGGGAGGACTACACGACGCGCGAGCGCGGCGAGATGAACAACAATCCCTCGCCCGGTAACAAGGCCGGCGGCTTGACGACGATCCTCGAGAAGTCGCTCGGCGCCGTCGCCAAGGGCGGAACGACGAATCTCGTCGACGTCTACCGGTATGCGGAGCCGGTCACCGCGAAAGGCTTCGTCTACATGGACACGCCGGGCTACGACCCGGTGTCGGCGACGGGTCAGGTCGCGGGCGGCGCGAACATGATCGTGTTCACGACCGGGCGCGGATCGGCGTACGGGTGCGCGCCTGCGCCGTCGCTCAAGCTCGCGACGAACAGCGCGCTGTGGCAGCGGCAGGAAGAGGACATCGATCTCAATTGCGGCGAAATCGTCGACGGCAACGCGACGGTCGCGGAGCTCGGCGAGCGATTGTTCGCGATGATCCTGGTGACGGCATCGGGCGCGAAGACGAAAAGCGAGCTGCACGGCTACGGCCAGAACGAATTCGTGCCGTGGTACGTAGGCGCAGTGATGTAAGGGGCGTTGCGCGCCGGGCCGCGGTTGACACGTTCGAGGGGCGCCCGTACGCTGCACCGCCGTTCATTCAAGGGAGGGGACCTTATGAAGTTCGTCACGAAGTGCGTCAGCGCGCTGCTGGCGCTCGGACTGGTGTGCGCCGCCGCACCGGCGGCCGCGCAGGAAAAGCTCGTCGTCTGGTGGGTCAAGGGCTTCTACAAGTCCGAGGACGATGCGCTGTACGAGATGATCAGGAAGTACGAGCAGAAGAGCGGCGTCAAGGTCGAGCTGTCGCAGTACGCCGTTCAGGACATGATTCCGAAGACGGTGTCCGCGCTCGACGCGGGCACGGTGCCCGACGTCGCCTACGTCGACGTCTACGACTTCCAGACCACCGGCAAGTGGGCGTACGACGGCAAGCTCGAGGATCTCTCCGACATCCTCGCGCCGATGAAGGACAAGTTCCTGCCGAACACCCTCGAGACGACGTACCTGCTCGACTCGAAGACGGGCAAGCGCGCTTACTACGCGTTCCCGCTCAAGCAGCAGACGATGCACATCGAGTACTGGAAGGACATGCTCGAGGAGGCGGGCTTCAAGGAATCCGACATCCCGCAGACGTGGAAGGAATACTGGAGCTTCTGGTGCGAGAAGGTGCAGCCCGCCTATCGCAAGAAGACCGGCAAGCGCATCTACGGCACCGGCTTCCCGATGGGCGTCGACTCGAGCGACTCGTACTACTCGTTCCTGACGTTCATGGACGGGTACAACGTGAAGCTCGTCGACGACAACGGCAAGGTCACGGTCAGCGACCCGAAGGTGCGCGCCGGCATGATCAACGCGCTGCGCGACTACACGACGCCGTACGTCAAGGGCTGCACGCCGCCGTCGTCGACCTCCTGGAAGGATCCAGACAACAACGTCGCGTTCCACAACAAGACGACGATCATGACGCACAACGCGACGATCTCGATCGCCGCGAAGTGGTTCGACGACATGAACAACGCGTCGCTCAAGCCCGAGGAGCGGGAGCAGGCGAAGAAAAACTATTTCGACAACATCCGCACGGCGGGCTTTCCGAAGAAGCCCGACGGCAGCGCGTTCACGTACCGCGCCGCCGTGAAGACGGGTCTCGTGTTCGCCGACGCGAAGAACAAGAAGCGCGCGAAGGAGTTCGTCGCGTTCCTGCTGCAGGACGAGAACCTGACGCCGTACGTCGAAGGCGCGCTCGGCCGCTGGTATCCGGTGACGAAGTCGGGCGCGGCGCGGCTGTCGTTCTGGCTCGCCGATCCGCATCGCTCGTCGGTGCAGCGGCAGTTCGTGGCGGGCACCGTTCCGTTCGAATTCACGAAGAACTACAAGTTCACGATCCTCAACAACGAGAACGTCTGGGCGAAGGCGATGAATCGCGTCGTGAGCGAGCATTGGCCGGTGGAGAAGGCGGTCGACGAGATGCTGGCGCGGATCAAGCAAGTCGCAGGATAGGTTGGAACGGGGCGACGTGGTCGCCCCGACTTTGTTTATGTCGACACTCGTTCTGCCCCGGCCGCTGGAGCCGATCCGGCCGAAGCGACGTCAACTGTCGCCGTCGCAGGTGTGGGGCGTCCTGCTGCTCGCGCCGTATGCGGTCGTCTTTCTCGTGTTCGTGCTGTATCCGGTCGTCTACGGATTCTGGCTCGCGCGAAGCCCGCAAAGCTACGTGCAGTTGTTCCACGATCCGGTGTTCTCGGGCGCGGTCGTCAACACGCTCCTGTTCCTGATCGTCGGCATCAACCTGAAGATGCTCGTCGCGCTGTTCCTGTCGGGCTTCTTCGCCACGGCGCGGCCGTGGATCAAGTGGCTGTCGATCCTGTTCATCCTGCCGTGGGCGGTTCCGTCGATTCCGACGATCCTGTCGGTGCGCTTCATGCTCAATCCGGAATGGGGCGTCATCAACCAGTTGATCTTCAAGCTGACCGCCGAAGACGGACCGAACTGGCTCAACGACCGCTGGCTCGCGCTGTCGATGGCGGTCCTCGTCCATATCTGGAAGAGCCTGCCGTTCTGGACGATGATCCTGATCGCCGGCCGCCTCGCGATTCCCGCCGAACAGTACGAAGCGGCGAGCGTCGATGGTGCGTCGCGCTGGCAGAAATTCCGCTTCGTCACGTGGCCGTCGCTGTCGACGCTGTA
>DATNGN010000058.1:0-26380 GCA_035605875.1 Casimicrobiaceae bacterium
CGAACGTCGCGGGATGTTGTTTTCGCGCACATTATGACAATGCGCTAATCGGCGATGGCTGGCCGGCGGCCCGCGTCACCGGTTAGACTCGGCGACAAGCCGCTGCGGGTTCTCGAAAAATCTCGTTCGGAACTCGGCAGCCCTCGACGATTCAGATACCGAGCAGGAGGTCCTGTGCGACTTGCTGGCATCATCTGCGCCATCGCCGCGGTCACCGTTCTCGCCGGCTGTGCGTTACGCGAAACGCGTGACGACTATGCCTTCTCGCGGGCGAGCGACGGCCTGTGGGGCGACAAGTCTTTCGAGCTGATCGATTGGAATTTTCCGACCTCCCGCAACCAGCCGCCCATCGAGGCGCCGAAGCGGCTTCGCCTCGAGCGAACGGCGATCGGCGTGACGTGGGCGACACGCAACCCGCTGCCGCTGTCCGACAACCTGGCACCGCGCGACGCCCCTCCGGCGCTGGAAGGCACGTCAGGTGACGCGCGCTCGCAGACCAAAGCCGCCGATCGCAGCACTGCTGGCAGTTCCGCTGCTGATCGCGAGCCGCGCGCCGCTCGCTGAAACCCCCGTTTCTCCGTCTCCCCCGGCGCCCGCGCACCACGCGGGCGTCTTGCGCTATCACGTCACGATCGATGCACCGAAGGCGGTGCGCGACACGGTCGCCGGGAGCGTCGATCTCGTTCGCTGGCAGAGCTACGACCAGATGACGGAAAGCCTGTTCGATGCGCTGACGACCAAGGCGATCGAGCAGGCGAAGGAAGCCGCGGCAACCGAAGGCTATTTTTCGGCGAACGTCGACGTCGACGTCGATCGCAATGCGTCGCCGATCGCCGTGAAGCTGCGCGTGACGCCCGGTCCGCAGGCGCACGTCGCGTCTGCGAATCTCGACGTAAGCGGCGCAGCCGCAACCGACGCGAAGGGTCGCGACGCGATCGCGCAGATGAAGCGCGAATGGGGGCTGCCGGCCGGCAACGCGTTTCGCCAATCGGACTGGGAAAGTGCGAAGACGCAGGCCGTCGCGACGCTTGCCGGCGACGCGTTCGCGGCGGCGAAATTGACGTCGAGCGAAGCGCGCGTCGATCCGCGACAGAACAGCGTCGCACTCGACGTCGCGATCGATAGCGGACCGGTCTTTCACGTCGGCGATCTCGACATCCAGGGCTTGTCGCGCTACCCGGCCGATCTCGTTCGCCATTACCGCTCGCAAAAGCCCGGCGACCGCTATTCGATTGCCGAGCTCGACCAGTTCGTGCGCCGGTTGAACGGCACCGGCTACTTCGCGAGCGTGCATGCCGTCGTCGATCCTGATCCTGCGGCGGCCGACGATGCACCGGTGCACGTGAGCGTCATCGAAGCGCCGCCGAAGAAGCTCGAGGTCGGCATCGGCTATTCGACGGACACGCAGTTTCGCGGCAACGTGAGCTACCGCGACGTCGACGTGTCGAATCGTGCGATCCAGATGTACGTCGATGCGCGCGTCGAATCGAAGCTGCAGAACGCGTCGGTGCGATTCGTCGAACCGCCTGCCGAAAACGGCTGGTCGCGCTCGACGTTCGCGCGCGTCGAGCACACGGACATCAGCGGCCTCGTGACGAAGACCGGCGCAACGGGCGTGCGGATGAGCTCGCTCGACGAGCGCAATCAATGGCAATACGGCGCGGCGTTCTACGTCGATCAGGAGAATCCAGCGGGTTTGGGGCCCGAGAGCTCGCGGGCGCTCTACGTCGACGTCGAACGCGCATGGCGCCGCGTCGACGACCTCGCGTCGCCGACGAAGGGATACGTCGCGCTCGCGCAATTCGGCGTCGGCGTTCCCGGCGCATCGACGCGCGGCTTCGAGCGCGTGCTCCTGCGCAGCGCGTTCTGGCAGCCGCTCTCGCGCCTGTGGTCGTTGACGGCGCGCGCCGAAGCGGGCGCAGTGATCGCCGGCGATCGCAACGACATTCCGTCCGAGCTCCTGTTCCGCACCGGCGGCGACACGACCGTTCGCGGCTACGCATTCCAAAGCCTCGGCCTGCACGTGGGCAGCGCTGTCCTGCCCGTGCGCTACTACACGGTGATGAGCGTCGAGGCGACGCGCTGGATCAACGATTCGCTCGGCATCGCGACCTTCGTCGATGCCGGCAACGCATTCGACGAGATCGCGGATTTCAAGCTTGCCGTCGGCTACGGCGTCGGCGCGCGGCTGCGCACACCGATCGGACCCTTCCGTCTCGACGTCGCGTATGGCGAACAATCGCGGCAGGTGCGATTGCACTTTTCGGTCGGTCTCGCGTTCTAAAGTCTCGCATGACGTCCGAGTCGCAAGACGCTGCTGCGCGCAAGCCTTCGCATCGCCGCGGCGTGCTGATCGCGCTCGGCGTCGTCGCGCTCCTCGGCGTCGCGATCGTCGCGGTCATCGGCTTCACGCTGAGCGAGCACGGCCTTCCGTTCGTCGTCGATCGGATCGTTGCGCGCTCGGGCGGTCGCGTCAGCGTGGAAGGACCGAGCGGATCGATTGCCGGCACGATGCGCTTTCGGCGCATCACGTGGCACGGCGCCGACGCCACGCTGGTCGCCGACGACGTCGTGGTCGACTGGAATCCCGGCACGCTGTTGCACAAGCACCTGTCGATCCGCGGCCTTGGTGCGCGTCACGTCGATCTGTCGATCAAGCCGTCGGCCGAAGGCAAGCCCACGACGCCGCCGACCGACCTTTCGCTGCCGCTTCAGGTCGACATCGGTCGCCTCGATGTCGGCAGGCTCGATTGGCACGCGGGACCGCGCTCCGGCGGCATCGAGGGGTTCGAGCTCGGTTATTCGGGCGATGCCAACGCGCACCATCTGCGCGACGTTGCACTCGTGTCCGAGTACGGCGCGCTGCATGGCGATCTCGACATCGGCGCGCGCGCGCCGCTGCCCGTATCGGGTCATGTGACGCTCGCAGGCGATGGCAAGCTTGCCGGCGCGAACGCCAGCATCACGCTCGAGGGTCCGCTCGCGCGGCTGAATGTCGCGATGCGCGGCACTTACCGCGACGCGGCCATGTCGCTGCAGGCCGTCGCGACACCGTTCGCGACGACGCCGTTCGCGTCGGCAACCGGCGAGTTGACCGGCGTCGATGCCTCGACGTTCGACGCGTCGTTGCCGGCGACGCGTGCGCGAATGCATGTCGCGTTCTCGCCGCAAGGCGACGGCATCGCCGGCAACGTCGATCTCGTCAACGATGCGCCCGGTCCGATCGACGCGCATGCGCTGCCGCTCGCGCATCTCGCCGCGAAGTTCGCGCTGGACCGCGACGCGCTGACGCTCGACGCGATCGACGCGACGCTCGCCGGCGGCAGTGCACGCGGCGACGGCCGCATCGCGCTCGCTGCGCCGCGCTCGGTGCACGTCGCGTTGACGATCGCCGATGTCGACCTCGCGCACCTTTCGACGAAGCTGACGCCGACGCGCCTGTCGGGACGCATCGCGGCCGATGCCGATGCGAAACGGCAGACCGCGGAGGGCGACGTCCGTTACAACGACATGACGCTTGCGTTCGCCGCAGCGGTCGCCGACGGCCGCGTCGACGTGTCGCGCTTTCGCGCGAGCGCCGGTGCGGGATCGCTCGCCGGCTCGGCGCAGTTCGCGTTGAACGATGCGAACGACTTCAGCGTGCGCGCGACGATGACGCGCCTCGATCCATCGCGCTTCGCCGCGGTTCCGAACGCGTCGCTCGACGGCACGCTGACGGCGAAAGGCGCCTTGCATCCGCAACTGCGCGCCAGCGTCGACGTCGGCTTCGCACCGTCGAGCCGCCTCGACCGTCTCGCGTTGTCGGGCAGCGCGAAGGCCGACGTTGCAGCGCGCGCGATATCGCATCTCGTCGCCGAACTCGCGCTCGGCTCCGCACATCTGACGGCCAATGGCGCCGCGGGAGCGCCGGGCGATCGCCTCGCGTTCACGCTCGATGCGCCGCACCTCGCCGACGTCGCACCGCTGCTGCCGGCCTCGGTGCCGCAACCGATCGCCGGCGCATTGCGGATCAGCGGCCATCTTGCGCTCGACCGCAGCGTGATCGGCGGTGACGCCACCTGGCACGCGCAATCGCTGCAGCTCGGCCACTATGCGCTTTCCACGCTGGACGGGCACGCGTCGCTCGCGCCCGCTGCGCTTTCGCGCGGAACGCTTGCCACGCGCGCAATCGATATCGCGATCGACGCGACGAACCTTGCAATCCCCGGACGCAAGCTCGATGCGCTGCATGCAAGCGCGACCGGAACGCTGGCGCGCCATCGCGCGGCATTCGCGCTTCGCGCAGGCGACGTCGACGCGACGATGACCATCGACGGATCGGTGCAAAACGCCGACCGGCTCGCCGACGCGTCGTGGACCGGCACCGTGACATCGCTCGACAATCGCGGCGCCGTGCCGGTGCACGTCGCCGGCAACACCGCGCTCACGCTTCGCCGCGGATATGCGCGAATCGAGAACGCGCAGGTCGACATCGCCGACGGACGGGTCAGCATCGGCGAATTCATCTGGAACGCCGGACGCATCACGACGCGCGGGGCGTTCACGCGCATTCCGGTCGCGTCGGCCGCGCGTCTCGCGGGGCACGCACTGCCCGTCGAATCGACGCTCGTGCTCGGCGGCGAGTGGTCGATCGCCGCGTCACCGCGGCTCGCCGGCAACTTCTCGATTGCACGCGAAAGCGGCGACATCCAGGTCGACGTTCCGTCGGGAGCGACGACGAAGCGCGAAGGCGTCGGCATCACGCAACTGCAGCTTCGCGGCACGTTCCACGACGATGCGCTCGACGCCAGGCTGTCGTTCGCGTCGACACGCGCAGGCAGCGCGAACGGTACGGTCAGCGTCGGCAGCGTGAGCGACGCCGCATCGGGCAAGATCGATCGCGCAGCCCCGCTTTCGCTCGCACTGCGCGCGGAGCTCGCGTCGCTCGCCGTGTTTCAACCGTGGTTCGGCACGGCGGCGGCGGTCGACGGCCGCGCCGCGCTCGACGTGAAGGCGACGGGCACCGTCGGCACGCCGCTGTGGTCGGGCTCGCTCGACGGCACGGCGCTGACGATCGATGCGCCGCAGTACGGCGTGCACATCGAGGATGGCGAACTGCACGCGCACCTGGCCGATCGCGGCGTTGCGCTCGATGCACTGCGCTTTCGCGGCGGCGACGGCCTGTTCGAAGCGAGCGGCCTGATCGCGCTGCCGGGTACGGGCGGCAGCGTGCAGACGCACGTGACGTGGAAGGCGCAGAACTTCCGCATTGCGAACCGTCCCGATCTTCGCTTCGTCGTCGACGGAAACGGGACCGTCGCGCTGGCCGATCGGCGCCTTGCACTGCGCGGCAGCATGACGGTCGTCGAAGGCCATGTCGAATACGAGCCGCAGCCGACGGGCAGGCTCGCGTCCGACATCGTGATCGAGGGCGAGCCGCGCGTCGATCGCAGTGCAGGCGGAAAGCGGCCGCCGCTCGCGCTCGACGTCGAGATCGACCTCGGACGCAACCTGACGTTCGAAGGAGAAGGACTCGATGCGCGTCTCGCCGGCCGCGTCCACGTCACGACCGACGCGAACGGCAACCTGCATGCGAACGGCACGATCCGCACGGTCAACGGCACGTACGTTGCGTTCGGGCAAAAGCTCACGATCGACCGCGGCCGCGTCATCTTCGACGGCCCGGCGGACAACCCGGCGCTCGACGTCGTCGCATTGCGGAAGAACCTGCCGGTCGAGGCGGGCATCCAGATCACCGGCACGGTGAAGCTGCCGCAGGTCCGCGTCACGTCGAATCCTCCGGTCCCCGAGAACGAAGCGCTCGCGTGGCTCGTGACCGGACAGGGACTGAACAGCGGCGGACGCATCGATTACGGGGCGCTCGGCGCGGCGTCGGCGGCGCTGCTCGGCCGGCACGGCAAGCCGTTCACCGCCAACGTCGCGCAGCGGCTCGGCCTCGACGAGATTTCACTTCAGACGAGCAGTTCGAGCACGAGCGGTGCGCAGGGAACCGCGAACCAGGTCGTCGTGTTCGGCAAGCGCATCAGCGACCGGCTTTCGCTCGGTTACGAGCAGGGCCTGTCGCTTGCAAGCAGCGCGGTGCGCCTCGAGTACGCGTTGTCGCGCCAGATCACGCTTCGCGCCGAAGCGGGAACGACGAGCGGCATTTCGATCGTCTACCGACGCAATTTTCGTTAGGACCCGCTCGCCTCAGCTCGACGACGCTGCGCTTTGCGCGGCGTGCGGCGTGATGTCGAACAGTACGTTGGCGAGCATCTCGTAGATCGCGTAGTAGGAGAGCTGCAGGCCGCCGGGCGAGGGAAGAAAGTCGGTGAGCCGCGTTGGAATCGGCAGCGGAAGCCCGATCGGCGCCGCCATCACGTAAAGGCCCTGCGCTTCGAATTCCTTGCGCGAGCGAGGGAAATCGAAGCTGTTTCCGACGAGCACGATGCGGTGCACGCCGGCGGCAGCGAGCATCTTCGCCGAATCGACCGCATTCTCGTGCGTGTTGCGCGCATGCGTCTCGGTCCAGCGCACCGGAACGCCGAACTCGTGCACGAGCACGTTGCGCATCAGGATCGCCTCGGGTGGCGCGCCCTGCGTCGGGCCTCCCGAGACGAGCACCGGCAGTTTCGTGCGGCGTGCAAGGTACGCGCCGTAGCGCACGCGCTCGAGCGTGATCGGGCTCACCGTAGCGCCGCCATACTCGGGCGCGTAAAAGCGCGTGCCGCCGCCGAGAACGACGATCGCCTGCGCATTGGCGGCCGACGCGACGTCGAGCGGTGGCGAGCGGTCGAGCAGACGCACGAGAAAATCAGCGACGGCGGGCGTTGCGAGGACCCACAACGCAACGATGCCGGCCAGTGCGACGCGTCGCCCGGCACGCGGATGGCGACCGGCGATGCCGAGGCCGACCAGCGCGAGCAGCAATGGCGCGAACGGTGGCAACACCAGAAGCTTGACCGCGTACTTGATCCAGAATAACGGTGGCATTGAATGCGTTCCCAGCGGGCGCAGTACGTTTCGGACGCGGCGAACCCGGCCCGACCGGTGTCCTGGACTCGCCGCCGATGCGCGATGGGCGCGCCTGACGAACGTTGGGACCCCCTCGCGGTCCACCGGATGCGCCGACGACGGAACTCTAGCCGGATTCGACGCAGCGGGGGTACCGGTGTCGGCCCGCTTTACATTCGAAACCCGGCGCAGTGGACGTTTGATCGCAAGCTTTTGTTTTTTGTCGGACTGAGGGCCTTTGGACCTCATGGAACGGCGATTGCTTCCCTTGAGGGCAAATGGCACTTCCCCCTGAACTCCCCCGCAACGGGCAGGACGCGGAGCAGCCGAAATCCGACGCGCGACGTCGCCTGTTGCAGGGTGGACTCGCCGCCGGCTCGGTGGTGATGACGGTTGCGAGCCGTCCGGTCCTCGGACAAGTCGCCTGCCTGACGCCGTCCGCATCGACGTCGATGCCCACGAGCGGAAACGCGCCGACGCAGGCCTGCAGCGGCCTCCAGCCCGGCCAGTGGCAATCGATGGGCACGCAGTGGCCGTCGCCTTACGTCGGCGTCGTACCCGGCGCGGGCAACGACCCCGCGACATCGGGCGATCCCGGATGCGGAACGTCGACGACCGTCGTCACGACGCCTCCGCCGACCACGACGTCCACGTTCTCGCTTCGCACATCGCGAGGGGTGTACGGCAGTTCGCGCGGCTCGACCACGATTCCCACATCCACGCCGACGACGTCCGGCACCGAATGTGGCACGACGACGACCACGACGTCCGCACCGCCAACCACCACGTCGACCGGCTCGCTGTCGCCGCTGATGCAGATACGGCAGCAGCTGCTCGGCGTTGCGCCGGCTCCTGTCGCGCCAACGAGCGCACCGACGGCGCCGACGACGACCGCCGCGCTCTCGAGCCCGACGGCGTCCACGTCCACCTCGAGCGGCTCCACGTTCTTCGGCATGTCGGGTGGCACCGGCACGCGTCGAGGAAGCACGACGCAGGGGTCGACGACCGGCACCTCCTCCACGCCCACGACCACCCCGACAACGAATCCGGTCGCGACGGGTTCGCACGGAACGCTCTTCCACTGCTCGACCACGGGCTTCGGCGGCAGCACGTTCGGCACGCAGACGATGATGGACGTGATTGCATCCGGCGGATCGCAGATGTCGGGTATCGGCCCGTACATGGCCGCCGCGCTGCTCAACGCTCGTTCGGGTCGCACGCCGGTCCTCACCGAGGCGACGGTGCGCAACATGTGGAACGACCTCATCAACCGCGGCTACTTCGAGCCCACTGCCGGGGTTCGCTGGGGCGCGACGCAGATCATCTCGTACATCCGGACTACAATGGGCTGACGCGCAAGCGGTAGCGCGCGCACGAGCCCCATGAATCCCGATTCGTCCTGGCGCCTCGTCGCGCCCGATGCGCTCGCCTCCCGATCGTGGGACGACGAGCTCGTCCTCTATAATGACGTCACCGGCGACACGCATCACCTGAGCGTGCTCGGCCACGCCGTCATGACAATGCTCGCTTCGCATCCTTCGGGGATCGATCTCGCCGCGCTGGTCGGCGGCATTGCCGACGACGCAGGAACGAGCGCCGACGACGAACTCGCCGCTGCCGTCGAGCGCACGCTCGCGCATCTCGCCGAGTTGAGGCTCGCCACACCCGTTTCCGCTTGATCGTTGCCGAGCTTGCCGCGGCCGAACTGCGGCGACGCCTGACGGGACCGGGATTGCGCGTTCGCCTCGGGCCCGTCGCCGCCGAGATTCGCTCGCCGTTCGACGTCGTCGCATCGGGTCTCGCATTGCTGTACGCGCAGCATGACGTGCTCGCCGACGATGACTTCGCCGACTTTCGCGTCGCCGTCGAGCCGCCCTTCGGCGTGCGACGCTTCGTCGCACCGCAGGCGCTTTTCAAGTTCGACGGCAACACCCGCTTTCGCCCGCTGCCCGCCGCGCAGGCGTTCCCGCTGCTCGAATGGGGTCTCAACTGGTGCATCACGATGCATTGTCACCAGTACCTGATGATTCACTCGGCGGTGCTGGAGCGGCACGGCCGCGCGCTTCTGCTGCCGGCCCCGCCGGGTTCGGGCAAGAGCACGTTGTGCGCGGCGCTCGTCGCACGCGGATGGCGACTTTTGTCGGACGAGCTCGCGCTGGTCGAGCTCGACGGCACGCGCGTCGTCCCGATGCCGCGGCCGATCAGCCTCAAGAACCGCTCGATCGATACGATCGCGCGCTTCTGGCCCGACGCCGCGATCGGCGACGTCGTACCCGATACGCTGAAGGGCTCGGTCGCGCACGTGCGTCCGCCGGCCGACAGCGTGCGGCGCGCGCTGGAGTTCGCTTTGCCCGCGTGGGTCGTGCTCCCGCACTACGAGAACGGCGCCGCGATGCAGCTCGCCGCGCTTGCGAAGTGCGACGCGTTCATGCGGCTCGTCGACAGCGCATTCAACTACAGCGTGCACGGACGTGCCGGGTTCGAAGCGCTCGCCGCGCTGGTCGATGCGAGCGACTGCTACGCGTTCACGTATGGCGGCGCGCTCGACGAAGCGGTCGCCACGTTCGATCGCTTCGCTTCGCCGTGAACGCAATGCCGAGCGCGCGGCTCGCCGACGCGTTGCGCACGCCGGCGCGCATTGCCACTGACGACGTGCCGTGGGAAGCGCTGATTGGAAGCGCGCGCGAAGCGGATCTGCTCGCAACGCTCGCCGCTCGCATCGACACATCGGTCGGCCTCGACCGCGTTCCGCACGCCCCGCGTGCGCACCTGATCGCCGCCGGCAATAAATGCCGCGCGCAGCACGCAGTGGTGCGCCGCGAAGCCGCCGAGATCGCGCGCGCGCTCGCGCCGCTCGCGACGCCGGTAATCCTGCTCAAGGGCGCGGCGTATCTGATGGCCGGTCTTCCGCCCGCGCGCGGTCGGCTCTTCTCGGACATCGACATCCTCGTGCCGAAAGCGCGGCTCCCCGACGTCGAATCGGCGCTAATGCTCGGCGGATTCGCGACGACGCACCTGCATCCGTACGACCAGCGCTACTACCGGCGCTGGATGCACGAGCTGCCGCCGATGCAGCATATGAAGCGCCTGACGATTCTCGACGTGCATCACACGATCGTGCCCGAGACGGCGGGTGTCGCGCTCGACGCCGGCGCGCTCTTTCGCGCGGCGGTAGCGCTTCCGCACGCGCCGCCGTTCGCCGTGCTGTCGCCGTCCGACATGGTGCTGCACAGCGCGACGCACCTGTTCCACAACGAGGAGCTTTCGCACGGCCTGCGCGACCTGGTCGATCTCGACGCGCTGCTCGCGCATTTCGGCGGCGAAGGTCGCGCATTCTGGCGCACGCTCGTCGCACGCGCCGGCGAGCTCGACCTCGGCCGCCCGCTCTACTATGCGCTGCGCTTCACGTCGCGGCTGCTCGGCACGCCCGTTCCCGGCGACGTCGTCGCCGGCGTCGCGCGTTACGCGCCCGTTGCGCCGGTTGCCGCACTGATGGACCGCCTGCTCGACGCGGCGCTGCAGCCGGCGGCCGCGTCGTCCTCGACACGCTGGGCAAGGCGTGCACTGTATGTCCGCGGACATTGGCTCAAGATGCCGGTTCCGCTGCTTGCGTGGCATCTCACCTACAAGGCGCTGCGCCGCGACGAGGAGCCGGCCTGAGGCGAATCAGCGCGCGCGCAGCAGCGCCTGCAGGTGGCTCGCCGGCACTGCGTACGTGATGCCGCTCGGGTGCGTGAGCGCCGCCTCTTTGGTGCTTTGCACGAATACCATGTTTACGATGCCGAGCACGTTGCCCGTGGCCGGATCGTAGACCGGGCTGCCGCTGTTGCCGGGATATGCGGTCGCGTCGAGCTGGAACACGCGATAGCTTCCGCTGTTGAGCCGGCGAATCACGGCCGGGTCGAGATTCGCCGCGCGATCCTGCGGAATCGCGAGCGGCGTGATCGCCGAAATCATGCCGCGGTGCGTCGCCGCGAACGGCCCGATGATGCCGCCGAGCGGAAAGCCGGTGATGAGCACGTCCTGGCCTTCGCGCACCGGCGCCCCGCCGTGCAGCGTAAGGGGCAGGAGCGGCGTGCCGCTGAGCTTCAGCAACGCGAGATCGGATCCGTCGTCCACGGCCGCGCGCCGCACCTCGCGCACCCTCGTCGCGTCGTTGCCGTAGGCCGGCACGAGGATCGCGAGCACCTCGTTGTGCTCGGCGTCGACATGCGGCGGCAACACGTGTGCGTTCGTCGCGATCGTCGTTCCGTCGCCGACGGCGAAGCCGGTGCCGCGAAACAGGAAGGCCGGCGAGCGATCGCGATCGAAGGTGCCGACGGCCACCACCGATCGTTTGACGCGCGCGATCGTGTCGATGCGATCGGCGGCCTGCGCAGGCACGACGAGGCAAAGCAGTGCAAGCGCGAGCGCGCGCGACACGGCGGCCGCCGCTGCCAGGCTGCGCGTGGTCATCGAAGTCAGTGTGCCGGCGGCGCGGCGCGTGCGGCGGCGATCGACGGCTCGACGATCGCGGGATCGTACGGATGATGCGCGCGGTGGAACAGCGCGAGGATGCGCCGCACGTAATCGCGCGTCTCCGGCCACGGCGGCACGCCGCCGTAGCGGTCGACGACACCCTCGCCTGCGTTGTACGCGGCGGCCGCCAGCGCGACTTCGCCGCGGTAATACGCGAGGAGCCAGCGCAGGTACGCAAGCCCGCCGCGCACGTTCTCCTGCACGTCGTACGGATTGCGAACCTTGAACCGAGCGGCCGTTTCGGGGATCAACTGCATGAGTCCGCGCGCGTCCTTCACCGAGCGCGCAAGCCGGTTGAAGTTCGACTCGACGGCGATGATCGACAGTGCGAGACGCGGATCGATGCCGTAACCCGGCGCCATCCGATTCACGACGTCGGCGATCTTTCGCTTGTCGGCCGGCAGGTTGGCGAACGGATCGGGTCCCGGGTCGGCGTCATCGGCCAGCTGGATGTCGAGCGCCGGCGGCGTTACAGGCCGCATGCAATCGGGCAGCATCCCGTGCATGCCGCCAAGGCGCTCGAGCGTGATCCGCGCATAGCGGTGTCCGTGTCGCGCCGCGAGGTCGAAGAGCGCGCTCGCCGTCGCGTCGTCGTGCGCGACGCCGCGGCCGTTCGCGTACATCCATCCGAGCTCGAACGCGGCTTCGGCGCTGCCCGCGACGGCGGCTTCGCAATAGAGCGCCGCGGCGATCTTCTCGTCCTTCGGCACGCCCTCGCCGTGCTCGTAGGCGAGCGCGCGCGCGAGTTTCACCGACATGGTGGGCGAAGGCTTCGGCAGGCCCGACGCGTCGGCCTCCGCGGTCGTTGTGGCGTTGGCGGCCGCGAGCGCGGGCCTGCACAGTGCGAACGCCGACATTGCACCGATCACGGCGATCGCGCACGCGCAAAGGCGCGCGCGGCTCGACATCGCGAACGCGTCAGACGGCGCGTCGTGCACGCGGTGCTTCCTGCACGTCGTTGGCCGGCGCGAACTGCGCCTCGTACCACGGCAGCGCCGCGGCGAGACCGCGCTTCGCGCTCCATTCAGGACGATAGCCGAGAAGCCGCATCGCCTTGCCGATGTCGGCTTGCGAATGGCGCACGTCGCCGGCGCGGAAGTCATCGTGACGGGGCGGCGGGATGTCGAGTCGCGGGTGGCGCACTGCGATCAGAGCACGAAGGTGCTCGTGAAGTTCATTGAGCGACATGCGTTCGCCGACTGCGACGTTGTAGACCTGGCCGATCGCGGCGGCATCGGTGACGGTCGCGGCGAGCAGGTTCGCCTGCACGACGTTTGCGACGTAGCAGAAGTCGCGCGACGTGTCCCCGTCGCCGTGGATCAGCGCAGCCTCGCCGCGCAGCATCGCGGAGACGAAGCGCGGAATGACGGCGGCGTACGCGCCGTCCGGATCCTGGCGCGGCCCGAACACGTTGAAATAGCGCAACCCGATGGACGGCAAGCCGTAGCAGCGGCCGAAGACGTCTGCATAGAGTTCGTTCAGGTACTTCGTCACCGCGTACGGCGACAGCGGCGCGCCGATCGCGTGCTCGACCTTCGGCAGCGCCGGATGGTCGCCGTACGTCGAGCTCGACGCCGCATAGACGAAGCGCGATACGCGCGCGTCGCGCGCGGCGACCAGCATGTTGAGGAAACCGGTCGCGTTCGCGGCGTGCGTGCGCTGCGGATCCTCGAGCGAGCGCGGCACCGAACCCAGTGCCGCCTCGTGCAGGACGACGTCGACGCCTTCGCAGGCGCGCGCGCATGCAAGCGGATCGGCGATGTCGGCCTCGACGAACGTGTGCCGCCGCCATGCATCCGCGCCGACGGCGGCGCGCACTTCGTCCAGGTTGCGTCGAAAGCCCGTCGCGAAATTGTCGAGCCCGACGACGTGCTGGCCGAGCGCGAGCAGCGCCTCGGTCAGGTGCGAGCCGATGAAGCCGGCACTGCCGGTCACGAGCCAGCGTCGCGGATGCGCGCGCAGGGCCTCGCCGATGTGCGACAACACCGGATCGTGCCGCGTCGCGTCGTTCACAGCCGCCATACCGCCACGCCGTGCTCGCGAAGCGCCGCCGCGTCGACCTTGCACTTGACGTCGACGAACAGGCCACCGGGCGTGAGCTTGTCGACGAGGTCGCGGACGGGACGCGCACCGTACTCGCGATGCGCGACGGCCATCACCATCGCGTGCGCGCGCGGCAGCTGCTCCCACGGCGTCAGCGTGATGCCGTACTCGTGCACTGCTTCGTCGGGATGCGCGACCGGATCGTGCACGTGCACGTCGGCGCCGTACGAGCCGAGCTCGTGGATGACGTCGATGACGCGCGAATTGCGCAGGTCGGGACAGTTTTCCTTGAACGTGAGGCCGAGCACGTTCACTTTCGCGTTCTTCACCGGGAAGCCCGACTGGATCATCTGCTTCACCGTCTGCTCGGCGACGTACTTGCCCATGCCGTCGTTGATGCGGCGCCCGGCGAGGATCACTTGCGGGTGATAGCCGAGCTTGTCGGCCTTGTGCGTCAGGTAGTACGGGTCGACGCCGATGCAATGGCCGCCGACGAGGCCCGGGCGGAACGGCAGGAAGTTCCACTTCGTTCCGGCGGCTTCCAGCACCTCGGTCGTGTCGATGCCGATCTTGTGGAAGATCAGCGCGAGCTCGTTCATCAGCGCGATGTTCAGGTCGCGCTGCGTGTTCTCGATCACCTTCGCCGCTTCGGCGACCTTGATCGACGTTGCGCGATGCACGCCGGCCTTGACGATGCTCGAATAGATCGTGGCGACCCGCTGGAGCGTCTCCGGCGAGTCGCCCGACACCACCTTCGTGATCCGCGTCAGCGAGTGCTCGCGGTCACCCGGGTTTATGCGCTCAGGCGAATAGCCGACGAAGAAGTCGCGCCGCCATTTCATGCCGGAATGACGCTCGATCACCGGCACGCAGATCTCCTCGGTCGCGCCCGGGTACACGGTCGATTCGAACACGACCGTCGCGCCGCGCGCGAGATTGCGGCCGACGCTTTCGCTCGCAGCGAGGAGCGGCCCGAAGTCGGGCTGATGCGCCTCGTCGACCGGCGTCGGCACCGCGACGACGATGAAGTCGGCGCGCTTCAACGCCGATGCGTCGGTCGTTACCTCGAGTCCGCCCGCCTCGGCCAGGTCGGCCGCGCTCACTTCGCCCGTCGGATCGACGCCCCGCCGGTACGCGTCGATCTTCGCGTGTGACAGGTCGAAGCCGATCGTCGGATATCGCTTGCCGAACTCGACGGCGAGCGGCAGGCCGACATAGCCCAAGCCGACGACGGCGATCGTGTGCGCAGGGCTCATCGGGGACGCTTCGTCGAAGCGATGCCGTGCATCGGAATGGGCATTTCGTGCGATGGTTAAAGCGTCGAGAGCAACTTCTCCGCCTGCGCCCGGACCGGCGAACTCTGCTCGAGCTTCGTGAGCGGCTCGATCGCCTGCCGCGCTCCGGCCTTGTCGCCCGATTCGGCGAGCGCTTTCGCGAGATGCAGCCGGTATTGCGGATGCGTCGGGACCATCGTCGTCGCCATCCGCAGCAGTTGCACGCCACGTTTCGGATCGCCGTTCGCCGTGTACGCCGAGCCCAGCGTATCGAGGACGCCGGGATTGAACGGCGCGAGCCGATGCGCGCGTTCCGCGTACTCGAGTCCCTTCGGGTTCTTCTTCTCGGTCAGCAGAAAGCCCAGGTTGTTGAGCGCGATCACGTTGTCGGGATCGATCTTCAGCACGCGCTCGTACGCGGCGATCGCATCGTCGGTCTGGCCGCGGCGCAAATCCTGCTCGGCGAGAAGACCCGGTATCGTCGGATCGTCGGGATGGTCGCGCATCCACTTCGTCGCCATCGCGTTCGCGTCGGCGCCCTTCCCGGCTTCCTCGAGGATGCCGTAGTAGCGCGCCGCGATCTGCGGCGTCGGCAAGTTGGCGAACGCCGCCCGATAGGCTTTCGCGGCATCGGACCAGTTCTTCTGCGCCGCCTGGATCTCGCCTTCCAGCGCGAAGCCGAGCACGTCCTTCGGATGGTCCTTCTGCAGCTTATTCGCGTCGGCAAGCGCGGTTTCGGGATGCCCAGCGGCGATGTACGTGCGCGCAAGCAGCGCCCACGCCTGCGCGAAATCGGGCTTGAGCGCGATCGCCTTGCGCTCGCTTTCGATCGCTGCCGGCAATTCCTTCGCCGCGACCTGCGCTTCGGCGAGTTGCAGCAGCGGAACGGGATTCTTCGGTTGCAGTTGCACGAGACGCAGGTACGTGCTGATCGCCTGGTTCAGGTCGCCCGCCATCACCTGCGTCGTGCCGAGCAGGCTCATCAGCTTCGGATCGTCGGGTATCGCCGCCAGCGCGGCCTGCGCGGCCACCACGCCGTTCTTGCCATCGCGGCGCTGCACGTCGAACTCGATGCGCGCGATGCGGGCGCGAATCGACGTCGGGTTGTTCGTGACGGCGCGATCGAGCGTGTTGCGCACTTCGTCGGCCGATGCCCCGGTCACGCCGAGCACCTGCGCGTACGTGAGCAGCAGTTGCTCGTTGCGCGGGAACGTCTTCAGCATCTTCTCGTAGCGTTCGCGCGCCGCCTGCGGATGGCCTTCCTGGATGTCGAGCGTCGCCAGGTTGTAGGCGGCCGCGAAATACTCGGGCTGAACTTCGAGCGCCTTCTCGAACTCGGTCCGCGCAGCGGGCAGATCGCGCTTCGCCAGCGCGACGAGACCCCGCAGGTCGTACGGAACGGCGCTCTTCGGCATCTTCTTCGCGATCGCGTCCGCCGTCGTGAGCGCCTTGTCGAACTCGCGCTTGCGCAGGTGCGCGAAGAAGAGCGCCATGTCGGCCTGCGCGTTCGATCCGTCGTCGATCGACAGCTGCTGCAGATCGCGAATCGCGCGATCGGTGTCGCCGCCGGCGAGGCGCACCTGCGCGAGCCGCACCTTGTTACCGATGTCCGTACCGCCGTCGATGCTGTTCGCGCGTTCGTACGCGCTCGCCGCCTCCGCAGCGTTGCCGGATGCGAGGTACGCTTCGCCGGCGGTGCGCAGCAGCATCGGATTGTTCGGGGCACTCTGCAGCGCCGGCTGCAGCGTGTCGAGCGCCTGCGGTCCGCGTCCGGTCCGCAGATAGACCATCGCGAGTGCGCGGCGCGCATCGACGTTGCCGGGCGCCTTGGCGACCACCTTGCGCAGCGCTTCCTCCGCCGTCGAATAGATGCCGAGCTGGTAGCCGATCATTCCCGACAGATAGAGCGCGGCCAGGTCCTCGGGTCGCGCGCCCAGCACCTGCTGCACCGCCTCGTGCGCGTGCCGGAAGTCGCGGCTCGCGTAGGACACGAGCGCGTCGCCGTAGACGGTGCGCAAGTCCTTCGGCTGGATCTCCTTCATCTTCGCGAGCTGCCCCTTGGCCTCGTCGAGCTGGCCACCCGTGACCGCGAGCGCGAGCCGCATGTAGCGCGCGGCGATCGATTCGGGGTGTGCCTTGATCGCGCCGTCGATGAGCTTCACCGCGTCGTCGCGCTTGCCCTCGCCGATCTCGATTTGCGCCTTCATCAGCAGCGCGTCGAGGTCGTTCGGCGATTTGGCGAGCGCCTTGTCGATCGATGCGCGCGCCGCCGCGGGGTCACCGCGCTGCGCGTCGATCTGCGCGAGGATCAGGCGCGCGCGCGCGTTGCCGGAATCGTCGGCGAGCGCCGCTTCGGCAAGCTGCTTCGCACGGTCGGCATCGCCCTTCGCGAGCGCGCCGATCGCGATCCAGCCGTCGAGCTCGGCGCGCGCGGCCGGCGTCGACAGCTTGCGCTGGCCCAACTCCGATGCGAGCTTGTCGAACTGACCCTGGATGACGAGCGTTCGCGCGAGCATCGGATAGGTGCGATCGTCGGGCTGGTGCAGGTCGATCGCCTTGCGCACTTCGGCCTCGGCGCCGATGGCGTCGCCCTGGACGAGGAGAGCATTCGCGAGGATGAGCCGCGCCTCGCCGTTGTCGGGATCCTTCTGCAGCGCGTTCTTCGCCTCGATCGCCGCCGCCCGGTAGTCGCTCTTCCCCACATAGGCCTGGGCCGAGGCGACGTAGGAGGCGGCGTCGTTGCGCGAGCAGCCCGCTGCAGCGAGCGCGGCCAGCAGGATGCCCGTTGCGAGGAGCCGGTTGTGACGTGCCTTCACGTGGATCTTCTCCATGGGGTTCCCGAAGGGTTCGTAGACCGATCTACTTGAGTCCATAGCGGTGCATCAGGTCGTAGAGCGTCGGCCGGCTCACCCCAAGCAATTCCGCGGCCCGGGAGAGGTTTCCGTTCACGCGGCCGAGCACGCGCAGCACCGCATTCTTCTCCGCCTGCTCGCGGACGTGCCGCAGGTTCAGCGCACCGGCATCGCCGTCGGCGGCCTCGAGCCCGATGTCGACGGCGGTGATGCTCTCGCTGTCCGCCATGATGACGGCGCGCTTGATCACGTTCTCGAGCTCGCGGACGTTCCCCGGCCATCCGTGGGCGTCGATCGCCTCGATCGCATCGGGCAGGAGCGTCATCGTGCCGCGCCGCTGCTCGGCCCCGAACTTGCGTACGAAGCTGTGCGCAAGGAGCGCAGCGTCGCCCTGTCGGGCGCGAAGCGGTGGAATCTCGACGACGATCTCCGCGAGCCGATAGTACAGATCCTCGCGGAAGCGGCCGCGCTCGATCTGCTCCTTGAGGCTCTGGTGCGTCGCGCAGACGATGCGCACGTCGACCGGAATTTCCTGGCGGCCGCCGATGCGCTCGATCACGCGCTCCTGCAGGAAGCGGAGGAGCTTCGCCTGCAGCGCGGTCGGCAGATCGCCGATCTCGTCCAGGAACAGCGTGCCACCGCTCGCGGTCTCGATCTTGCCGAGCGTCTGCTTGACCGCGCCGGTGAACGCGCCCTTCTCGTAGCCGAAAAGCTCGCTTTCGAGCAGCGTCTCGGGAATCGCCGCGCAATTGATCGCGACGAAGCGGCCGCCGCTGCGCGGGGACAAATCGTGGAGCGCGCGCGCGAGGAGTTCCTTGCCGGTGCCCGACTCGCCGAGGATCAGCACCGTCGCCGAGGTCGGCGCGACCTTCTCGATCGTGCGGCAGATGCGCAGCATCGCCGGCGCGCGCGTGATGATACCCGACGTCGACGGCGATTCGCGCGCCGCGGCGAGCCGCGCGTTCTCCTCCTGCAGCTCGTGCACGCGGAACGCGCGCTCGATCGTCCAGGTCAGAAGCTCGGGCTCGAACGGCTTCGTGCAGAAGTCGTGCGCGCCCATGCTGATCGCCTTCAGCGCATTGTCGCGGTCGTTCTGGCCGGTCAGCACGATGACCTTCGCCGACGGCATCAGCGTGTGCAGCTCCTCGAGGAGCTTCAGACCTTCGCTCGGATCGTCCGGCGACGGCGGGAGCCCCAGGTCCATGGTCACGACGGCCGGCTCGAAGCGGCGCACCTGCGCGATCGCGCTCGTGCGATCGTTCGCGACGATCGTCTCGTATTGGTCGAACGCCCACTGCATCTGCTTTTGCAGCGCAGGATCGTCCTCGACGATTAACAGCGGCTTGCGCGTTTCCGTCATGCAACCTGTTCCTTGATCACCGCGCCATTTTCCGGATCGCGCGCGTCGGCGCGCGGCAGGCGCACTTCGACGCGCGTGCCGGATCCCTCGGCGCTGTCGACGCGGATCTCGGCGCCGATGCTCGATAGGTATTGTGAGCTTTCGTAGACGCCGATGCCCATGCCGGCCACCTTCGTCGTCTGGAACGGCTTGAAGAGCCGCTCGCGGACGAACTCGGCGCTCATTCCGCTGCCGCGGTCGACGACGCATACCGTGGCGAATCCGTCGGCAGCCGCCACCGCGATGCCGACGCCGACGCCCGGTGCGCTCGCATCGATTGCGTTCTGCAGCAAATGTCCGATCACGCGCTCGAGCCGATCCTCGTGCGCGATGACGAGCGCAGGCTGTCCGGCGTCGACGTTGATCGGCACCCGCGCGCCGGCCTTGGCGCCGCAAACGTGGCGCACGATCGCAGAAAGATCGACCGGCCGCGCGTTCGCGACGGGCGTCGTTCCGCTGCGCAGCTGCAGCATCAGCCCGTTCATCCGTCCGACGACGTTCTCGACCGTCGCCAGCATGTCCGCCTGGAAGTCGGCGTTGTCGCGGTGACGCTGCGCATTGCGCAACATCAGCGAGAGCTGCGCGATCAGGTTCTTGAGATCGTGAACGATGAACGCCGACATCCGGTTGAACGCGTCGAACTTGCGCGCCTCGAGCAGCGCTTCGGTCGCGCGGACGTGCCCGAAGTAGCTGGCCGCCTGCCGACTCGCCGTCTTCAGCAGGTCGCGCACCTCCCAATCGACGTCGATCGGCGCGCGCGGCGTCGTCAGCACCGCGAACGCGAGAAGCGCGTTCCCCGACATGAGCGGCACGATGAGCCACGGCGACGCGAGCGTCGCAATGGCGTCGGGAATCGGCGCGTTGCCGTAGCGCTCGGGTGCGACGCGCCATTCGTCGATGCTGACGATCCAGCCGCTCCGCGCAAGGAACGTGGCGAACGGATCGTCGGCCCGCACGAGTCCGTCGCCCGCGCGCATGTTCCAGCAGCCCGACGGAACAAAACCGCGCGATTCCTCGTTGACGAACAGCACGCCGGCGGGACTTTCGACGAGATCGGCGAGCGCGTTGACCGTGCGCATCGCCAGCGTCTGGCCCGGGCTTTCGGTCGACAACGTCCGCGTGAAGCGCAGCCACGCCTCGCGATAGTCGTAGCGGTACGAGAAAAAATGCTTGCTGACGAATACCTTGAGATAGGAGCGGAACTTGCCCGACGACGCGACGAGCGCGACGAGCAGCGCCGCGGCGAACATGAGCTCGATCTGCAGCGCGCGGCCCCACTCGCCGCCGAAATAGCGGACGAAGTAACCGGCGCCCGCCACCGAGAGCAGGAAGGCGCCCGACGCGAGCAGCGCGGACGACTGCATGACGGCGCCGCGCGACAGATGCAGATTGATCGTCCAGCCGGTGTTGCGGACCGTCGCGATCGCGAGGAACGGCAGCACGAGCGCATTCGCGAAGCCGCGCGAGACCCAGATGTCGGGGTCGACCTGCCCGAACAGCACGCCGTCGGCGTAGAAGAAGAGGTCGATGCCGAAGACGCCGGCGAGGCCGACCGCGAGCGGCTTGATGTTCCACCGCGTTTGCGGAGGCACGCGACGCACCAGTTGCTCGATCAGCGCGAGGCCGAACACGGTGAGGCAGAGCCACGACATGAGGCCGGCGCGCGATCCCACGGCGATCACGTGGAACGGCTCGCCGAGGAGCACGCTGGCGATCAGCGCGAGCACGACGGGCACGGCCGCGAGTCGCGCGCGCCGCGACGATTCCGCGGACGCGTCGCCGCGCAACAAACTGGCAACGAACGCGAACCACGCGCCGTAGCGAAGCGCGTCGGCGACGGACGCCACCGCGGCCGCTCCGCCACTCGGCTCGATGCCGTAGCCGAGCGCCGCGACCGCCCAAACGGCCGTGACGACCAGGGCCAGCAGCAGCAGCCGGGCGCGCGCATTGTCGCGGGCCGCAGGGGCGACGCGCACGGCAAATGCCAGATATCCGGCGAGTGCCAGGCCGAAGCTCCAAGCTGCAACCGTCGCCAACATGCCTTCGGTCACGGGAACCTATCTCGAAAGGGGCTGGGCGGCCCGGTGGAAGTGGACGCGTCGTCGCTCGCCGCTCGCCGCATGCCCAGGCATTGGCGCGGGCTCGCGTGCCGAGCCGTCGCGCTCTCGGTCTGCGCGTCCGATCCTGCGCCAGGTTCGGGAAACGAGCGGTGCGGAAACGAACAGGGGGTGCGCGAGGGACCCGGCCCTAGCGGGCGCCCTCCCCGAGCAGTACGACCCGCACCGTTTCGAGCAGGATGACGAGATCAAGCAGCAGCGTGTGGTTCTTCACATAGTAGAGGTCGTATTCGAGCTTCCGGATCGACTGCTCCACCGTCGCGCCGTAAGAGTATCGCACCTGCGCCCACCCGGTGAGCCCCGGCTTGACGCTGTGACGCACCGCGTAGAACGGGATCTGCTCGGTCAGCATCGCGACGAACTCGGGACGCTCCGGGCGCGGCCCGACGAAGCTCATCTCGCCCTTGAGCACGTTCAGCAGCTGCGGCAGCTCGTCGATGCGGAAGCGGCGAATCAGCCGGCCGACGCGCGTCACGCGCGCATCATTGCGTGCGGCCCACGTGGCCTTGCCATCCTGCTCGGCGTCACGCGACATGCTGCGAAGCTTCAGCACGGTGAACGTACGGCCGCGAAAACCGACGCGCTCCTGCCTGAAGATGATCGGCCCGCCGCCTTCGGCGGCAATCAAAAGCGCCGCGAGCAGAAGGATCGGCGCGGTCAGCACGATCAGCACCGCGGACACGAGCAGGTCGAAGCTGCGCTTGACGACGTTGCGCAGCGCGCTCTGCCGGAATCCGTGCCCGTAGATCAGCCAGCTCACCTTCAGCGATTCGATCGGTACCTGCCCGTGAACGCGCTCGAAATAGCGGGCGAGGTCGGTGATCTGCACGCCGTCGAGACGGCAATCGAGGAGCGAGCGCAACGGCAGCACGCCGCCGCGCTGCTGGCGGACGGCGACGATCACCTCGTCGACGCCCAGCTGGCGCACCGTATCCTCGAGGCTCGTGCCGTGCGCGACGACCTTGGCCGCCGCCACCGACGACGCGTCGTTCGTCCTGTCGACCGCATAGAAGCCGACGAGGCGGATGCCGACCGGATTGGCCGACGTGAGCGACGCTTCGACGAGCCGCGCCTCGGGTCCCGTGCCGAGCACGAGCACGCGATGCGGCAACAGCGCGGCGACGAGCGGCAGCACGACGACGTGCCGCACGAGCAGGAGCCCGACGAGCGCGAGCAGAAGCGCGCTGCCCCACTGTTCCTGCAGTGGAATGCCGCCGGGAAGAAACTGCGCCGCGAGCAGCGCGAGCGGAATGCCGACGGCGGGCGCGAGCACGACGCGCAGCAGGTAGCTGCTCATCGACAGCGCCTGTGCTCGGCGATACAAACCGAAAGCGACGTTCAGGCAGATGATCGTCGCCGCGAACACGAACGCGACGAGCGCGACTTCGGTCCGCGGAACGGTCTCCTGCGGATCGATGCGCAGGACGACCATGATCGCGGCGAACAGCCACGACAACTCGACGCCGAGCTGGAAGAGCATCGCGCCCGAAACGTTCTGTCCTCGCAGCAACCCGAACAAAATCCCTCCGTCTACTCACAACGTCGCAGCGCGACACAGCAACTTGCGTGCCGCTTTCGGCACTGTTCGGCAACCCACGCCTGCAACGGTTCCGTTGGCCGTCGCATAGAGTGCCTCGATTGCGCAGCGCGACGCACTCGAATATTCCGCAATGCCAGGCGACGGTAAACAAGGAACCGCCGATCGGTCATTATGTGCGCGCGTTGTTCTCTACAAAAACGCGCCGGCCCCGCGACGTCGTTCAGCGACATACGACGACGGATGCCGCCGGGTGCTCGTTTCGGGCCAACCGACGCGGTCGCGACGTCGCAGCCGACGAAAGGCGAATTGCCGCGTACGAACGCGCGCGACCGCGCGTCACGGGCAAACACCGGCGGTGTCGCGGTGTCCCACGTCGCAACGACCGGGCGCCTGCGGAGTTAACATGAACCATCGATTCGCTGCATCCGGAGATTTGTTTCAATGACGACGCGACGGCAATTCCTGAAGGGCATCGGCGGCAGCGCACTGTTCGGTGCGAACGCGACCGCGTTCGGCGCGACGCCGCCGCCGGCGCAATCCGACAGGAGCGTGCCGGGTGAACCGCATCTGCCGATCACGAGCACGGCAAGGCTGCCGGAACGCTCGCCACCGCCCGCAGCCACCGCCGACGTCGCCGGCTTCACGCTGCAGCGGACCGGCCGCAAGTACGCGGGTTTCAGCGACGCCGAGGCCGCCGCGAACGACGGCGACACGATTCTCGTCGCGCCGGCGACGTACACGATGCAGACGAACGGCATCGGGACGACCAAGAGCATCACGATCCGTTCGGCGGTTCCGGGCAAGCGCTATGTGCTGTTCGTCAAGCGCAATGCGGGCGGCGCCATCGGCAACGCATTCGTGGCGAATCCTTTCGCGCGGTTTCAGGCGGGGATCACGACGCGGCAGTCCGTTGCACTCGAGGACGCCGAAATCTTCGCCGATGGACTCACGTACCAGACCGGAAGCTGCGCGGTCTTTCTCGACTGTCGTGGCGGATGCGCCGCCGACTTCGCGATACGGCGCTGCTACATCCACGACTGGGACCAGGGCATCGAAAGCGGCAACGAATACAACGCCACGGACCGCACGAGCACGATCACGATCGAGGATTCGATCGTATACCAGACGGGATCGATCGGCTCCGGTGACGCGAACCACTGCATCTACGTCGGGCTCATCGGCGCGCTGTCGATCAAGGGCTCGATCGTCGCGACCAAGGCGAAGCCCGAATGGACCGGACCGAACATCGTCAACGGATCGGTCGACGGCCCGAACTACTGGCCGGTCGGCCATCTCGTCAAGTGCCGCGCGAAGGCGCTGACGATCCAGGCGTGCCGCCTCACGGCCGAGGACACGACCGTTTCGAACTGCATCGAGTGCAGCAACGGCGGCGACGTGCTGGTGACGGGCTCGATTCTCGAGCAGGGCTCGCGCTCCGACGGCAACGCGTTCATTTCCTACGGCCGTGGCTTCATGGCGACCAATCCGGGCGGGTCGCACGAAATCATGAGCAAGGACGGGCGCGTCAATCGGCTGCGCGTGTTCCAGAACACGTTCGTCAACAGCGACGCACGCTCGGGGCATCTGCAGCAGTTCGTCGAGATCTCGTATCAGGCGACGCCGGCCGCCTGGAACGCCGCCGGCGCCGGCCCGGTGCCGGGCGACCTGACGTCGGCAGCCAACCAGGCGATCGAGGGCAACGTGTTCGTCGACAGCCCGGCGAATGCGGGCATCCTGCCGTCGAGCGGCTATCCGGGCGTCGGCACGCAAAGCGGCGTGCTGTCGGTGGTCGGCATCCCGTGCACGCACGCGGTCAACAACACGCCGAAGCTCACGTACGGTGCGCTCGTCAACGTCGCCGATCGCTATGCGGGCTGGAAGCTCGCGAAGCCGATCAGCGGCAATGCGGCGCAGGCGCCTTTCATGCTGCGCGATGTCGCGGTCGCAAGCTACGCCGTTTCGTCGCCCACGGCGGTTGCGCGAAGCGATGCGCAATACGGCGCGCTGCGCGCGGCGCTGGTGCCCGCATGGTACGCGGCGCTTCCGGTCAACGCGTGGTCGCATCTGCCGGTCACGGGCGTCGGGCAGGAAGTCTGTTCGAACGCGAACCCCAAGGGCATCGTGTGGCCGTCGACCGGCGTCGTCGAAAACTACAATGCGTCGCTGCCGCTCGTCGCCGGCAAGCATCCGATTCCAGGCTCGTCCGCGGAGACGTATTGCGTGTTCTCCGGCGGCCGCATGATCGCGGACCTTTCGTTCGTGCAAAACGGCGTCGCGTCTTCCGGTACCTACTGGCTGCGCTACGGCGGCGGTCACGATGCGAGCCCGGACAATTCGCTGCACGCGATCGGACCGTTCGACGGCACGCCGAAACGAATCGCACTCACCGACCCGTCGATTCCGCCGGCGATCGATCTCGCGATCGACGGCAATCCGCAGGCGAACTTCGCATCGGACGGCCGCCCGGGTGCTGCGCATACCTACAATTCCTTCGCCTATCTGCGCTCGGTCAACGCGCTCGTGATCGGCAACGGCGCCGGTTTCAACGAAGGCGTCGGCATCTACGGATTCATGTTCGATACCGGCGAGTGGCTGCGCAACGCGAACTGGTGGGACACGTCTCAGGTGCCCGGCATCGACCTGTGCCAGGAGGCCGCGTGGCTCACCGACAACGTGCGCAACGAGGTGTGGATCGTTCCCAGGCTCACCCGCACGCCGTACGTCTATCGCGTATCCGCACCGCAGGGGAGCGTCGTGACGAGCGAGATCGTGAACGGGCTCGAGACGCTGTGGGGCTCGGACGGCAACGTCTTCTACAAGAAGGGCTGGGCGATCGAGGGCACGCCGTGGCTCGTGATCACGAACGAGGCCAATCTGACCGACTGGTTGCTGATCGATCGCGACGCGCGCAACCAGAACGGACGGCTCTTCCCGCAATTTCCGCGGTTCGTCGGCGATGCGTTGCCGGCGCCCGTCGACGGCGGCGGCAACCAACCGTCGGCCGGCGCGGCCTTCGACAGCGAGGAGGGGTGCTTTTACGTGTGGTCGGCCGGCGGCAACCCGAACACCGTGGCGAGCGACGTCTACAAGATCACGCCGCCGGGCACGCAGGACCTCGCGACGCAACCGTGGCAGGTGCAAAGGATCGCGGCGGCGGGCGGAATCGCACCGGAAGCGCCTTTCGGCGGGCTGCAATGGCAACAGCAGAATGGCCAGCACAACATCGGCGGCTGGGCGCCGTACGGCAATTTCGAATTCTGCCCGAGTCCGACACGCGGACTCTTCTTCCATCATCGCCTCGACATACCGCCACTGTTCTGGCGACTCGCCTAGTATCGCCACAAGGCGCGCCGTGCAGGCCGAAGAATGGCTAATGCAGGTCGTTCGGCGTTCGGCCGTCGACGCAATCGTGGCGTAGCTTCAGGTACTTGAGGTAAACGGTGTCGCGCACGTAGCGTGCATGCACGCGGCCAAGCTCGCCGTCCTTCCACCCGCCCATCAGGACGTAACAGCGAAACGCGAGCAACCATGGATACAGGTGAATCTTCAGCGCGTTCGCCGATTCGCCCCGGCTTTGCATGTCCTGCGCAGCGAGGCTCGTATAGAGACCGATCTTCGAATAGAGCTGGTCGATCGAATCGCAG
>DATNGN010000059.1:0-8355 GCA_035605875.1 Casimicrobiaceae bacterium
CGTTCGCGCCTACATGAAGCACGTGCAGGACAACGCCGAGGAGGCGGTGCGCCGGGTCGTCGGCGCGCTGTCCGACGGCACGTTCGAGTACGAGATGGACAGCGGCGCGCTGATCCGCGTCGCGATCAGCGTCGACCGCGATGCGCGCGCTGCGACGATCGACTTCACCGGCACGAGCGCGCAGCAGGCGACGAATTTCAATGCGCCGTCCGCGGTGTGCAAGGCGGCCGTTCTGTACGTATTCCGCACGCTGGTCGACGACGACATTCCGATGAACGCCGGCTGCCTCGCGCCGCTGTCGATCGTGATCCCCGACGGCTCGATGCTTCGTCCGCGCTATCCGGCCGCCGTCGTCGCGGGCAACGTCGAGACCTCGCAGACGATCACCGACACGCTCTACGGTGCGCTCGGCGTGCTCGCGGCGTCGCAGGGAACGATGAACAACTTCACGTTCGGCAACGACCGCTACCAGTACTACGAGACGATCTCGGGCGGCGCGGGTGCGGGCGCGGACTTCGACGGCGCGAGCGTCGTGCAGACGCACATGACCAACTCGCGCCTCACCGATCCCGAAGTGCTCGAATGGCGCTTCCCCGTGCTGCTCGAGGAATTCTCGATCCGCCACGGCAGCGGCGGACGCGGCGCTCATCGTGGCGGCGACGGCGCTGTTCGCCGCGTGCGCTTTCTCGCGCCGATGACGGCGGTGATGCTCGCGAATCACCGTCGCGTCGCGCCGTTCGGCGTCGCCGGCGGTGCTCCGGGTGCCGTCGGACGCAACTGGATCGAGCGCAGCGACGGTTCGCGCGAGGACTACGGCGCGACGTTCAAGGTCGAGATGAACGCCGGAGACGTGTTCGTGGTCCAGACGCCGGGCGGGGGCGGGTTCGGATAGTGCCCCCTCATCCTACCCTCTCCCGCCAGCGGGAGAGGGTGCGAAATCGCGATCAGCGTCGAGCGGGAGCAGATGCGAGACGCGCGGGTGTCGAGCGGGTGACGTCTACGCCGCCGCCTGCGCCACCGGCCGCGGCATCAGCATCGACAGCAGGTAGTACGCGACGCCTCCGATCGCGACGCCGAAGAACCAGCCGTACACACCCCACCACGACGGCAGCAGCGTCGTGAAATTCGGCAGGATGCTCGAGAACATCGCACCGATGCCGGCCGCGACGAACGCCGCGAGGTTGAATCCGCCCTGGTAGCGGTACTGGCCGTTCTCGCGATAGAGGTCGGGCACGTTCACCTCACCCTTCGCGATCAGGTAGTAGTCGACCATGATCACGCCGAACAGCGGTCCCATCGTCGCGCCGATGCCGCCGACGAACGCCGCCGCGCTGCCTTCCCAGGGCGCGAACGGATACAGGACGAGCGCGATCAGCGCGGCGATGTAGCCGCCCTTGCGGAAGTCGATCGCCCGCGGAAACACGTTCGAGAAATCGAACGCCGGCGAGACGAAGTTCGCGACGACGTTGATGCCGAGCGTCGCCACGGCGAACGTGACCGCGGCGAGCGCCGCGAGGAACCAGCTCTCGAACTTCGCCGAGATCTGGTCGGGATGGATCAGCACTTCGCCGTAGACCTTGAACGCGGCGATCGTCGTGACGCCGGCGACGAGCGAGAACAGCAGCAGGTTGATCGGCAATCCCCACAGGTTGCCCTTGCGCACGGTCTCCTTGTTCGGCGCGTAGCGCGAGAAGTCGCAGAAGTTGAGATAGAGCGCCGCGAAGTAGGTGATCCACGTCGCGGCGACGGCCGCGAGCGCCGCCGGCGAGCCGGGGACGCCCGGAACGCCGGCATCCTTCGTCTTGTCGAGCAGCACGTCCTGCGGAATGGCGTGATCGAACGTCAAGCCGCCGGCCTTGACCAGCAGCCCGATCGCGAGGACCAGCATCATCACCCAGACCGCGGGTCCGGCCCAATCCTGGAAGCGGCGCACCGTTTCCATGCCGCGGCGAATGATGAGGAGCTGCAGCGCCCAGACGACGACGAAGCAGATGACCTCGAGACCCGAGTGGCCGAGGAAGTGCGTATTCGCGTTGAACGCCTTGAACACGTCGCTTCGCGTCAGCAGCGCGACGATCGCGCCCGATGCCGCGGCCGTCTGCGCGCCATACCAGAAGCAGGCGACAATCGCGCGGACGAGCGCGGGGACGTTCGCGCCGAACACGCCGAACGACGCGCGCGCCAGCACCGGAAACGGGACGCCGGTCTTCACACCGGCATAGCCGACGAGGTTCATCAGGAAGAAGATCACGAGCGATCCCAATCCGATCGCGATCAGGAAATTGACGAACGTGCCGCACAGCAGGAACAGGCTCGCGGCGAGGTAGTAGCCCCAGAGGCTGTGGACGTCGGACGTCCAGACGTTGAAGAGGCTGAAGACGCCCCATTTGCGCTCGCGCGCGGGTGCGAGGTCCTCGTTGTACAGCGCCGGCGATGCATTCGGAATGTTCATCGCTTTCCTCCTTTTGTTAAGGTAACGATGCTCGGGGCGGCCCGTCGCCGCGCCTGGCGTGCAAACGAAGTGTAATGCGATGGCAACCGAATGGCTGTTCCGGGATGATGCGTACCTGCGGGAGGCGACCGCCCGCGTCGTCGGCGTCGATGCGGGCGGTGTCGTGCTCGACCGCACGATCTTCTATCCGCAGGGCGGCGGGCAAGTGGGCGACAGCGGCGTTTTGATGCGCGAAAGCGGCGTACCGATCCGCGTCATCGATACGCGCAAGGGCGACGCCGACAGTATCGTGCATCGGCTCGCCGAGGGCGCGCACGCACCCGAGGTCGGGGAGACGGTCGGCCTCGCGATCGACTGGGAGCGCCGCTACCCGCTGATGCGCCTGCACACGGCGCTGCACGTGCTGTCGTGCGTCGTCGTCGCGCCGGTCACCGGCGGCAACATCGCGCCCGAAAAGGCCCGGCTCGATTTCGACATCGACATGAGCCTCCTCGACGCACGGAAGATCGAGCGCGAGACGAACGCGCTGATCGCGCGCGGCACGCCGACCGAAACCGTCTGGATCACCGACGAGGAGCTCGATGCACGGCCCGAGCTCGTCAAGACGATGAGCGTGCAGCCGCCGCGCGGCAGCGGACGCGTGCGCCTGCTGCGCATCGCGGGCATCGATCTGCAGCCCTGCGGCGGAACGCACGTTGCGAACATCGGCGAGATCGGGGCGATCCGCGTGCTGAAGATCAAGAGCGAGGGCAGGCGCAACCGCCGCGTGGAGATCGCGCTCGCGTAGGTCCGGAGACGACTTTCCATCGCCGCGGAAAGTCGTCTCTGACCCTACTTGATCGTCGTGGCGAGCGCGTCGAGGACCGGCCGCTGGCCCGCGACGATCTTCACGCGCGCCTCGTCGAGCACGAACCACTGCGCGCGATCGATCTCCGGAAACGATTGCATGCGCCCCGAGCGCGGCGGCCACTCGATCTCGAACGTGTTGCTCCGGATCGCCGACGGATCGACGTCGCCTTCGACGGCGAACGCGTGCACGACTTTCGCGCGCGATTGCGCGACGACGGCGAGCGGAACGAGCCGCGCGCCGGGATCGACGCCCGTCTCCTCGAGGAATTCGCGCCGCGCGGCGTCCGCAGGCGCTTCGCCCGCGGTGAATTCGCCCTTGGGGATCGACCACGCGCCTTCGTCCTTCTTCGCCCAGAACGGGCCGCCCGGGTGGACGAGCAGCACCTCGAGCATGGCGCCCGAGCGGCGGTACATGAGGACGCCAGCGCTTTGCCGTGATGCCATGGCGACGATGCTACGCCGGGCAGGTTTCCCGCAACCGCGCGATAATGGCCGCATCACCCGCGCCGGAGGAGGCATCGTGACGACTCTCTACGACTTCACCGTCGACGACATCCAGGGCGAGTCCGTTCCGCTCGACCGCTATCGCGGCAAGGTGCTCCTCGTCGTCAACACTGCGAGCAAATGCGGGTTCACGCCGCAGTACAAGGGACTCGAATCGCTCTACCGCAAGTATCGCGATCGCGGTCTCGAGGTGCTCGGCTTCCCGTGCAACCAGTTCGGCGGCCAGGAACCCGGCAACGAGCGGGAGATCGCGACCTTCTGCGAGACGAATTACGACGTGACGTTCCCGATGTTCGCCAAGATCGACGTCAACGGCGACGCCACGGCGCCGGTCTATCGCTTCCTCAAGCAGGAGAAGCCCGGTCTGCTCGGCACGCAGGCGATCAAGTGGAACTTCACGAAGTTCCTCGTCGGCCGCGACGGCAAGGTCGTCGCCCGGTACGCACCGAACGACACGCCCGAATCGATCGAGCCCGAAATCGCGAAGGCGCTGTAATGAACGCGCTCGGCGCCATCCGCCGCGCGGCACTCGCGCTGGTCGCGTCGGCATTCGTCGCGTCGGCGCCGCTCGCGATCGCGCAAGCCGCGTCGACGAAGACGCTGCACGTCGCCTTCCCGGTCGCCGAAACGGGGTTCGATCCGCAGGCCGCGGGGGACGCCTATTCGAACTATGTCAATCGCGCGATCTTCGATCCGCTGTATCGCTACGACTATCTCGCCCGGCCGTACAAGCTCGTGCCGAACACGGCCACTGCGCTGCCGGAGATCACCGACAACGGACGGACGTGGACGATTCACATCCGCAAGGGCATCGACTTCGCCGACGACCCGGTGTTCAAGGGGAAGCGGCGCGAGCTGACCGCCGCCGATTACGTCTACGCGATCAAGCGCATCCTCGACCCGAAGATGCGGTCGAACTCGCTGCAGATGGTCGACGGCCGTTTCGTCGGCGCCGATGCGCTCGTCGCGAAGGCGAAGGAGACCGGGCATTTCGACTACGACACGCCGATCGAGGGCCTGCAGGCGATCGACCGCTACACGCTGCGCTTCAAGCTCGTGTTCGCCGACTACGAATTGCTGTCGAACCTGACGACGTCCGGGACCGCCGCCGTTGCGCGCGAGGCGATCGAGGCGTACCGCGACGGCAACGGCTGGGCGATGGCAAACCCGGTCGGCACCGGCGCCTATCGGTTGAAGGACTGGCGGCGCGGCCAGCGGATCGTGCTCGCAGCGAATCCCGGTTTTCGCGACGAGCGCTATCCGACACCGACGAGCGCGGCCGACGGTGCAATCGCGAAGGGCCTTGCCGGGCGCAAGCTTCCGCTCGTGCCGAACGTCGAGATCAGCATCATCGAGGAAGCGCAGCCGCGCATGCTCGCGTTCCAGCAGAAGCGGCTCGACTTCGTCGCCGTGCCGGTGAACCTCGTCGCCAACGTCCTCGACGCCGACAACACGCTGAAGCCCGCATTCGCCAACGCCGGCATCCGTCTCGAGCGCGCGATCCAGCCGGCGATCACGTACATGTACTTCAACATGGACGATCCCGTCGTCGGCGGCTATACGCCCGCGCGGATCGCGCTGCGTCGCGCGATCGCGATCGGCTACGACGTCAACGAGGAAATCCGCGTGCTGCGGCAGAAGCAGGGATCGCCGGCGACGCAGGTCGTGCCGCCGGGCATGACCGGTTACGATCCGAACTACGACGGGCGCCTCGAGTACGATCCGGCGGCGGCGAAGGCGCTGCTCGATCGCTTCGGTTACGTCGACCGCAACGGCGACGGATTTCGCGATCTGCCCGACGGAAAGCCGCTGATGCTGCGCGTCGGCTCCGGCACCACCGAGCAGGATCGCGAATTCGAGGAGCTCTGGAAGCGCTGCCTCAACAACCTCGGCATTCGCGTCGAATTCGTCAAGCAGAAATGGCCCGACATGCTGAAGATGGCGCGGCTCGGGCAACTGCAGATGTGGCAGCTCGGCAACATCAACACGACGCCCGACGGCTTCGGCTTCTACGGCCTGCTCTATGGCCGCAACGCGGGCTTCTCGAACCTGTCGCGCTTCGCGCTGCCCGAATTCGACCGGCTCTACGAGACGGCGCGCGCGATGCCCGACAGTCCCGAGCGCCTGGCCGTCGAGCGCAAGATGTCGGAGCTCGTCAACGCGTATGCGCCGTGGGTGTTGACGGCGTACCGCTACGAGAACGTACTCGTCCAGCCGTGGGTGCGCGGCTACAAGTACAACCCGACGTACCAGTTTCCGTTCGCGTATCTCGACGTCGATCGCAGCGGCGGGTCGGGCGGCAACGGGCGCGATGCGGCGTCGGCGCAGACGGCGCGCAGCGCCAAGGACGCGTCGTGAACGTCGACCATTCGCGCCGGCGTGCGCTCGCCACGCTCGGCGTTGCCGCACTCGCGCCGCACCTCGCGCTCGCGCAACCGCACAGCGGCGGCGCCGTCGAGAAGACGGTCCGCGTCGCGTTTCCGGTTGCCGAAACGGGCTTCGACCCGCAGGCGACGAGCGACCTCTATTCCGATCACGTGCAACGCGCGATCTTCGAGACGCTCTACGGCTTCGACTATCTGGCGCGCCCGTACAAGCGGGTGCCGCGCACGGCCGCCGCATTGCCGACGATCGAAGACGGCGGCCGCACATGGACGATTCCGCTGCGGTCCGGCATTCATTTCGCCGACGATCCCGCGTTCGGTGGCAAAAAACGCGAGCTGACCGCCGCCGATTACGTCTATGCGTGGAAGCGGCTGCTCGATCCACGCGTACGGTCGCCGTTCTCCTGGTATCTGCAGGGCAAGATCGTCGGTGCCGATCCGGTGCTCGCGACGGCGAAGACCCGCGGCAAGCTCGATTACGATGCGCCGATCGAAGGCCTCGTCGCGGTGGATCGCTACACGATCCGCATCAGGCTGAAGGAGCCCGATTACATCCTGTTCGGCTATCTCTGCTCGAGCCCGATGGCGGCGGTCGCGCGTGAGGTGATCGAGCGCTACGGCGATACGAACGGCTGGACGATGGACCACCCGGTGGGCACCGGGGCGTTCGTGCTGAAGTCGTGGCGGCGCGGCCAGCAGATCGTTCTCGAAGCGAACCCAGGCTATCGCGACGAGCGCTTTCCGCAGCCGGGCGACGTCGACGATCGCAAGCGCTTCGCGGCGCTGATCGGCAAGCGCCTGCCGCTCGCCGATCGCGTCGAGATCGCGATCATGGAGGAATCGAACCCGCGGCTCCTCGCGTTCGACAGCAACGCGCTCGATTACGTGAACCTGCCGCCCGAGCTGACCGATCACGCGCTCGATGCGTCGAACGCGTTGACGCCCGCATACAACGCGCGCGGCGTCACGCTGTCGCGGCTCACGCAACCTGCGATGCAGTACGCGTACTTCAACATGCAGGATCCGGTCGTCGGCGGCTATGACAACGCCAAGATCGCGCTGCGCCGCGCGATCGCGATGGCGTTCGACAATCCCGAGCTGATCAAGGTCGTCTACCAGGGCCAGGCGATCAAAGCGACGCAGCCGATTCCGCCGAACGTCCCCGGCCACGACGATTCGCTGAACGTCGCCGCGCCGTACGATCCGGCCGCGGCCAAGGCGCTGCTCGACAAGTTCGGCTACGTCGACCGCAACGGCGACGGGTTTCGCGAGCTCCCGGACGGCAAGCCGCTGTCGCTCACGATGGCGTCGACGCCGACGACGCGCGACCGCGAGATCGACGAGATCTGGCAGCGCAACCTGCACGCCGTCGGCATCCGCGTCGCGTTCATGAAGCAGAAGTGGCCCGATCTGCTCAAGATGGGCAAGGCGGGCCAGCTGCAGTTCTGGCGCGTCGGCTGGATCAACGCGTACGCCGAAGGCGACGCGTTCATGCAGCTCCTGTACGGCGGCAACATCGGGCAGACGAATTATTCTCGCTTCGACCTGCCCGCGTACGACGCGCTCTACCGCAAGTCGCGGACGTTGCCCGACGGTCCCGAGCGCAACGCGCTCTATCGCAAGATGTCCGAGCTCGTCGGCGCTTACGCACCGTGGGTGCTGCACGTCTACACGATCGAGGACACGCTCGTGCAGCCGTGGGTGCGCGGCTACAAGAAGAACGCGTACTGGGAGCACCCGTGGCAGTACATCGGCATCGACGGCGCGCGACTCGCGGCGAAGTAGAACGTTGGTTTAAATGCGACAAGCGGCGCATCGCGCCCGCCGGTCGACGACGCTTCGCATTGCCGCGGCCGTTGGCGCAACGTAAAATGGCGACGTCATTTGCGCACTGCTTTCGATGACTCCGCCATGAATCTCCACACCTTCTCCATCGCGAACGCCGCTCGTCGCGCGCCCTTCGGTGCGCCGATGGCCGTTTCGCCGATCGCATGGATGGGCGGGGCAGTCATCGATCAAGCCGTCCTGCAGCACCTGAAGTAACCGCCCGCGCGGAGGTCCGCCGGGCACCGGCGGATCTCCGAGATCGGGAAAAATTCCTCCCGCTTCGAATCCGCCGATCGTTGAATCGGTGGCCGCGCCGCTTTCGGCACGGCCGGAGAAGAG
>DATNGN010000060.1:0-25573 GCA_035605875.1 Casimicrobiaceae bacterium
CTGATGAACTTCCGCCTGTTCTGGATGAAGGGATTGCACCCGGCGCATCGCGCGGTGTTCATGACCGGCGTCCTCGCGTACGTGTCGGCGCCGCTGTGGTTCCTGTTCCTGATCCTGTCGACGGCGCTGCTCGCGATCCACACGCTGTCCGAGCCGCAGTACTTCACGCATCCGTATCAGCTGTTTCCGATCTGGCCCGAGTGGCGCCCCGAATGGGCGATCACGCTGTTCTCGGCCACCGCGCTTCTGCTGTTTCTGCCGAAGCTCCTCGCCGGATTGCGTGTCGCGATCGCCGATCCCGCGCGTCACGGCGGGCGCCTCCATCTCGCGGCGAGCCTCGCCGGCGAGATGCTGCTGTCCGCGCTGCTCGCGCCGGTCCGCATGCTCTTCCATACGCAATTCGTGCTGACCGCGCTCGCCGGGCGGACCGTGCGTTGGAAATCGCCGCCGCGCGGTGACAACGAGACCCGCTGGAAGATGGCATTCGCGCGCCACGGACTGCACACGTGCGTCGGCATCGTCTGGGCGGCGCTCGTCTGGTGGCTCAATCCCGCGTACCTGTGGTGGCTGCTGCCGGTCGTCGGCGCATTGATGCTGTCGATTCCGCTGTCGGTGATCACGAGCCGCACCGCGCTCGGCCGCAAGCTGCGCCGCCGTCACTATTTCCTGATTCCCGAAGAATCGGAGCCGCCCGAGGTGATACGCGCGACGCGCAAGCATTGGCATCGTGCGCCGCCGCCGGCCGATCTCGCGACGGCGATCGTCGATCCGATCGTCAACGCGCTCGTCTGCGCGCAGGCCGTTGCGCGTCCCGTATTGAACTGGCCGCGCGAGGCGATCTCCGATGCACTGGTCGAGCGCGCGCTGCGCCACGGGCTCGACGCGCTCAATGCGCAGGACCGTGCGCGCCTGCTCGCCGATCCTCCGGCATTGTCGGCGCTGCATTTCGCGGTCTGGACGTCACCGGCCGCGCATGCGAGCTGGCGAGCCGCGATCGAGCAGCCGCCCGTCCGCGCGCGCCTGCAGGCACTGCACGTGCAGCCGCACGTCGAAGCGCAGCACGCTGACGCCGCCATCGCGGCGCCGCATGCCGCGCACGGGTGAGCATCGAGGCGCGGACGATGGAACGCACCGCCAACGGCAAGCCGCGCAAGCGCACGGACCGCGCAACGGGCAACGTCGAGCCGTTGTTCGACTCGATCTGGCCGATGCTTGCGATCATCGTCGTGCTCGTTGCGCTCGCGGTCACCGATTTCCTGCTGGTCGAGCCGGCGCCGTCGACGCGCGCATCGCTTCTGATCATGCGCTTGAGCGCGGGCGCAGCGTTACTGATCCTCGTCGGGCTCACGCTGCGGCGACTGTTCGCCCAACGCGCGAAGCTTCTGCGCGCGCTTCGCGCGAGCGAGGAGCGCCTCATGAGCTCGCTCAACGACATTCAGATGCGCAAGCAGGCCGAGGCGCTGCTCGCCGAGGAGAAGGAGCGCGCGCAGGTGACGCTCGCGTCGATCGCCGACGCGGTCGTCACCGTCGATACGTCGGGACGCATCGAGTTCCTCAATTCCGCCGCCGAGCGCGTCACCGGATGGTCGCTCGCGGAAGCGCGGCAGCGCCCGGTCGCCGAGGTGTTCGCCGTCGTCGACGAGACGACCGGCGCACCGATTCCCGATCCCGTCGCGCGCGCCTTGACCGATGGCGGCGTGATCGAGGGCGACGGCAACGTCGTGCTGCTGTGCCGCGGCGCCGAATCGATCGCGATCGACTACAGCGCCGCGCCGATTCGCGATCGCGCGGGCAGCACCGTCGGCGCCGTGCTCGTGATCCAGGACATGTCGCGCGAGCGGCAATATGCGGCGCGGCTTTCCAATCTCGCGAGCCACGATGCGCTGACCGGGCTTCTGAATCGTCGCGAGTTCGAGCAGCGCGTGCGCGCGATCGTCGAGCAGCGCGAGGGACAGGAAGGGCAGCACGCGGTGCTCTATCTCGACCTCGATCAATTCAAGGTCGTCAACGATACGAGCGGCCACGCCGCAGGCGACGAACTGCTGCGCCAGGTCGGGGCGCTGTTGCGCCCGCGGCTGCGCGAAGGCGACGTGCTCGCGCGCCTGGGCGGCGACGAGTTCGGCGTGCTGCTGCCCCACTGCCCGCCCGCACCGGCGCTGCGCATCGCCGAAGCGCTGCGCAAGGCGATCGTCGACTTCCGCTTCGCCTGGAAGAACCGCTCGTTCACGATCGGCGTCAGCATCGGTCTCGTGAACCTGGCCGATGGCCCGCACACCTTGGCGAGCGTTCTGTCGGCGGCTGATGCCGCGTGCTATCTCGCGAAGGACAAGGGACGCAATCGCGTGCAGGTGTATCGGCCGGAGGACAGCGAAGTGACGCTGCGGCGCGGCGAGATGGAATGGGTGCATCGACTGCACCGCGCGCTGGCCGAGGATCGCCTGTGCCTCTATTCGCAGCCGATGCGCGCGATGCATGCGACGGGCGCGCAGCCGGTGCATCACGAGGAACTGCTCGTGCGGCTGATCGACGAGCAGAACGAGATGATCCCGCCGATCGCGTTCATTCCCGCGGCCGAGCGCTATCACCTGATGCCGTCGATCGACCGCTGGGTGATCCGCACCGCGTTTCGCGTGCTCGCCGACCGGCGCGCGAACGGACAGGACCTCGGGAGTTATGCGATCAACGTCTCGGGCGCCTCGATCGGCGACGACCAGTTTCTCGACTACGTCCGCGAGAGCTTCGCGCGCTTTCACATCCCGCATGCATCGATCTGCTTCGAGATCACCGAGACGACCGCGGTCACGAGCCTGTCGAAGGCGGCCCAGTTCATCGGCGCGCTGCGTGAGCCCGGTTGCCGGTTCGCGCTCGACGACTTCGGCGTCGGCGTGTCGTCGTTCACGTACCTGAAGCAATTGCCGGTCGACTACCTGAAGATCGACGGCAGCTTCGTCAAGAACATGCTGACCGACCCCGTCGATGCCGCGATGGTCGAGGCGATCCACCGGATCGGGCGCGTCATGGGCAAGCAGACGATCGCCGAATCAGTCGAGACGCAGGCGGCGCTCGACGCGCTGCGCAGCGTCGGCGTCGACTATGCGCAGGGCAATGCGATCGCGCCGCCGTCGATGTTCGCCCCGCCCGGCGCGCGGACCCGGCATGTCGCGGAGCGCGGACGAAGCGAAACGCCGCGTACGATGCCGGCGATGCAGCGCGCGGCGCTCGTCTCGCGCGTCGGCAACGAGAGAACGCGCTGAAACCGCGCCAGGGAGAACGCATGAACGCAGAGGGGAAGATCGCCGTCGTCACCGGCGCCGGCAGCGGCATCGGTCGTGCCGTCGCGCTCGCGCTCGCCGATGCGGGGTATCGCGTCGCGCTCGCCGGGCGACGCGCCGACGCGCTCGACGAGACGGTTCGGGCGTCAGGCCGACGCGACGCCGATCTGCTGCCCGTCGTCACCGACGTCGGCAATCCCGAATCGGTCGCGGGCCTGTTCACGCGCGTCGCCGAACGGTTCGGGCGCCTCGACCTGCTCTTCAACAACGCGGGAATCGGCTCGCCGGCGATCGACCTCGACGAGCTGCCGCTCGCGACGCTGCGTGCGGTGATCGATACGAATCTGCTCGGCGCCTTCCTGTGCACGCAGCACGCGCTGCGGATGATGAAAACGCAGGCGCCGCGCGGCGGCCGCATCATCAACAACGGCTCGATCTCGGCGCACGCGCCGCGGCCCAATTCCGCGCCCTACACAGCGACGAAGCACGCGATCACCGGACTCACGAAATCGACGTCGCTCGACGGCCGCAAGTACGACGTCGCCTGCGGGCAGATCGACATCGGCAATGCAGCCACCGAGATGACCGAGCGCATGACCGCAGGCGTCGCGCAGGCGAACGGCTCGACCGCCGTCGAGCCGCGAATGGACGTCGCGCACGTCGCGAGCGCGGTGCTCTACATGGCGAGCCTGCCGCTCGAGGCGAACGTGCAGTTCATGACCGTGATGGCGACGAAGATGCCCTTCGTCGGTCGGGGCTGAACGTGGCGCTGCGTCCGCGGCGCATCCGCTACGTACAGCCGCGCAGCAGGTAGATCACGACGAGAATCGGCACCGGCACGCCGATCAGCCACGCGAGGATGTAGCCCCAGCGGCCCTCCTGGAAGCGCCGCAGCGGGGGCATGACCTGCACCGCGCGGTGTCCGCTCCAATCGTCGGCCGTTGGGCGATGCGCCGACGCTCGCGGGTCGCGATGTGCCCACGCTCGCCGCTTCGCCGCTTCGCCGCCACCCGTGCCGCCGGAACTTCCCCGAGGCGCGTCGCCAGCGCTCACTGGACACCTCCGCCCGGCGTGTTGTCGGCGCTGCCGGCGACATTCGATTCGAGGACCTGGGGCGGACGCACCGGATCGAAATCGGCCCACTTGCCGTTGCGCCAGGCACCCTCGGCGCGCTCGATCATCCGTGCGCCATGGTCGTGCATGACGCCGACCGCACGATTCTCGTCGTCGGACGATTCGGCGTTGACGGCGACCATGACCCCGGCCGGCCGCCGCTGCGGCGCTGCCTGGTCGCCTCCCATGCCGCCGACTGCGCCGGCGAGGGATCCCGCATACGCGCCCGCGGCCGCGCCGCCCGCCACGGCGAACGGGCCGAGGAGCGGCGTCGCCGCGAGACCCGCGACCGCGCCGACCGCGCTTCCGATGGCAGCGCCCTTGACCGCTGCCTTGTCGCCGCCCTTCGCCTTCGGATCGACCGGCTCGTCGCCGCCGGCAGGCAGTCCCTGGTGCTGTCCCGGCGGGCGCAGCGAAAACTGGTCGAGATCGGCGGCCTCGAATCCCGCGCTTCGCAATTCGTGCGCAACGGACGTCGCGGTCTGCTCGTCGTCGAAGACGCCTGCAACGATCTGCGTCATGTCGTTCCCCGAGAGGGTCCCTTGTCTGCAGGACCGATGCGCTCAGGGTAGACGCGACGCAGACCAGGAAACGATCGGCTCCGCGCGGAATCCCGTGTAGGGATGGGCCTACGGCCGTGTGGGCCGCGCGTGCGGCGACTCGATCAGGACGTTCGCGTGCGCGGCGCCGATGCGGTGCGCGCTACGTCACTGCCCGCGATCGGGCGTCGTCGTGTTGCCCGGGCACTGCGGCACCTTGCCCCAGTAGCCGTCGCAGTAGCGGAACCGAACGCGCTGCCCGCAGATGACGCGGGTGATGAAATCCTCGCGCGTGCACCGTGAAAGTTCGTTATCGAGACGCTGCCAGCGGTCGATCGCGTGCGTCGTCGCCGCCGGCGCCGCGGCGCGATGAACGGGCGGCGGCGCCTGCACCACCTTCGGAGTCTCCGCCGCGGGCGCCGGTTCGGCCGGCTGCGCGGTCGCGGTGGGCGTCGCGGCCGGCTTGGGCGGTGGCGCCCGGTGCGCCCGGGACGCGGTCGAAGGATGCGGCGGCAACGGCTTGATCTCGACCGGTACGCCATTGTCGGCGGGCAGCGTCTCCGCCCTCGACGATGCGGGAGGCACCACTTCGGACGCTGTCGTCTCGGATGTGGCCGCGGGCGCCGTTTCGGACGCGGCGGGCGGGGTCGCCGCCGATGTCGCGACGGGCGCAGGCTGCTCGGGTGGCGGGGGCGCCACGGGCGCGCGCTTCGCCGTGTCTTTGGGGGCATTGGCGGTCATGACCGATTGCGTCTCGCCGGTCATCCGCCACGCGACCGCTGCGACGACGGCGATCGTCACGGCGACGAGACCCGCCACGACCGCCACGGCGAGGCCGCGTCGGCGCGGGGCGTCGGCATACGCGGGCCGCGCCGGCTGATCCGAGTTCGCGGCGTGTGCGACGCCGTTGGCGGCGAACGGCGGTAGCGCCCGGTCATGGGTGTCGGTCGCCGTGTCGGGCGCGCTCGCCTGCACCGGGTCGGCGTGCGCCGCATTGGCCGCCTCGCGCCCGGAGCGCCGCGCGATCGACGCAGCCGCCACCGCAGCGATCGGCGTCGGCACCGATTGCTCCGCGCCGCAGTGGATGCAGTAGCGCGCGCCGGTTGCCACCTGCCTGCCGCAACTCGCGCAGGTCGTGCGCCGCTCTCCGCCGTTTGCTGGCACCTCGTGTTCCGGAGAATTGCAGGGAAGTCCTCAATCGTGCCCGAAATCCGTGCCCGATTGAAGGCGTGCGCATTTTTTACACGACGACCGGTCGAAACGCTGTCGCGCGGCGAGGCTGCGGCGCTTTTGGCGTTTCACGCGATAATCGGGCAAATGCCTCGCATTGGAACGCCATGGCGGTCGACCTGCAACGCATCGAGCAACTCACGCACGAACTGATCGAAGCGCTCGGGGAAGACCCCGCGCGCGAAGGCCTCGTGAAGACGCCGACGCGCGTCGCGAAGGCGCTCGCGTTCCTGACGTCGGGATACAGGACGGATCTGTCGGCCATCATCAACGGCGCCATCTTCACGCAGACGACCAACAGCATGGTCATCGTAAAGAACATCGAGGTCTACAGTCTCTGCGAGCATCACCTGCTGCCGTTCTTCGGACGCTGCCACATCGGCTACATCCCGACCGGCCGCGTCTTCGGCGTGTCGAAGCTCGCGCGGCTCGTCGACATGTACGCGCGGCGGCTGCAGCTGCAGGAGCGGTTGACCGAGCAGATCTCGCGGGCGGTGCACGATTCGATCGACGCCCGCGGCGTCGGCGTGATGATCGAGGCGCGGCATCTTTGCATGATGATGCGTGGCGTCGAGAAGCAGAATTCCGAGATGGTCACCTCGTCGGTGCTCGGGACCTTCCGCGAATCGCAGGCGACGCGCGAAGAGTTCCTCGCGCTGATCGGCGCGCGCGGCTGACGCCGGCTTGGAAGGATCATCCGGTCATGCGCTGCTCGCGCAGCGCCCGTTCGTGCTGTTCTGGTTCGCGCGCGTGTTCGCGATGCTCGCGCGCCAGATGGTCGCGGTCGCCGTCGGCTGGCAGGTCTATGCGCTGACCGGCAGCGCGCTCGACCTCGGGTTCGTCGGACTCGCACAGTTCCTGCCGTCGTTCGTGCTCGTGCTCGTCGCCGGACACGTCGCCGACCATTTCGATCGGCGGCGTGTCGTTCAGGCGTGCATGCTGGTCGAGGCCTGTGCAGCCCTCGCGCTTTGCATCGGCAGTGCTCAGGGCCGGATCGACGCGCCGGCGATCTTCGCGCTGGTCTTCGTGATCGGCGCGGCGCGCGCCTTCGAGATGCCGACGATGCAGGCGATCGTCCCGACGCTCGTGCCGGAGCCGCTGCTCGCGCGTGCGATCGCCGCCACCGCCTCGGCGAGCCAGACCGCGATCATCGCCGGTCCTGCGCTCGGAGGCCTGCTCTATGTCGCCGGCCCCGGAATCGTCTACGGCACGAGCGCTGTCCTGTTCGCGCTGACCGGCGTCACCGTGCACTTCGTGCAAACGCGGCGCGCGGCGCCGCACGTGGCGCCAGCGAGACTTTCGTCGGTCCTCGACGGGATCCGCTTCATCCGCAGCCGCCCGGCAGTGCTCGGTGCGATTTCGCTCGACATGTTCGCCGTGCTGCTCGGCGGCGCGACCGCGCTGTTGCCGATCTACGCGCGCGACATCCTGCACACGGGTCCGTGGGGCCTCGGCCTGCTGCGTTCGGCGACCGCAGTCGGCGCGCTTGGAACGGCACTGTGGCTCGCGCGGCATCCGTTGCGCGGCAACGCGGGCCGGCGCATGTTCGCGGCGGTCGCGCTGTTCGGCGTCGCGACGATCGTGTTCGGCATTTCACGCTGGTTCGCGCTGTCGATCGTTGCGCTGATCGTGCTCGGTGGGTCCGACATGGTCAGCGTCGTCGTCCGCCAGTCGCTCGTGCAACTGTGGACGCCCGATCACATGCGCGGCCGCGTGAGCGCGGTCAATACGCTTTTCATCGGGACGTCGAACCAGCTCGGCGAGTTCGAATCGGGCGTGACGGCCGCGTGGCTCGGCGTGGTTCCGTCGGTGATCGTCGGCGGCGTCGGCACGCTGGCGATCGTGCTCCTGTGGATGCGGCTCTTTCCGGCGCTCGTCCGCGTCGACCAGCTCGAAGCGTCGGCCGCGCGAGCGGCGCCGCGCCCGCACGGCCAGTGACGCGACAATCAGCAACGCGAGAGCGGCAAGCGCGTGATCATCGAGCGCGGGCACCCGAATCACGGCGATCGTCGGCGGCACCGGGGCAGCGGCAATGTCGAGCGGGAGCGTATTCGAGAGCGTGATCGCGTAATTCGCGTCGCCGCTGTATTGCGCCAGAAGCGTCTGCGAGCCCGCTGCCGTTGGCGTGAACGCTCCCGGCATTCGTTCGAATGGATCGAGGATAACCGAGCGCCGATTGCACATGAGCGACGCGCGGCCGACACCGACGCCAACCCGCGACGAACGTGTCGCTCGCGTGCAACACGCAGGCGACGCATCGCGCACGAATCGCTGCGCGCGATGCCGGAGAACATCTACTCGGCCATCGCGGCGTGCGCGGGAGCGGAACCGCCGCGCGTGGGACGGAGCAACATCACGAGCGGGACCATCACGATGAAGCTCACGACGATGACCCAGAACGCGCGCAGCAGGCCGAGCATCTGCGCCTGCAGCGCCGTCTGTTGCGCGATGAGTGCGATGCCCGCACCCTGCGCCTTCAGATGCATCGGATCGAGATACTGCTGCACTTCGATGCGGAAGGGATCGACGAAGCCGCGCAACGCACCCCAACTCGCCTGTGCGCCGCGCGCGAGCGACACGCTGACGATCGAGATGCCGATCGACGAGCCGATCGAGCGGACCAGGCTGTAGACGCCCGCGGCTTCCGCCGACAATGATTTCGGCAGCGTCGCGAACGCGATCGCGGACAGCGGCACGAACACGAAGCCGATGCCGATGCCCTGCAACAGCAGCGGCACGATCATCGCGGCCGCATTCGTGTCGAAGCCGACGTGCGTCATCATCCATGCGCCGAAAAGACCGGTCGCGATGCCGAAATAGATCAGCGGTTTTGCACCGGTCCGGCCGACCAGACGGCCGACGATCAGCATGCTGATCAGGCTGCCGAAGCCGCGCGGCATCATCGCGAGGCCGGTGTCGAACGTCGGATACTGGAGGATGTTCTCGAACAGCACCGGCTGCAGCAGCATTCCTCCGTAGAGCGACAGGCCCATGGCGCCGCCGACGATGGTCGCTGCCGCGAAGTTGCGATCGGCGAACATCGACAGATTGAACAGCGATTCGCGCTTCGCGAGCAGCGAATGCGTGACGAAAAGCCCCAGGCCCACGACGAGCACGATCGCCGACCAGCGGATCGACGCCGCGGAGAACCAGTCCTCCTGCTGTCCGCGATCGAGCAGGTACTGCAGGCCGCCGATGAACATCGCGAGGAACACGAGTCCCCACCAGTCCATCCGGCGCGCCTTGACCTCGGTGTCGGGAACGTAACGAGCGGCTAGCATGAACGACAGGATGCCGATCGGCACGTTGATGTAGAAGTTCCAGCGCCAGTCGATCGCCTCGGTGAGCCAGCCGCCGATCGTCGGCCCGAGGATCGGCGCGACCATCACGCCCATGCCCCAGATCGCGAGCGCCTTGCCGCGCTCGTGCATCGGATAGCTGTCGACCATGATCGCCTGCGACAGCGGCACGAGCGATGCGCCGAAGATGCCTTGCAACAGACGGAACAGCACGATCTCCGCCAGCGACGTCGCGATGCCGCACAACGCCGACGCGGCAACGAAGCCCGCGATGCTGATCAGCAGATAGCGTCGCCGGCCGAGGCGATCGGTCAGGTAGCCGGTCATCGGCATCACGATCGACGCGGCCACGATGTAGCTCGTCAGTACCCAGCTGATCTGGTCGAGCGACGCCGAGAGCTCGCCGGCCATGTGCGGCAGCGCGACGTTGACGATCGTCGTGTCGAGCACCTGGATCACGGTGGCCGCCATCACCGCGAGCGTCAGGAAGAAGCGCGATCCGCCGTCCGGCGCGGACGCCGCCGGTCGTTTCATCGCTGCGCGATCGAGATGGTCACCGTTGCCGTCGCACCGACGCGCAACGGGTGCGCCGGATCAGGATCGGCGATGCTCACGCGCACCGGCACGCGTTGCGCGATCTTCACCCAGTTGCCGTTCGCGTTCTGCGGCGGCAGCAGCGAGAACGCGGCACCGGTGCCGCCGGCCAGGCTCTCGACCCGCCCGTGGAACGTGCGATGCGGATACATGTCGACGACGATCGTCGCCGGCCGCCCGGGGACGACGCCGGAGAGCTCGGTTTCCTTGAAGTTCGCGTCGACCCAGAAGCTGTTGGCGACGACGATTGCGAAGAGCGGATTGCCGGGCGTCACGACGGTGCCGGGCGTCAAGTCGAGCCGCGTGATCCAGCCATCCTCGGGCGCGCGCATGACCGTGTGCTCGAGATCGAGGCCGGCCTTTTCGACCTGTGCCTGCGCGACGCGCACCGCCGGCGTCGTGCCGCTCGGCGTCGTCGCCAGCGCTTCGCGCGCCTTCTGCACGCGCGCCTTCGCGGCGGCGACGGCCGCCTGCGCGGTGTTGACACGCGCACGTGCGTCGTCCTCGGCCTGCTTCGACACGAAGTTCTCCTTGACGAGCTGCGTCGTGCGCCGCAGGTTCGACTCGGCATTGGTGAGCGCCGCTTCCTGCTGCGCGGTATCGGCCTGCGCGGCCAGCAGGTCCGACTGATCCTGCCGCGTCCCCTGCTCGGCCTGCCGCAACTTGCCTTCCGCCTCGCCACGTGCTGCCTCGAACGGCCGCCGGTCGATCTCGAACAGGATGTCGCCCTTGTGCACGAACTGGTTGTCGTGGATCGGCACGCCGACGACCTGCCCCATCACGAGCGACGATACCTGCACGATCTTCGCGTTGACGTACGCGTCGTCGGTGGATTGGCGAAGCCTGCTCTCGTACCAGTACCAGACCGCGGCGATCGCGACGAGCACGATGCAGAGCAGGATCAGCACCGATTTGACGGACAGGCGAAAGGACAGCCGAGTCATCGCCGCAGCGCGTCGATGCGCGCCTTCGCCTTCGCGAGCAGCGCATGCAGCGCATTGATCTCGTCGCGGGTGAGCGCGCCCATCACTTCGCGGCGCAGCTCGTCCGCGGTCGCCTCGATCGTCGCCTGCAGCCGACGCGCTTTCGCCGTGACGACGACTGCGTTGCGGCGGCGGTCGCCGGGCACCGCGCTGCGCGTGACGAGGCCGTCGCGCTCCATCCGGTCGACGAGCGCGACCGTCGCCGGCGCGCCGATGTCGAGCCGATCGGACAGCTCGCGCTGGACCAGCGCACCGCCGGCGCGCGAGAGCCACAGGAGCGCCTGCCATTGCACGCGCGTGAGACCGAGGGGCCGAAGCCGCCGATCGAGCTCCTCGCGCCACGCCTTCGACAGGCCCAGGATCAGCAGTCCGAGCGACTCGACGCGGTCGGCCGCGGCTGCACGCGGCGCGTCGCTTCGCGGCGCCGTGCGCGGCGGCGCATCGTGGGTCCGGGCACCGATTTGCATGTGAGATGTTCGCATGCAAATGATTTGCGGCTGCCCGCGGACTTTTCAAGCGCGACGAACGCCGGCGCCAGCTCATGCGACAATCGGCGCCCCTCGTCAAGCAAGAAACGCGATGCCGCAATCCCGCAAGCGCCCGGCGACGAAGCAGGCGAAATCGAACGCGAAGCGCGCCTACGCGGTGCGCCACTCGCCGATCCACGGGCGCGGCGTATTCGCGACGCGCACGATCGAAAAGGGCGACGACATCGTCGAGTACCGGGGTCGCCGCATCACCGCCGACGAGGCCGACGATCTGCCGGACAGCGATCCCGACAACCCGTTTCACACGTTCCTGTTCGAGCTGAACGACGGGCGCGTGATCGATGCGGGCGTGCGCGGCAACGCGGCGCGGTGGATCAACCACAGCTGTCAGCCGAACTGCGTCCCCTACGAGAACGACGAGGGGCGCGTTTTCATCGAGGCGAAGCGGATCATCCGCGCCGGCGAGGAACTGTCGTACGACTACAAGCTGAACGTGCCCGGCCGGCGCACGAAGCGGATGCTTGCGAACTACGCGTGCCGCTGCGGCTCGCCGCGCTGCCGCGGCTCGATGCTCGACCCGCGCAACAAGTAAGCGCCTTCGGTTTACGCGAACCCGGCGAGCCCCACGAGGCCGGCGCCGAGCAGCACCCAAACCGGATTCACCCGCGTCCACGCGAGCATCGCCGTCGCGATCAGCGTCAACGCGAATGCGCCGGGCGAGCGATCGGCCCCGCGCGCAACCGTGTAGCCGCTCGCCAGGATGAGCCCGATCGCAAGCGGCGCAAGTGCGTGCTGCACGATCATCCGCCACGGCGACTGGCGGAGGCGATCGGCGAAATGCCACGCGATGTAGCACGCGACCGACGACGGCCCGCACGCGGCGATCGTCGCGACGATCGCACCGGTGACGCCGGCGACCTTCCATCCGACCAGCGCGACGATCATCGCGTTCGGACCCGGCGCGAGATTCGCGAGTGCGAAAAGATCGGCGAATTGCGCGCTCGTCATCCAGCCCTCGAGATCGACGACGACGCGGTGGATCTCGGGCAGGATCGCGTTGATGCCACCGATCGCAACGAGCGACAGCGCCGCGAAGCGCATTGCAATCTCGGTCAGGACGTGCAGGCTGGCGCTCATCGGGTCAGAAGCACGAAGCGAGCGCAGCGGCGCGACAGGTCATTTAGCGCGCGTCGCGCGCCGCTCGGCGACCACGGCCACGACGATCAGAAACGGAATCACCCACAGCAGCGGCCACTGCAGCACGCCGACGCCGATGAATGCCGCGGCCCCGGTCAAAAGTCCGCGCAGCGGCGGCCGCGTCTGCAGCACGAGCCGCAGCGCGGTGCCGAGAATCAGCCCAGCCGCCGCGGCCGACGCGCCGGCGATCGCATTGCGCGTCAGCGGATCCTGTGCGACCGATGCGTACAGTGTCGCGATCAGCAGCATCAATCCGACCGGCATGAACAGCAGCGCCGTGATCGCGATGACCGCACCGAGCCGTCCGTGCGTGCGCGCGCCGAAAATGATCGACAGGTTGACGACGTTCGGCCCGGGCAGCACCTGGCAAAGGCCGATCAGCTCGGCGAACTCGCGATCGGACAGCCAGCGGCGCTCGTCGACCATCACGCGGCGCGCCCAAGGGAGTACGCCCCCGAAGCCCAGGAGGCCCATCTTGAGGAAGCTCGCGAAGAGCGCCGCGCGGCTGATCGGCGGAAGCTCGGCGGCAGCGGGATCGGAGACCAGCATCTCGGGCGCAAAAGGTGTGGATTCTAGCGTTGCCTCAAAGCCCGCCGGCCGTCACAATCGCGGCCATTCGAACCCGAGCGAGACCCCATGCACCCGGACGGCCGCCACGACGGCGAATCAGCATCCAATCGCGAAGCGCCGAGAGTTCCGTGAGCCGAAAGCGCAACACGCAACCGTCGGGCACGACGGTCGTGCTCGAGTACGACTCGAAGGTGCTCGCCGACAATCCGCTCGGCGATCCGCATCTGCGCAAGCTCGCCGTATGGTTGCCGCCGGGTTACGACAGCGGCGCCGTCCGCGGGCGCACCAGCGGTCGCGGCAAGCGCTTTCCCGTCCTCTTCGATCTCGTCGGCTTCACCGGGTCGGGGCTCGCGCACGTCAACTGGCGGCCTTTCGACGAGAACGTGCCCGAGCGCGCAGCGCGTCTCGTCGCCGAGCGCAAGATGGGCCCGGCCATCATCGTGTTTCCCGATTGCTTCACGTCGCTCGGCGGCAACCAGTACGTGAACTCGTCGGCGATCGGGCGCTACGCCGATTACCTGACGCGCGAGCTGATTCCGTTCGTCGATCGCGAATTCCATACGCTTGCGGCGCGCGAGCATCGCGGCTGTTTCGGCAAGTCGTCCGGCGGCTACGGCGCGATGATCCACGCGATGCGATATGCGCGCCATTGGGGCGCGATCGCCGACCATTCCGGCGATGCGCTGTTCGATTTCTGCTACTACTGCGACTGGCCGCGCACGCTGAACGAGCTCGACCGCTATCGCAAGCGTCCGCGCGCGCCGGGCCGCATCAGTGTGTCTGTCCGCGACGATCGCGACATCGCCACCGGCATCGACGACGGCCGCGTACGCCGCTTCCTCGATCACGTCTTCACCAAGGACAAGCTCGCCGACACCGAGGTGCACGCGCTGATGAACCTCGCGATGGCGGCCACCTACGACCCCGACCCGAACACGCCGCTCGGCTTTCGCCTGCCGTTCGACCTCGAGACGGGCGAGCTCATCCGCGCGCGCTGGCGCCGCTGGCAGCGCAACGATCCGGTCAACCTTGTGGCAGCGTGCAAGCGGAACCTGAAGTCGATGCTCGGCATCTACATCGATTGCGGGTGGCGCGACCAGTATCATCTGCACTACGGCGCGCGGGTTCTTTCGAAGCGCCTGACGCAAAACGGGATCCCGCACGTCTACGAGGAATTCGACGACAATCACTCGTCGATCGATTACCGGATGGACGTGAGCCTTCCGTTTCTCTATCGCGCATTGAAGCCGTAGCACGGCGGCCAAAGGGAGAAGGCGATGCGGTGGGGCGATTACCGGCGCAGCGACAACGTCGAGGACCGGACGGAAGGCGCGCCCGAGGGAAGCGGCGGCGGCGGCGGATTCCCGCTCGGCGGCCTGCACATCGGCGGCGGCGCGCTGATCATCCTCGTGATCATCGGGATGCTGTTCGGCATCAACCCGCTCGACATGCTCGGGTTGCTGTCGGGCGGTGGCGGCAGCGTGCAGCAGCAACAGACCGCGCCGCCGGGCTACGCTCCGCCGAGCGGCTCCGGCGCGTCGACGGCGGCGGTCAACAAGGATTTCTCGCGTGCGGTGCTCGGCGACACCGAGGACGTGTGGAGCGCGATCTTCAAGCAGAACGGTTCGCGCTATGTACCGCCGACGCTCGTGCTCTTTCGCGGCGCGACCAAGTCCGCCTGCGGACGCGCGGTGGCCGCGGTCGGCCCGTTCTACTGTCCGGGCGACCAAAAGCTCTATCTCGACACGACGTTCTTCAACGAACTCGCCACGCGCTTCGGCGCACCGGGCGAATTCGCGCAGGCGTACGTCATCGCGCACGAAGTCGGGCATCACGTGCAGGACCTGCTCGGCACGATGCAGAAGGTGCAGGCGCAAATGGAGCGCAGCGACGAGCGTGCGGCGAATGCGCTGTCGGTGCGCCTCGAGTTGCAGGCCGATTGCTACGCGGGCGTCTGGGGCTTCTATTCGGTCAAGCGCGGAATCATCAACGCGAACGACGTCGACAGCGGTTTGCGCGCCGCGGCGGCCGTCGGCGACGACCGGATCCAGAAACGCACGCAGGGCTATGTCGTGCCCGACTCGTTCACGCACGGGACGTCGGAGGAGCGCGCGCGCTGGTTCAAGACCGGATTGCAGTCGGGCGACCTGCGCGATTGCAACACGTTCGCCGCCCGCTGACCGCGCGTTCGCCACGCGCTTGCCGACGCCGTCGGCGCTGCCCTATGATCGGCGTGGAAGGAGGAGCACGTGATGAAGACCGTGGTTGCGTTGTCGATCATCGTTGTCGCAGGCGTTCTTTCGGCGTGCGCGCCGGTCGAGTACACGAAAGCCGACGTCGATGGCCGCGTCGTCTGCAATTCCGACCGGATGGACCAGATCGAGCGGGCCGCGCGCCGCGAGAACAAGGAAGTGCACTGGATCAACTGTCCACTCGCGACGCTGCGCGTCGTATCGTAGCGTACCGGAGCTAGTCGCGTGCCCGCGGACGATGCGGTCGGTGCCCGCGTCTCATTGAGCTGTCCCGGTTGCGACGCGGCCATGCGCGGCGTCACGCTCGCGCGCGAGCCGCTGGCGCCGCTAGCGGTCGACGTCTGCGACGACTGCCAGGCGCTGTGGCTCGATGCGAACGAAAGTCAGCAGCTGACGCCCGGCGCCGTCATCGCGCTCTTTCGCGTGATCGCCGCGTCGGAGCCCAAGGAGCGCGCGGCGTATCGTGCGGTGCTGCCCTGTCCGCGCTGCACGACCGCGCTTTCGCTCACGCAGGACATCCAGCATACGACGCGCTTCACCTACTACCGCTGTCGCTATGCGCATGGCCGCTTCACCCCGTACGTGCAGTTCCTGCGCGAGAAGAACTTCATCCGAACGCCCGACGCGCAGGAACTCGCGCGGCTGCGCGCCGTCGTCTCCACCGTGCGCTGCGTGAGCTGCGGCGGGCCGGTTCCGCTCGATCGCAATGCGGTGTGCCCTTACTGCGGCGCCCCGGTGATGCTGCTCGATCCGGACGCCGTCAAGCAAGCGCTCGACCATCTCGACGCGGCCGAAGTCCGGCGAACCGCGCCGCCTGCGATGTCGGGCGACGCCGTCGTCGCGATCGCGACGGTCGAGCGCGAGCTCGAGAAGAATCGCCGCGAATACGAAAGCGAGCACGGCATCGATCTCGTCGCGCTCGGCATGCGCGCGCTGCGCTCGCTGCTCTGAACCGCAACGCACGAGGGTAGAATCGCGCCGATAAAAGGAGGAGATACCCATGACTCATCGCGTCGTCCCGGCCATCGCCGTCATTGCCTTCACTGCCGTCGCCGCATCGGCGATGGCGCAAACCACCACGCCCGCGGCGTCTCCCGGTGCGGCAGCTGCGCCGGCGGCGGTGCCCAAGCCCGAGTGCGGCGCGAAGCCCGGCGAGTATCCCGGCAATCTCGCCAGCGAAAACGTGAGGCGCGCGTGGCAGAAGGATTTTGTCGCCTACATCGACTGCCTGAAGAAGTTCGTCGAGGAGCAGCAGGCGCTCGCCGAGCCGCACGTGAAGGCGTCGAATGCCGCGATCAGCGAGTACAACGAGAGCGTCAAGTCGTACAACGACCAGATCCAGAAGGCCAAGGGCGGCTGACGGAGCGTCGCATGTCGTCATCGCGGATCACCGTCGCTGCCCTTCTCGCGCTTGCGGCGCTCGGCGGATGCCGGACCGGTCCCACGCAGGAAGAGATCGAGGCCGCGAAGCACACGGTCGACTGCGAGCGCCCGGGCGAGCGCATCGTGATCCACTTCGACGAGGGCGAGGCCCGGCTGCTGATGCCCGACGGCACGCGCGTCGTGCTCTACCAGGTGCCGATGGGGTCCGGCATTCGCTATCTGAACGGCCAGATGGAATTGCGCGGCAAGGGAATGAATCTCGAGCTGATCCGCGACCAGCAGCTCGTGCACCTCACCTGCAAGCAGTACGAGATTCCGAAGAAGAAGGAGTGACTCGCCCGGTTCAGTGACTGCGCGCGCGCAATGCCGGATCGACGTCGATGTATTGCCACCATTGCGAGCGGATCGGATGCGGCACGTACGTACCGATCCACGGATGACGCAGGCTGTCCTCGAGCAGGTGATAGGTCATCCGCCACGGCGCGTAGGCGATGACCAGCTTCGTCATCCGGTCGAAGAGCTTCGTGCGCGCGGGTGAGTCGGGCAGCGTGCGCGCCTCCTCGTACAGCTTGTTGAACTCGGGCAGATCGAAGCGCGCGCTGTTCTCGGGCCCCGACGGTCCGTAGAGCAGCTGCATGAAATTCTCGGCATCGGGATAGTCGGCGTTCCAGCCGTCGCTTCGCATCGGGATCTTGCCCTGCCGCGCCATCTTGCGCAGTTCAGGCACGCGATCCTTCTTGACGACGATGCGGATGCCGATCGCATCCATGTTCTTCTTCCACAGCTCGTCGCCCTCGCGCGCGGCGGAGTTCGGCGTCGACCAGCGCTCGATCGTCAGCGGCTTGCCATCCGGCATCTCGCGGTAGCCGTCGCCGTCGCGATCCTTGTAGCCGAAGCGATCGAGCAGCGCCCGCGCGAACGCCGGGTTGTACAGCTGCGCGTCGGTGCGAAGATTCGGATCGTAGCCGGCGATGTCGGGAGGAATCGGTCCGTTCGCCGGCACCGCGCGGCCCTTCAGCAGCACGCGGATCGCTTCCGCATTGTCGTACCCCATGCCGATCGCGCGGCGAAGCGCGATCTTCTCGGGCGTGTAGCCGCCGACGACCGGGTCGAGCATGTTGAAGTAGACCCACCATGAGTTCGGCCGCAGCAGCACGTCGTGCGCGATGCCGCGCTCGGCGAGCCACGGCAGCAGTTTGCCGTTCTCGTCGAGTGCCTGCGACGTGAACTCGGGCGGCACGATGTCGAGAAAGTCGATCTCGCGATTGAGGAATGCGAGCCAGCGCGCCTGTCCTTCCTCGATCACGCTGATCTCGATGCGCGACGCGAGCGGCAGGCGTTTGCCGGAGAGCGCCTGCGCAACCGTTCGCGAGGCTTCGGGAATCGGGCCCGCCGGCTCGTAGTACGTTTCGCGAAACGTCGGGTTCGCGACGAGCACGATGCGCGTGCTGCGGCGGTATTCGCCGAGCATGTACGGCCCCGTGCCGACCGGATGCGCGCCGATGTCGGCGCCGTATTTCTCGACGACTTCGCGCGCCTGCGCGGCGACGTTCGGAATCGCGAGCACGTACGGAAAGCGCAGGTCGGGCGCCGTGAGCTTGATGCGCAGCGTGTAGCGGTCGACGACTTGAATCCCCGGAATCGGCGCATCGTAGTCGAAGCGCCCGCTCTTCTCAGCCTTCGCGCGCGCCTCACTGCCGCCTTCGATCTTGCCGTCGATCAGCCACAACCACGGCGATTTGACGGCCGGATCGAGGATGCGCGACAGGCCGTACGCGAAGTCGGCCGCCGTCAGTTCACGGCGCCGCCCCTTGAACGCCGGATCCGGCGTGAAATAGAGGCCCTTGCGCACGTGGCAGACGTACGTGCGCCCGTCGTCGTGCACTTCGGGCATCGCCTCGAGCGCGCGCGGCACCAGCTTGACCGGACGCGCGAGGTAGTCGTAGTCGAGCATCGTGTCGAACACGTTCGCGATGATGCCGTCCGACGCCGCGTCCGACGCGAACGCCGGATCGAAGCTCGTCTCGGCGATCGAGAATGCGACGCGCAACGTCCTCGCGCCGTCGGACGCATCGGAGCGCGCCGCCAGCGCGACGAGCCCAAGCAGGATGCAGGCGAGAACGTGAAGGCGCACGCGGAAATGCTTGAAAGCGGCGAGGCGCCGATCGTAGCATTCGAGCTTGCGCGCGCACCTTCCCCTCGGGCGCGCACGTCGACCGGCGGGTGAAGTCAATGGAAATGAAGCGGATGAATGGCGGCAGCCTGCGCGCGGCAGGCTATGACGAACGGGCGCGCAAGCTCGTCGTCGAGCTCACGTCCGGCACGCTCGAGTATGGCGGCGTGCCGTCCGAGGTCTGGCGGCGTTTCTCGACGTCGTCGTCGCCGTGGTCGTACTACCGCGACAACATCGAGGAGGAATACACGGCGCACCGGATCCGCTGAACCGCAGCGGCGCGAAGCCGCCGCGGCAGCGAATCGGGCGTGTTACGCGCTGATGGCAATCGATGCGTTACGCGCTTACTGGATCGTGAGCTTGCGGCCGGCAGCGGCGGGCTTCTTCACGAGCGTGAGCGTCAACAGGCCGTTCTCGTACTTCGCCTCGCTCGCGGCATCGTCGAGTTCGACCGGCAGCGCGAAGCTGCGGTAGACGTTGCCGTAGTAACGCTCGTTGCGGACGACGCGCGCAGTGTCGCCCGAGTCGGCGCGGCGCCTGATCTCCGCGGCGATCGTCACCTGGTTGCCCTCGATCGCGACGTGAATCTCGTCCTTCGTCACGCCCGGCAATTCGGCGGCGACGACATAGCCGTTCTCGGTCTCGGCGACGTCGATCGGAAAGCTGCGCGGTGACGCACGCTCCGCGCGTTCGGGACGAAAGAAGCTGCGAAGCAGGGTTTCGACCGTCGGGTCGGCGAACGGGTCGTAGATTTGCAAGCTGGCCATGATCGTTCCTTCCACCTGTCTGATGAGAAAAGAGGTCGTACGGGCGCGGCACAACCCGAGGGGTCCGGCCACGCGCGCCTACACGGCGCAATCTAGGGGCGGGCAACGACGATTCAAGGGCCGGACGGGACCGCGTGCGAATCGCCGGCATCTGCCCGATAATGCGGCGTCATGACCCCGACCGGCCTGCTCCCGCCGGTGCAGCTCGCCGAGCTCGATGCCGCGCTTCGCGCCCGGCAGCAGGCGCTGCGCGCCGATATCACCGCGATGCTGCGCACGCAGGACGACCCGCGGCTCGTCGGGCTGCGCAACCGGATGGAGGACACCGACGACTGGGCGGCCGCCGACGCGATGGCGGCGCACGACATCACGCTCGTCTCGCGCGATCTCGCCGAGCTCGCGAACGTCGAGCAGGCGCTCGCGCGGCTCGCCGACGGCACGTACGGCGAATGCGTCGATTGCGGCAGCCCGATTCCCTACCCGCGCCTCGCCGCCTACCCGACGGCGCGTCGCTGCGTCGGCTGCCAGGAAGCCGACGAGAAGCGCCAGCGGCTCAGGCGATAGGTTCCTTCGCGCGGCGCTGCCGCTCGCCGTCGGCGGCGGCACGGCGCGCCCGCGGCTGCGCGGTGACGAAGCGCGACAGCCATGCGAAGAACTCGCGATGCCACAGCATCGAGTTCTGCGGCTTCAGGATCCAGTGGTTCTCGTCCGGGAAGTAGACCAGCCGCGCCGGCACGTCCTTCGCCTTCAGCGAGTTGTAATACTGCAGCCCCTGCGTCGCCGGCACGCGATAGTCGAGCTCGCCGTGGATCACGAGCGTCGGCGTTTTCGCCTGCTTGACGAAATGGTGCGGCGACTGGCGCATCACCCGCGCCTCGTCGTCCCAGTGGTACGCACCGAGCTCCTTCGCGAAGAACCGGTACCCGTCGGTCGCCATCATGCCGACCCAGTCGTAGCAGCCCGCATGGCAGACGAACGCGCGATAGCGATCGGTGTGGCCGTTCATGTAGGCGACCATGAAGCCGCCGTAGCTGCCGCCGGTGGCCACCAGCCGTTCGGCGTCGATGTACCCCTTGCCGATCAGGAAGTCGGTCGCTGCTTCGAGGTCTGCGAATTCCTTCTCGCCGTAGCGGCCGGTGATCGTCTCGAGGAACGCCTGACCGAAGCCCGACGAGCCGTGGTAATTGACGGCGACGACGACGTAGCCCTGCCCCGCGAACACCTGGTTGTTCCAGCGGAAATGCCAGCCGTCGTGGTGCGCGGCGTGCGGGCCGCCGTGGATCGTGTGCATCAGCGGCCACTTGCGCTTAGGATCGAAGTCCGGCGGATAGCTGACGAGCACCTGCACCGGCTCGCCGCGATAGCCCGACACTTCGAACTCGCGCATTTCGCCGAATGCATGGCGTGCAAGAAGCGCCCGATTGTGCGTGTCGAGCTGGCGCTCGCCGCTGCCGTCGGCGCGCGCGGCGAAAAGCGCCGGCGGATGCATCGCGGTGTCGCGAACGTAGACCAGCACGCTGCCGTCGGACGATCGCGCATAGCCCGATACGACGCCACCGGCGACGAGCTCGCGCGGTTGCGCGGCGTCGTGTTCCAGCCCGGGTGCGGCGAGCGGATAGCGGCGGATGCCGACGCGTCCGCGGTCCTCGGTCAGCGCGAGCAGCGCCATCGAATCGGGCATCCAGGTGATCTGCGCCGTCGCGCGGTCGAACGACGGCGCGATGCGCTCGCTCTCGCCGCTCTTTCGCGTGAGGATGCGCAACTGCCCCTGGTCGTTGAATGCGCGCGCGGTGTCGTAAGCGTGATAGGCGATATGGCGCCCGTCCGGCGAATAGCACGGATGCTCGTCGGACAAACCGCTTCGCGACGTCAGGTTCTTCGTACGTCGCGTCGCGAGGTCGACGACGACGATGTCGCAGCGATTCATCATCCCCGGCTCGGATGCCGGATCGATCGTCAGCGCCACCTCGCGGCCGTCAGGCGCGATGTCGTAGTGCTCGGCGGCGGGGTCCCAGGGCTGCAGCGCGAGACCGGTGCCGGCGAGCAGATCCTCACAGCGCCCGGTTGCGACGTCGCAGGCGAAGACGTGCGGCTCGCGACCGTCGGTCAGCCAGTGATCCCAGTACCGATACTCACCGCGCTCGGTCAGGTGCGCGTTGACCTTGGCGTCCTTCTTCTCCCGATAGCGCTTCGCCTGCGCCGCTTCCGACGCGAGATCGGGCCACACCCAGGATACGAACGCGATCCGCTTGCCGTCGGAAAACCATTTGATCGCCGTGGCACCCGTCGCGAGCTTCGTAAGCCGCGTCGCTTCGCCGCCATCCGGTGCGATCAGATAGATCTGCGGCTCCGCGTCGTCGCCGCGCTTCGCCGTGAACGCGATGCGCGTGCCATCGGGCGAGAAGCGCGCATCGGTGTCCTTGTCGCCGGCCGTCAGGCGCCGAGGCTTCGTCGCAACGCCGTTCTTCGTGCCGACGCCGGTCGGATAGAGCCACAGCTCCGTCGTGCCGACGTTGCGGTCCATCGAGAACGACGTCACCGGCGCGCACGCGAGACGGCCGTCGGGCGAAAGCGACGGCGCGCCGATCCGCTTCACCGACCACAGCGCGGCGACGTCGAACGGCGGCTTCTTCGGCTTGGATGTTGCGTGACGCGGTGGCATCGGACGAGCCCTGTCGGAGTAGAATGAAGGCGCGATTGTAGGGGCAGTGCGATGCGATGCATTGCCGACGCGCGACACGCATCATTCCCGCTCACTTCCCGGCCGCGAACTTCGCGTCGAATCCCGCTTCGCCATCGCCATGCGCTATCGCCGTCTCGGCCGCTCCGGTCTCAAGGTCAGCGAACTGTCGTTCGGCTCCTGGGTCACCTACGGCAACCAGCTCAACGAAAGCCTCGCGCGCGAGTGCATGGCCGCCGCGCACGGCGCCGGCGTCAACTTCTTCGACAACGCCGAGGTATACGCCAAGGGTCGCTCGGAATCGATCATGGGCGATGCGCTGCGCAAGCTCGGCTGGCGGCGTTCGTCCTACATCGTGTCGACGAAGTTCTTTTGGGGCCTCTACGACGGTCCGAACGAGACGAACACGCTGAACCGGAAGTATCTGCTGCAGGCGATCGATGGCTCGCTCGCGCGGCTCGGCCTAGACTACGTCGACATCGTGTTCTGCCATCGCCCCGATCCGGAGACGCCGATCGACGAAACGGTGTGGGCGATGCACGACATGGTCGCGTCGGGGAAGGTCACGTACTGGGGAACGTCGGAATGGAGCGCCGCCGAAATCGCGATGGCGTGCGAGATCGCCGAGCGGCATCATCTGCGGAAGCCCGTGGCCGAGCAGCCGCAATACAATGTGTTCCATCGCGAGCGCGTCGAGAAAGAGTACGCGCGGCTCTACGACGATTTCGGCATCGGCACGACCACGTGGAGCCCGCTGGCATCGGGTCTTCTCTCCGGCAAATACAACGCCGGCATTCCGCCCGATTCGCGCGCAGCGATCAAGGGCTTCGAGTGGCTCGCCGATCGCATTCTCGAACCTGCGCGTCTTGCGAAGGTCCAAACGCTCGTTCCGATCGCGCAAGAACTCGGTTGTACGCTCGCCCAGATGTCCATCGCGTGGTGCCTCAAGAATCCGCACGTCTCGACCGTGATCACTGGAGCGAGCCGGCCCGCGCAGGTCGAAGAGAACATGAAGGCGCAGGACGTCGTTGCGAAGCTCACGCCCGACGTGATGGCGAAAATCGATGCCGCCATCGAATGACCCGCATGCGTTGCGTCGTCGCGCGGCACGCCGATGAATTCCGCGCAATCGCGATCACGCGCCGATCGCCGCGTCGACCCCGGCGGTGAACGGATGAACCCGCTCGATTCCTGGGCCGAGGAGCAGCGGTCGGCTTACCTGTACCGCGCTTGCGCCGATGCCGAGAACGGCACCGTGCGCGCCGAATTGTTCCGGCGCCTCGCCGGCGAGGCGGAAGCACAGGCGGCGATCTGGCGTGCGCAGCTGACTGCGCGCGGATATCCGGCGCCCGGTCCGTTCGTTCCCGACGCGCGCACGCGCATCGTTGCAAACCTCGTGCAATGGCTCGGGCCGCGCCGGCTCAAGAACGTGCTCGCGGCGATGAAGGTGCGCGGCATGGCCGTGTATGGCGGCGCGACGCCGGGCGACGGCGTGCACCCGGCGCCGGCACCGGGCGCGATGCTGGAGCGGCGGCATCGCGGCCTCGGCGGCAGCGGCAACCTGCGCGCGGCCGTGTTCGGCGTCAACGACGGACTCGTATCGAACGCCGGGCTGATCCTCGGCGTCGCCGGCGCGACGAGCGACGTGCGGATGATCGTGCTGTCGGGTGTCGCCGGCATGGCCGCCGGCGCGTTCGCGATGGCGGCCGGCGAATACGTGTCGGTCAAGTCGCAGCGCGAGCTCTACGAATATCAGATCGCGCTCGAGCGCGACGAGCTCGCGCAGTATCCCGAGGCTGAAGCGCAGGAGCTCGCGCTGATCTATGCGGCGAAGGGCTTGCCGGTCAAGCAGGCTGACCGCCTCGCGAAACGGCTCGTCGCCGATCCCGAGAACGCACTCGATACGCTTGCGCGCGAGGAGCTCGGTCTCAATCCGCGCCAGCTCGGTTCGCCGACCGCCGCCGCCGTCAGCTCGTTCGTCGCGTTCGCAGGCGGCGCATTCGTGCCGCTCGCGCCTTATCTGTTTCGCGCGGCGCCAAATCCGCTCGGCTGGACGATCGGGCTCGCCGCAGCGGGACTCTTCAGCGTGGGCGCCATCCTGTCGCTATTCACCGGGCGCAACGGCGTCTATTCGGGCGCGCGAATGCTGATGCTCGGCGCCATGGCGGGCGCGGTCACGTTCGCGATCGGGCATCTGCTCGGCGTGGCTACCGGCTGACGCGCGCCGAAGGCAAAAAAAGGCCGCAAACCTTCGGCAGTTGCGGCCTTGTAGTTTCGGGCGGGTGGACAGGAGGTGCGCCCGACCGGAGTTCTGCGGGATCGTCGTTACGTCGCCTTCATGCATTCGCTGCGGGCCTTTGCGGCGTCGGCCTTGCTCATGCCCTTGGTCTTCGCGTTGCATTCGGCCATCTTGCTCGACGACGACGGCTTGGCAGCGGGCTTCGCCTTCATGCATTCGCTGCGCGCCTTCGCGGCTTCGTCCTTGCTCATGCCCTTCGTCTTCGCGTTGCACTCGGCCATCTTGCTGCTCTTGGCTTCGGTGCTCTTGGTGTCGCTGCCGGCAGCGAAGGCCGGCGTCGCGACGGTTGCCGCGAGCGACAAAATCAGGAGCGGAAGCAGTTTTTTCATGAGGACTCCGAGAGGGTTGTTTCGGGGGGGCTTGCGTGACCTGCGGTAGACCGTTCGAGCCAGTCTACGGCAAGCTTAACGGCCGAGGCAACCGATTCGCCGACGCGACGTCGCCGCGCTGTTGCGCGGGGACCCTCTTGCGGTGCAACATGGCGGTCTCCCGCCCGCAGCCCCGGTGCCACCGCGTCGCGGCAACCTTGCTAACTCATTGATGGAACACGAAAAGCGGCCCCGATGATCCTCGTTCTCGAACCCAACGTCCATCCGGAAAGCGTCGAGTACCGGATGCTCACGAGCCAACTCGAGCGGCTCGGTAACGTCAGCTATCGGGTCCACCGCGAAGTGGGCTCGGAGGTGACGCTGACCGAGATCTACCTGATCGGCAACACCGGCGCGCTGACCGTC
>DATNGN010000061.1:0-63682 GCA_035605875.1 Casimicrobiaceae bacterium
CGACCGCGTCGGATGCGTGCAGGCGAAGCTGCCCGTCGAGCAGCGATTCGCGCAGCCGCGCGACGACCCAGCTGAACGGATTCGCCGCGACGAAGTCGCGCAGGTTCTGCGGCACGAGCGACAGCGGATAGAGGATCGGCGTCAGGTACATGAGGATCATCAGGATCGGCATCAGCACGTGCTCGACGTCGCGCACGAAGACCTGCAGCGCGGCGAGCGCGAACGTGATGCCGACGATGCCGATGACGAGGATCATCCAGACGGGAATCGCGACGACGAGTCCCGCCAGATGAATCGGCTCGCCCGCGAGCACGAGCACGACGAGCACCGCGAGATAGCCCGCGAACTGCAGCGCGAACGTCGCGCATACCGACGCGAGCACGACGATCTCGTGCGGAAAGGCGACCTTGCGAATCATGCCCGCGTAGCTCGCGAGCGACACCGTGCCGCGCGAAAGCGCTTCCTGCGCCGCGAGCCAGGGCCATAGCGCGACGGCGACGAACGCGATAAAGCTCTGCCCGGCGAACGACGTCGCCTTGAAGATGTGCGTGAAGACGAACTGATAGACGCCGAGCAGCGCGAGCGGCGAGAGCAGCGCCCACGCGAGCCCCGTGACGCTGCCGAGGTAGCGCGTCGTCAGCTCGCGGCGGAAGAAATTGACGAGTAGCGCGCGGTTGCGCGCGCTCGAGACCTTGCCGCGACGCGCCGGCGCCTCGGACGTCGCCGCAGTCGGCGTGGGGAGTGGGGTCAAGCGCTCGAATGAACGCGTGGGGCCACTCGCGACGTCACTTCGACGCCGCCGCGGCGGGCGGCCTCTTCGCCGGCTTCAGGAGCTCGGGATCGACGTGCGTGACGAGCGCATCGATCGCCGGCTGGTTCAACTCGATCGTCGGATCGGTATTGATCGCGCTGAGCCGCTCGTCGCGGCGATCGGCGATGTAACGCTGCCGCAGCGTCTGCATGATCCGCTCGCGCACTTCGTCGAACGCAAGCTGGCGCGCCGGATGGCGCTCGTCGAGGCGCACGACGTGCCAGGCGGACGGGCCCTTGATCGGTTGCGAGATCTCCCCGATGCGCGAGAGCGCGAAAACGCCGTCGGCGTATTCCTTCGCGAGGCGATCGCGCGAAACGAACGGGAGCGCGCCGCCCTTGTCGCGCGTCGTCGCATCGTCGGAGTATTCGCGCGCGACCTTCGCGAAATCCTCGCCGGCAACGACGTGCTGCCGCGCCTCCTTCGCGCGCGCGAGCGCAGCCTCGTCGCCGCGATCCTTGATCTCGATCGCGATGTCCGAAATCCGCACCTCCTCGGGCGCGCGGTACTTGCTGCGATCGAACTCGTACGTCTCGCGCGCCTTCGCCTCGAATGCGGCCTTCTTCGCATCGAATTCCGCGGCCGCGTCGGACTCGATCCGCTGCAACTCGCCGGCGGCAAGCCCGCGCTCTTCGTCGCTGCCGAAGCCTTTCGGGCTTGCCCGCATCGGCCGCGTTCCGTGCGCGCGCGCCTGCGCGGCCAGCGTCTTGGTCATGAGCAGGCTGTTCAGCACGCTCTGGACGCGCCTCGGGCTCGTCGTGAAATCGAAACGCATCTTCTCGGGCACGCGTGCGAGCGCCGCATCGAAATCGGCCTTCGTGAGCTCCATCCAGCGGCTCTTTGCGAGAACGCCGGACGGAAGATCGGCCGCGACCGCGGGGACGACGGCCGCCGCCGCGAACGCGACGAGGAGCCAGGCAGGAAAACGGCGAGACATGAATGACGCGCGCCCGAAAACCGGTGATTATGCCTTGCGCATCGAGCTGGCACCGCGTGCCGCTTGACGCAGTCGTATCAAGCCGCGGGCTGCCGAAAACGACGATGGCCCCCGCGGGGGCCATCGCTTCACGCCACGAAGGATGCTTCGCGTTACAGCCCGGTCGGAATCGTCAGCTGGAGGATCATTTCGCAGCTTGCTGCCGTACACGTCGCCGCGCCGTTCTTGTCGCGGTTCGTCAGGTTGAAGTAATACGTGGTGCTCGGCTGCAGGACGATGCGGCCGCTAAACCTGAGCGCAGTGCCGTTGATTTGATAGGTCCACGAAGGTCCCTGGGAAACCCCCGGAGACACCGCACCTGTACCTTGCCCTGTCAAATCGCAAGGCGAGGTCGAGATCGCACCCGTCCGCACGACAGTCGGTTCGGTCCATTGACCCGAGAAGATCGTCGCGGAGGCGCTCACCACGCTGGTCGCCGGTGTGGTAAAGCGACCGACGACGAACGTGCTGTTGCTGAACCCCTTTGTCGTCACCTTCGATAGCGCACTCCAGGGAAGGTCGTAGACGAGCGTATTCGTGTAGCCGGGACACGAGATCGGGCCCGTCGTACCACCGCCGCTGCTGCCACTTGCGAGTTGGAGCACGGACGCCTGGTTCGAGCCGTTCGCGCCGCTGATGTTGTAGGTGAACGTCAGGCTGCTCGTGCCCGTATTGGCGGGGATGGTGTCGACCCACGTCGTCGACGAGCTTGCCTGCAGCGCCTTGCCACCTGTCACCGACGTGCTCGAACCGCAGTTCGTCGTGATCGTGACCGTTCCGCCCGAGGCGGGAACGGTGGTGGGATTGACGTTAACGGAACAACTGGACGGCGGCGGCGACCCGGCCTGCGTGCAGCTGACGGTGATGTTGCCGGAGCCATCGGCAGTCGCGGTGAACGACGACGACGTGCAGACGAGTTGCGTTGCGAACGCCGGCATCGGCGCCACGAAGAACCCGGCGGAAGCGACCGCGGCGGCGAGCACGCGGCTGATGTTGCGATTGATGTGCATGATTTACCTCGAAAATCGGCGGCACGTCGCCGCCATTGCGCCGGGCAGCATGTGCAAGCCCTGCGCCACATGTCGATCGATTGTTATGACGGTGACATTCTCCCTGGCCGGCATCCGTCGCACGGACGACTGCCGCGGACAAACGGTTCACAGCGTATGGTTGTGCGGCCCTTGACCGAGCCGTCTTTCGGCGAACAGCGGATGAAAAAAGAGGCGGGACTTTTTGAGGGTCCCGCCTCTCGTCATCTACTTCACAATTGCGTCACTTGCGTGTTGCTCGGCGCAGGAATCAGCGTGCGCGCATCGACTTCGCGGCAGCGGCCGTCGGCGACGGGAAGCCTGCCTCGGGGTTGATCAGACGCGTACCCTTTTGCGCGAAGTTGCCGCCGTAGTTCGACAGCACGGTCTGGTCGCCGACCGTGATCGCGCCGTTCGCGAACGATTGCACCGCGAAGCCCACCACCGGCAGGCCGACGTACGTCGCCGCGCCTTCGGTGAAGAACGCGAAGATGTCGGTCGTGATCGTGTCGGTGCTTTCCAGCGTGTGGATCGGTGCCGTGTTCGCGAAGCCGATGTCGAGCCAGCCGTTGTCGAACGTCGTCGGGATGTTGGCGCTGTTCGCGGAGCCGAGCACGTTCGAATTGTTGAACGTCACGACGTTCGCTTCCCAGCACAACGCGTTCGTCTGCGAGGGCGGCGGCGGCGAGAAGTCGATCGGCGTCGACGTCGTGTTTTCCTCGCGATCGTAGATCGCGAGCGTCACGTCGTCGCACGCACCGGCGGTCTTGTTGAAGTTGCGCTGGAACAGCGTGGCCGGCGTGCCGGTGCCGAGGCCGACGTAGAAGCGCTTGGTCGGCATCGTCACGACCCAGTCGGTGCCCGAGTTCGTGCCCGGATCGAGCACGAATTCGTTCATGATGTGGTCGTGCATCAGCACGGCGCTGACCGGATCGGCCGTGCCGCTGACCCAAGCGGACGTGAACACGAATCCGTTCGCGTTCGTCACGCTGACGGGCGGACTCGACTGCGTCAGGTTCGGCAGGATCGAGCCGGCTGGTGAGTACAGCGACGTGTCGGAGAAATTGTCGAGCGCGACCGCGTCTTCCGTGTAGTCGGAGCCCGAGTTGACGTTGATCAGCGTCATGCCGCCGAAAATGCCGGAACGGCCATCGGTGTCGACCAGGCCGGGCGGCAGCGCTTCGGACAGCGCGAGCGCATCGGTTTGCTTCGCGCAACCGGGCGGCACACTGTTGACGTGCGTGACGTTCGCGGCGGTCTTCGAATCGTCGGCGAACGACGCCATCTCGATGATTTCGACGTAGCCTTCGGTCGTGCGATCGAGGCCCGAGCCCGCACCGTCGTTCTGGTAGGCGAAGTTCACGAACGCCTTGCCGCCGGCGGGAATCGCCGGGATCGTGCAGGAAGCGTCATTCGTCACGACGCCGGCGCCACCACCCATCGGAAGGATGCCCGCGGTCCACACGTCCTTCGGCGACAGGAACAAGTTGAAGTCGAGGACTTCCGTGCTGTTCTTGCCTTCGAGGAAGCGGACCTTCACCGCCTTCACCGACGCGGTCGTGTTAACGACGGACAGCAGCGAGTTGTAGGCGTTGCCGGCCGGATCGTTGCGCGTTGTGTAGTACGGATAGATCAGGACCTGACCCAGTCCGTCGGGATTCAGGTTGACCGCTTGCGCGGCACCAGCAGCACCCAGCGCGCCGATACCGGCGAGCGCGGCGCACAGCGACTTCTTCTTGAAAATATTCATGGTTGGTGATGACTCCGTTGAGTTGCCGTTTAAAGTGATCACTTTAGAACAACAGCGACCGAATCTTATTACAGTTGGTGTTTCATTACAAACAAATCGGCGCTACCTCCATCGTGTCCTGTAGGCTTTTTGCAACGCGAAAGCCCGTGAAAGCCTAGCCCCTATCCACGAACCATGCCTGACCGTCGGAGATGATCCATTGCTCGGTGAGCAGCGTCGTCAGCGTCATCGGCTTCTTCGTGCCGCGCAAACCCTTGTACTGGTAAGTCAGGTTCAGCTTCACCGTGCACGCATCCGCTTCGCACTTCACGTCGTCGATCTTGACCGACCGATACATCCCCACCTTGTGCTTCGCCTTGTAAACGTCCAGCGGCATCGTCGCGCGCGATGCCGGGCTCATGTACTCGTACGCACCCGCCAGGTCGCGCTCGATGAGACGGTCCCAGCGTGCCTTCGCGCGGGCGGCCACCGCATCGCGCTTGACGTCGGCCGGCGTGTCGGCCGACAGGCGCCCGAGACCTGCGCATCCTCCCAGCAGACCGATCGCGACGATCAGCGGGGCCGTCATCGAGTGTCGTCGTTTGGCGACGGTACCGCGATGAAAGTGCCGCAAAACGTCGCAAAACATCGCTTTAAATCGTTCGCCCCGCTCTGTGCACCGCCTGCCAAACGCCCAGTCAACTCGCGTGCGGCGCACGGCGAAACCTGAATAAAGCCTAGCCATTTCGAATTTCATCGTCAATCTCGCGTCAGTTGTGCCGGCGTGGGAGACAAGCGTGTTGCGGGGGCGCAACACGCGAAAATCATCATTTGTCGGGGTTTCCCGACACTTTATTCAGTTTTGGCGCGGTTTCGGATGCGTGAGAAGGGCGTCGGCCGTTCACGCGCTCGCACGCATCACCTGGCATCTCGCGCGTCGCCCGCTACTTCGGCGCCGGCGGCGGTATCGCAGCGGACGGCTGGCCGCCCGACGGCGCAACGGCTGTGGGCGCCGGCGGTGGCAGCGTGTCCGTCGGTTGCCCGGCCGGCGGCGCGATGGGCTTCGGCACTGACGGCCGCGGCAGGTCCCAATGATAGGGATTGACCATCTCGTTGAGGCGGTCGCGCATGTCCGGAGGCGACGCGGGCCAGTTCGGCGTTCCCGGGAACACGCGGTCGAGGGTCTCCATCTTCCGGCGCAGATCCTCGATCGTCGACTGGATGGCGCTCGCGTCCGTCACCGTATGCGGCGTGATGAACAGCACGAGCTCGCTGCGATCGTTTTGCAGCGTCTGGTTGCCGAATAGGCCGCCGAGGCCCGGAATCCGGTTCAGGATCGGCAAGCCACTCGAAGTGTTGCCCTTCGTTTCCTGGATCAGTCCGCCCATCACCATCGTCTGGCCGGACGGCACGGCGAGCAGCGTCTGCACCGAGCGCGTATCGATCGGGGGCGCATCGCCGGGGTTGGCCGGCGTACCCGGACTGCTCACCTCCGCCTGCACGTCGAGCGTAACGAGGCCCCCGGCGTTGATGTGCGGGGTGACCTGCAGCAGCACGCCGGTGTCGATGTATTGCGACGTCGTCGTCACCGCGTTGACGGTGCTGCCGACCAGCGTTTGCTGGTTAACCGGGATCCGGTTGCCCGCCTTGATCGTCGCCTTCTGGTTGTCGAGCGCCGCCAGATGCGGGTTCGCGACGACCTTCGTGTTGCCGTACGTGTCGAGCAGATTCAGCACTGCCTGGACGCCACCCGGGAAGTTCGCGTTGTTGATGAGGTAGCTGAACCCCTGCGCAGCGACGGCAAGCCCCGACGCTGCAGCGCCGAGCCCCGACGTCGTCGGCTGAACCGCCGGGTTGAAGGGTTTGTTCTGAGGCTGGTTGAAACTACCGCCGCTGCCTCGTCCGGACGGTGCTCCGCCCTTGAAGACCCAGTCGATGCCGAACTGCAGCGAATCGTTGAGCTTCACCTCGGCGATCGTCACGTCGATCATGACCTGCCGCGACGGCACGTCGAGCTTGCGCAGCGCCTGCTCGATGATCGAGTACTCGGCCGGCGTCGCGACGATGAGGATCGTGTTCTGGTCCTTGTCGGCGACGACCTGCACATTGCGCACAACGCCTTCGCCGCCTTCGCCGCCGGTGATGGCACGCCGCGCGGCGGATGAGCCGACGACGGCGCCCGCCGCAGCCGCCGCCGCGGGTGCCGCACTCGCCGCAGGCGTGTTCGGCGTCATCGTCGGCTGCGACTGGAACGACGGCGGCGACACGATCGTCCCGGCCGGCGTCCCGGGTGCGACGCTCGGCGCGGACGGCGCCTGCTGCTGCGGCGCCTGACCCGTGAATGCCTGCTGCAGAAGCGGCGCGACGTGCTCGGCGCGCTGGTTCTGCAGGTTGTAGACGTAGAAGCGCACACCCTCGCCGCTGCCGCTGTCGAGGCGCTCGATCCACTTCTTCGCCTGGTCGATGTATTCGGGATTGGGCGAGATCACCAGCAGCGCGTTCATCCGCTCGATCGGGATGATGCGCAGGATCCCGGTGAGCGGGCTCGTCGCCTTGTCCCCGATTACCTTGTCGAGCTCCTGCGAGACGGTCTTCACGTCGGCGTTCTGCAGTGTGAACACGCCGGCCGACATGCCCGCCATCCAGTCGATGTCGAAAAGGTCGATCGTTTCGCGCAGGTGACGCAGCTCCTCCTCGGTGCCCGACAGGATCAGCAGGTTGCGCGTGATGTCGGGGCGCACCGCCTGCGCATCCTTCGCGAACGGCTCGAGGATCTTCGCCATCTCGGCGGCGCCCACCCACTTGAGCGGCACGATCTGCACGGAGAAGCCGGCCGGCAGCGCGCGCGTCGAATTGCCGAGTTGCGCGGTCACGTTGCCGCGAACGGCTGCCGTCTGCGGCACGATCTTCCACAGATCGTCCTCGCGCACCATCGTGGCGCCGTTCATGCGCAGAAGCGTCTCGAGCGTCGCCGGCAGCGCGTCGCGCGGGATGCCGGCGGTCGTGCGGATCGTGACCTGACCGCCGACGTTCGGATCGATCGTGTACGCCTCGTTCAGGATGTCGCCGAGGATGTTGCGCACGACCTCGCGCAGGTCGGCACCCTCGAAGTTCAGCACGACCGGACCGCCTTTCTGCGGCGCCGTCGCGCCCGGCGGCAACTGCCCGCCGACACCCTGGCCACGAATGACGATTCCCGTGCCCTTGTAGATCTTCGCGTGCTCGCCGTCGCCGTGGGGCGCGGCGATGCCCTTGTCGGCGGTTTCCTTTGCGTTCGTCGCCGGCACGGGCGCCGGTGCCGCAACGTCGGACACCGGTTGTTGCGCGCAGGCGGCGAGAAGCGGCAGCAGGGCGATGCCGAGCGCTTTCGGAACACGTCGAGGGGTCATGTCGCTTGAGCTCTCCTTGCGGGAACGGCGCACTGCAGGGGGAAACGCCCGGATGCGCGCCCTCATTGCGCGCGTTGCACGCCGGACTGGTTCGCGGCGGCAGCAGCGGCCGCGGCGCGCGCGGCACGCCGCCGCTCGGCGAGGATTTCGCTGACGCTCGCCGTGCCGCCCGCGCGCTGCGCGTTGGGGTTGATGGAGCTCGGCGGCGCCGGCGGTACCGGCGCTGCGGTCGGGACGTGGGGAGCGCTGCCGCCGGCCGCTGGAAAGGGAGGACGCGCGCCGGGAGGCACTTGCCCTGCGGGCGTAGGCGCCGCAACCTGGATCGTCGATTTCGGACCGCTCGCGATCTTGAGCTGGAGGTCCTCGATATCGTCGCCCTGCTTCAGTCGAACGTGGTCGGCCGCGATGTCGGCGATGACGATGCCGTCGAGCGTCTCGCCCTGATGGACCGTGTGCGACTTGCCGCCCTTCACTTCACGCAGGAAGGCCGTCGCCACGTTGCCGACGACCGTGGTGCCGGTCAGCGTGTAGACGCCTTTCTGCATGGCGCCCGGCCCGCCTCCCGCGGTCTGGACCGCCGGCGGCGCCGCCCTTCGCGTCGGATTGAACAGCACGCGCTCGACCGTCTCCTTGCGCGCCGCGACGCCGCCGGTGATCTTGTACTCGGGCAAAAGCGATACCGTGACGGGGGCGACGTGCGGAAGCTTCGACGCGACCGGGTCGGGGTCGATGCTTCGTCCCCAGTCGGTTTCGTATCCGAGCGCACCCGCAACGATCACGAATGCGATGCTCCACAGCAGCATGCCGCGCATCATGGCGCCATCATTCATCGTCGATGCCTTCAAGCCGACGCGCGGGATCACGCCTCTCGGGAGGCAGCGAGCCAGTAGTTTCCATCACGTCGATTTCGGCGGCGGCGCCGCCCCGGGCTTCGCCGGCTCTGCATACGCCCACGCGCCGACATCGAGTTGCACGTTGAGCTCGGGCTCCTGACCGGCCGCCGGCTTGAAGCCACGAAACGCATTGAGGGGTCGCACCGTCAGATTCTCGACGATCATGTACGGCTCGTGCGATTCGATCGCGAGCAGGATCTTCTGCAGCGCCGGCGTCGTCGCGAAGAACTGCACGTTGACGCCGAGCTCGCGAAAGCGCCCATCCTCGCGCGGGCTCGTGTTCTGGCTCGTCGTGATGCGGCCGCCGTTGCTTTCGATCGCCGCCTTCACCAGTTCCTGCAACTCGGCACCGGCGAGGTTCGTCGCGGTGTTGCGCAGGAAGAAGCGGCGTGCGTCGCGCTGCTGCATCGCGATCAGCGCCACGCGAAGCTCGGGTGCCTGCGCCGCGACGCGCTCGTAGCGCTGCAGCCGGTCGGAGACGTCGGCGATCGCCGTGTCGTAGTGGCGATGGAGCAGGATCACCGGTCCGAGCACGATCGCGAATCCGAGCAGGACCGCGATGACGAAGAGACCCACCGCGAGCGCGCGCTGGCGCGCCGGCGAAAGGTTCTTGAACAGTAGCGGCGTCATTGGAGGGTCTGCTTCATCATCAGTTGTCCTTGTCCTCGCCTTCCTGCCCAGCCGGCGGCTCGCCCTCTGCGGCAGCCGGCGGTGCGCTCGCCGAGGGCGCGGCGGTTGGCGGAGCCGCAGCGGCGGGTGCCGCGCGATTCGCAGCGCCCGAAGGACGCGTGACCACGCTGCGGATCCCGGGTCTCGCCGCCGGCGCTGCACCGGGTTGCGGCGCCGCCGATTCCGCTGCCGACGGTGCGGACGGTGCCGCCGATGCACCGGGTGCGGCCGCGCCGTTCGGCGGCGGGGTAGCCGTTGCAGCCGATGCGTTCGGCGCCGGCGTGCCGGTTACAGCCGGTGCGCTGGGCGCCGGTGAGGGCGCGGCACGCGGCGGCGCCGGTGGTCGCGGCGGGGGTGTCGGTGCGACCATTTCCATGGGCAGCAACGCCGGCGGGGGCAGCGGCTTCAAGTGAGCGCCCACATCGAAGATCTCGCCGGGACCCGGCTGGATCTTGGTCGTCGGTGAGCGCGGCGCGGCCTGGGTGAAGAGTTTCGAATCCTCGAGCAGCGAGACGAGCCGCCCGGCGTTCGCCGATTCGCCGCGCATGGCGATTTCGCGCTGCGCGTCCTTGCCGCGCGTTGCATGGATCTCGAGCTGCGTCAGCCACGTGTCGTCGGGCAGGATGCGCGTGACGTCGTCCAGCACCTGCACGGTCCCGGCAAACGCGTACTTGCGCTCGAGCGCGAAGTTGTAATCGCTGACGCGCCGCTCGAGCTCGGTTCGCAGTCGATCCGATACGCCGGCCCGGTCGCGCGCCTGCTCGGCCATTTCGGTGAGCGCGATCGCCTCCTCGCGCTTCTGCCAGATCGGCAGCACGATCGCTGCGACGATGCCGAGCGCGAGCAACGCCGCGGGCAGCGCGAAGTGCCAGCGTGCCCAGCCGGGTGCGGCAACGCGGCGGTCGGGCGGCAGCAGATCGATCCGCGACGAAGAGGCGGTCGCCGGCGGATCGACGGTCACCGCCGCGACGCGCACGCCGAAGCCTTCGGCCTGGCGCAGCACGTTGTCGACCAGCGAACGGCGTGCCGCGGCAAGATCGACACGCAACGTGTTGTGCGCGGCATCGCGATCGACGACGACCGCGTCGAAGTAGAGCTCCTCGGGCTTGAACGGCGTATGGCGGTCGAGGTCGTAGGCGAGCGATTGATGCAGGTGATCCTCGAGCGCCATCGGCAGCGTCAGTATCTTGCGCAGCGATGCGCGCGGCGACAGCGAGACGACGATCGAAGGCGACGCGCCGTGCGCGGCGACGAGCGGCGCGAATGCGGCGCGGCCCGCCGCCTCGACGCTCTGCGCATCCGCATAGAGTGGAACGTCGGCGACGGCGACCATCCGCAGCTCGCCGTTGGCGGCGGACGGCTGCCAAAGCGTGGCGCGGCTGCCGTCGAACGCGAGCACCGGACGCGCGCGGCGGCGCGCAAACGCGGCACGCAGGCGCTCGGGCATCGCCGCGGCGAGTTCGCGTTTCCACCATTGACCGAAACCGACGAGACGCAACCGGCGTGCGAGGCTTCTCGGATACGCGGTGATCTTGAACGACGTCGAGTCAGCGATGACGGCCATCAGCGGGTGTTCGATGCAAGGGATGGTGCGGCCGCCGATCCTGACGGCTCGAGCCAGGCGAGCGTGATCAGGGGCCGCGTGGCGTCGGCCGAGGGCCGCAGTACGGCTTCGCGGACGAAGGTTACACCATCGGGCAGCGTCACCTCCGCGCGGATGCGCCAGACCTGGATCGCCCCGCTGATGTAGGCCTGCGCCGGCGGGAACGCCGGGACCGGGAGCCGATTGGCGAGCGCGTCGGCGCGCTGCTGGATGAACGCGTCGACCGTTTCCGGCGTCGCGTTCGGCAACGCGAGCAGCACGCCGCGCCCGGCGGTCGCAGGATTGATGCCGGGCTGGTGCGAATAGACGGTGATCAGCGGGACGATGCGCTGGAAGATCGCCGGCGTCATGCCGAGCACGCGCGCGAGTTCCTCGACCGTCTCGAACGGCGCGTTGCTGGGTCCGTACTTGAGGTTCGCCGCCTGATAGTCGGGCGCTTCGGCGCCGTTCGGGCGCTTCAGGTCGTCGGGGTCGCGCCAATCGGCGATCGCGTCGACGAGTGTGGTGGCCGTCGCGTCGTCGGCGCCGCCGATGACGGTCAGGAGACTCTTCATCAACGCATCGGGCGCGGCGTTGATGTCGATCCGCGATGCTTCGTCGACGGCACTGGCGACGATCGTCGCGTCGCCGTCGTTCCAGCGATGCGGCTGCCCGTCGGTCGTCCACGACTCGACCATGTGCGGCCTGGAGAGCTCGAAGGCGGTGCGCTCGACCGCGCCGTCGGCGAGCGCACGCGCACGCGCGAGCGACACCGCGTTGCGCGTCGCCAGCGCTTCGCTGCGCATGCTGAAGGCGAAGCCGCTTGCGAGCACCGTCAGCAGCACGGTGAGCCACAGCGCCAGCACGAGCGCTATCCCCGATTCGTTGCTCGCAATGCGTGGAATCTGCTTCATACGGCGGCGCAGTGCTCGCGCGCAATGTCCCACGCGCGGCACCCCGCTTCGGGCGATTCGTGTGGCGCGACGTAAAGCGTCGGCCACGGCGGACCCGTCTTGGGCGTGACGTCGATGCGGATCATCATCGGCAACCGCTGCGTGTCGCTCCACTGGTCGCGCCACGACGGCTCCGTGCTCGGCCCGGCGTCGGGATCGCGTCCGAAATAGCCGATCTTCAGCGCGGCGATGTTCTCGGCCAGGACCGATCGCTCGGCGCCGTTGAAGTCGGGCAACGCGTCGGCCGACAGGTCGGGAATCATCCGCTCGAGCACGAGCGGCGATCGCGCTTCGTCGGTGCGAACCCTCAAGCGATAGAACCAGATGCCGCCACCGGCGACGCGCGCAGGCAAGCGCGCGGCGTAGCGCAACTCGTCGCTGCCGCCTGCGAAAAGCAGCGGCCATTCGAGCATCTTGCGCATGCGCGACGGATGCTGCGCTTCGAGATTCGCACGCAGGAATTGCTGCACGAGGCGCATCGACGCCGACGCCTCGGCTTTGGCTTCGCCGCCGTTCGTGCTGCGTCCGGCAAGCCGTATGGAGCCGAACAGCACGCCGGACAGAAGCGCGAGCAGCACGAGCGCGACGATCAGCTCGAGAAGCGTGAAGCCGCGTTGTCGCGGGATCGTGCTCATGCAGGGTTGCGCTGCCCGATCCGCAGCGTCGACAGCGACAGGCTGCGCGGCTTGCCGTTTTCGCCCGGGAAGGTCACGTCGACGCTGATCCGGTAAAGGCGCGTCGGCATCGACTCGCTCGCCTGCTCGAGGTCGCGATTCGGATCCGGCGGCGTGTACGGCGTCACCGACGCGCGCCACGCCATTCGGCCGTCGGCTTCCGTGCCCGCATCGTTGATCGGGCGCAGCGGCTGTGCCGAAGCCTCGAGCGCAAGCCGGCTCTGCGCGACGAGCATCGCGCGCGTCCAGTCGTCGGCACCGCTCGCGTTGCGCAGCGCGCCGCCGAAGAGCTGGAAAAGCGCGGTGACGACGAGCGCGACGATGATGAACGCGACCAGCACTTCGAGGACCGAAAAGCCTCGATGCGCAGCGATCGGCCGCAAGCGTGGGGGGCCCATCCGTTAATCGAGAATCGCGACCCGACCGGTGAGCCAGTCGATGTCGACGTCGAACTTGCGCTCGCCGGCCGCGACGGTGATGCGGCCGCCGTTGCTGCCGCCGTCGGGAAAGAAGCGGATCGAGCCGACGCTTTCGTTGACGAGGTCGTTTTGCGCCGTGAACAGCTTGAGCTCGATCTTCGACGGCAGCTTGTGCTCGTGCGGATCGTTGTCGACCTTGAAGCGCTTGCCCGCGACGTCGAGCACGAGGAACGTCTGGCGTCGCTGCGAAACCGCCTCGCTTTGCGCGAGCCTCAATCCGGCCGCGATCTCGCGCGCCGTCGCGCGCAATTCGCTCGTCGAGACCGGAGCGCCGAACATCGGCATCACGACGCTTGCGACGATCGCCATGATCGCGAGAACGATGAGGAGCTCGAGGAGGGTGACGCCTCGCGAGGATCTGGGATTCAGGAGCGCGGAGCGAGGGAGCGGCGACGCTGGCGCAAACGGGAGCGACATCCCGGCATCGCCGTAACCGACTGCGCGCATGCGGGTGATTGCTCGCATCGACTCGGTATCCCGTGGATCCTAAATCGTCGATCCTCGATCCTGAGTCCTCACTGCTGCTGATCCCAATTCGTGATGTCCTTGTTCGGCCCGTCGCCGCCTTCGACGCCATCGGCACCGAGCGACGTGATGTCGTACGCGCCGTGCGCGCCGGGCGAGGCGTACTTGTACTCGTGTCCCCACGGGTCCTTCGGCACCGTCGACTTCTTCCAGTACGGGCCGGCCCAGTTCGGCAGTCCCGGCGGCGCAACGACGAGCGCTTGCAGGCCCTCCTGTGTCGTCGGATAGCGACCGAGCTCGAGCTTGAACAGATCGAGCGTCTGCCCGATCTGGTCGATCTCGATCTTCGCGGCTTTCGCCTTCGCCTGCTCGCTCTTGCCGAGATAGTTGGTTCCGACGATGCCGAGCACGACACCGATCAGCGTCAGCACGACGAGTATCTCGATCAGCGTCATGCCGACCTGCCGGATGCCGCGCGATGCACGCGACGCGCGCCGCGTTGCCAGAATTGCATTCACCATGATGAAGTCCCGAGGAAAGTGCGGCGCGGACCTTGCCGCCTTCCGCCAAAAAATCCTGTCTTAGACAGGAATCACACGACCAGTTCGCTCATGCCCATCACGCCGAGCAGGATCGAGAAGACGATCCCACCCACCATGACGGCGAGCCCGAGGATCAGCACCGGCTCGAGCACCGCGAGGAAGCGCTTGATCGCCGTCGCGACTTCGCGGTCGTAGACGTCCGCGACGCGCGTCAGCATCTCCTCGAGCCGTCCGCTCTCCTCGCCGACGAGGATCATCTGCGTGGCAAGCCGCGGATACAACCCCGTCTCCGCCATCGGGCGCCCGAACCCCTTGCCCTCGCGCAGCTTGGCGATCACGCCGTCGAAGCCGCTCGCGAGCACCACGTTGCCCATCGTTTCCTTCACGATCGTTAGGCCCGCAAGCAGCGTGACGCCGTTCGCGAGCAGCGTCGACAGCGTGCGCGCGAAGCGCGCGATCTCGACCTTCCCGATCAGATCGCCGATGAGCGGCAACCGCAGAAGCCGCGCATCGCGCGCGCGGCGGATCGCGGGTACCCGGCCGCGGCGGCGGAACCACGCGATCGCGAGCGCGACACCCGGAATCAGCGCCCACCACCAGTTGCGCAGGAACGTGCCGACGGCGATTACGACCTGCGTCGGAATCGGCAGCGCCTTGCCCGCCTGCGCGAACGTCGACTGGAACTGCGGCACCACATAGATCAAAAGGATCATGATCGATGCGACCGCGACGAAAATCAGGATCGTCGGATAGATCAGCGCCGAGCGCACCGACTCGCGCAGCTCCTTGTTGCGCTCCATCGTCTCGGCGAGGCGCGCGAGGACAGTGCCGAGCGCGCCGCCGGCTTCGCCGGCACGGACGATGTTGACGTAGAAGCGCGAGAACACGTCGCGGCGTGCGTCGAGCGCCTGCGACAGCGACTTGCCCCCGCGCACTTCGTCACGGATGCCCTGCAGCATCAGCGCGAGCGGCAGCGACGTCGCAAGGCTGATCAGAAGCTCGAGCGCACGATCGAGCGTGAGGCCCGCGTGGAGGAGCGTCGCGAGATCGCGCGTGAGCGACAGCAGGTTGTCGCCGGTGACGCGCTTCGACGCGAAGAGACTCTGCCGCGCAGGGCGAGCGGCCTGGGCGGCCGCGGCGGCGCCGAGCGATTGCGCGATCTGCATCGGCAGAAGGCCCTGATCGCGCAGCCGCTCGACGATCTCGGACTCGTTCGCGGCCTCGATCTCGCCGCTCGAGACATCGCCCGCTGCGGTGACGGCACGGTAGCTGTAGAGCGGCATGTCAGTGGCGCCGGGCCGCCCCAAGCCGCTGATCCGCCCCCCGGGGGGCAGCGAGCGAAGCGAGCGTGGCGGGAGGTTTCATTTCAGTGGCGCCGGGCCGCCCCAAGCCGCTGATCCGCCCCCCGGGGGGCAGCGAGCGAAGCGAGCGTGGGGGGATGTTTCATGCTAGTTGCGCCGGGCCGTCCCAAGCCAATGACCGCGCCCCCCAGGGGGGGCAGCGAGAGAAGCGAGCGTGGGGGTCGTTTCACTTCAATCTTCGCGCGTCGCGCGCAGCACTTCCTCGAACGTCGTCACGCCCTTCACCGCCTTGCGCATTCCATCTTCGTACATGGGGACCATGCCGACGCGGATCGCCTCGCTGCGAAGCTCGGAGGCGTTCGCGTGCTTCATCACGAGGCTCCTGATCGCGTCGGTCATGGGCATGATCTCGGTGATGCAGATGCGGCCGGTGTAGCCGGTGTTCGCGCAGTGGCTGCAGCCTTTCGCATGCCAGAGCGTGATGTCGCGCGCGGTCGAGAACTTGGAGAGGCGCATCTGCTCGACCAGCTCGGGCAGCGCGACGTACGGCGCCTTGCAGTGCTCGCAAAGCTTGCGCACCAAACGCTGCGCGAGGATGCCGATGACGGTCGACGTGAGCAGGTAGTCCTCGACGCCCATGTCGAGAAGCCGGTTCACGGTCGACGGCGCGTCGTTCGTGTGCACGGTCGACAGCACGAGGTGGCCGGTCAACGCCGATTGCACGGCGATCTGCGCCGTTTCGAGGTCACGGATCTCGCCGATCATGATCACGTCCGGGTCCTGGCGCACGATCGAGCGCAGCGCATTCGCGAACGTGAGATCGATCTGCGGCTTGACCTGGATCTGGTTGATGCCCGGCATCTGGTATTCGACCGGATCCTCGACGGTGAGGATCTTGACGTCGGGCTGGTTCAACCGGTCGAGCGCCGTATAGAGCGTCGTCGTCTTGCCCGAGCCCGTCGGACCTGTCACCAGCAGCACGCCGTGCGGCTGCAGCAGCACGTCGAGGAAGACCTTGAGCGCATCGTCCTCGAAGCCCAGCTTGCCGAAGTCGAGCGCGACGCCGCCCTTGTCGAGGATCCGCATCACGACCGACTCGCCGTGCATCGTCGGCACTGTCGACACGCGAAGGTCGATCTCCTTGCCCTGCACGCGCAGCCGGATGCGTCCGTCCTGCGGCAGCCGCCGCTCCGCAATGTCGAGATTCGCCATGATCTTGATGCGCGAGATCACTGCCGCAGACAGGCGCCGCGGCGGCGACTCGACTTCGTGCAGCACGCCGTCGATCCGATAACGCACGATCAGCCGATTCTCGAACGGCTCGATGTGAATGTCGGAGGCGCGCATCTCGAGCGCGTTCGTGATCAAAAGCGACACGAGGCGAATGACCGGCGCCTCGGACGCGAGGTCCTTCAACTGCTGCACGTCGGCATCGAGCGACGACAATTCGTCGGTGCGCGTCTCGACGTCGCCGACGAGCTGACCGACCGCCGAACGTCCGGCGCCATAGAGACGCTCGAGCGCGGCTTCGAGATCGGTCGGGATCGCGACCATCGGCCGCACCGCGCGCCCGGTCACCATCTCGAATGCGCTGATCGTGTACGCGTCGGTCGGATCGGCCATGGCGAGGCCCAACTCCGCTTCGTCTTCGCGGACCGGCAGCGCGCGCGCCTCGCGCAGGAAGCGCGCGGACACGCGCTCCTCGAGGATCGGGAATTCGGGATAGCCGCTCGCGTCGACGAGCGGCAGCGCGAGCTGCAGCGAGAGCGCCTCGGCAACGTCGCGCTGCGCGCAAAGCCCCAGTGTCACGAGCAGCGCGCCGAGCTTCTCGCCGGTTTCCGATTGCAGACGCAGTGCGCGTTCGAGGTTCGCCTGGTCGAGCTTGCCGCGCTCGATCAGGATTTCGCCGAGTCGTTTTCGGGCGGGGGCATCCACGTGTCAGGAATCGCAGGTCAGAAGACAGAGAGAGGTCAGAGATTCTGCATCCCAGGGCGAAAGGGGCGAATCATACCACGCCCACGCTGGAAAAACCGTAAAAAAGCCTTGCTCGGCAATGGGTTGCAGACGAAGTTCGTCGTCGGCCGGCGACGGCCTTTCAGGGTGCCGCAAAGGCCCTTTCGGCGGCCGCGAGCGTTTGGCGGATCTCGGCTTCGCCATGCGCGGCCGAAACGAATCCCGCTTCGTACGCCGACGGTGCGAAGTAGATGCCGGCATCGAGCATTGCATGGAAGAAGCGGTTGAAGCGGTCCTTGTCGCACGCCATCACATCCGCATACGAGCGCGGGACGGCATCGGCGAAGTAGAGACCGAACATGCCGCCGACCGCCTGCGCGGAGAACGACACGCCATGGCGCTTCGCGCTGGCGACGAGACCTTCGGTCAGCGCGTTCGTTCGCTGCTCGAGCGCGTCGTAAAAACCGGGCGTGTCGATCAGCGCCAGCGTCGCGAGTCCTGCCGCGACAGCGACCGGATTGCCGGACAGCGTGCCGGCCTGGTAGACCGGTCCAAGCGGCGCAATCTTCTCCATGATGTCGCGGCGGCCGCCGAAGGCGCCCACCGGCATGCCGCCGCCAATCACCTTGCCGAGCGTCGTCAGGTCGGGCGTAATGCCGAAGCGTCCCTGCGCGCCGCGCGGACCGACGCGAAAGCCGGTCATCACCTCGTCGAAGATCAGCACCGCGCCGTAACGGTCGCACAGCGCGCGCAAGCCTTCGAGAAATCCGGGGGCGGGCATCACGAGATTCATGTTGCCGGCGACCGGCTCGACGATGACGCAGGCGATCGCATCGGGCTCGGCCGCGAACGCTCTCTCGACCGCATCGGGATCGTTGTACGCCACGACGATCGTCTCGTTCGCGATCGCCGGCGGCACGCCCGCCGACGACGGCTGGCCGAAGGTCAGCGCGCCCGAGCCCGCCTTGACGAGCAGGCTGTCGCCGTGGCCGTGATAGCAGCCTTCGAACTTGACGATCTTCGCGCGTCCCGTGTAGCCGCGCGCAAGCCGCAGCGCCGACATCGTCGCCTCGGTACCCGACGAGACGAGCCTCACGAGATGGAGACTCGGCAGCCGTGCGATCAGCGTCTCGGCAAGCTCGATCTCGATTTCGGTCGGGGCACCGAACGACAGGCCGTCTGCAGCACGCGCTTGCACGGCGCTGACGACATCAGGATGCGCGTGGCCCGCGATCGCCGGTCCCCACGAGCCGACGTAGTCGATGTAGCGCTGGCCGTCGGCGTCGAACACGTACGGTCCTTCACCGCGAACGAGAAAGCGCGGCGTGCCGCCGACCGAGCCGAACGCGCGCACCGGCGAATTGACGCCGGCGGGAATCGAGCGTTGCGCGCGCGCGAACAATTCTTCGTTTCGCGTCATCGTCGGAACTGCCGTGCGATGGCTGCAGCGGCCCGTTGCACCTCGGCGGGATCATCGTGCGCAAAGACATCGCTGATGACCGCCACGGCATCCGCGCCGGCGTCGATCAGCGCCGACGCATTCGCCGCGGTGATGCCGCCGATCGCAACGACCCGCACGCCGAGTGCGCGTGCCTGCGCCAGCAGATCGACCGATGCGCGCCGTGCACCGGGCTTGATCGTCGACGTGAAGAAACTGCCGAACGCGACGTAATCGGCGCCGGCCGCGACCGCGGCGTGGGCGCGATCGACATCGTCGTAGCAGGACACGCCGATGATCCGGTCCCGACCGATGCAGGCGCGGGCCTTCGCAACGTCGCCGTCGTCTTCGCCGAGATGCACGCCGTCGGCGTCGAGATCGCGCGCGAGAATCGCATCGTCGTTGACGATGAAAAGGGCGCGGCGAATCGCTTTCGTCGAAGCGAGCGCCTGCGCCTGCGCACGTCGCGTGCGCGGATCGAGCGTCTTGTTGCGGTATTGCACGATCGTCGCGCCGCCGTCGACGGCGGCGACGATTTTCGCGACGAGCACGGCGGTATCCCGCTCGTCGGGCGTCACCGCGTAAAGCCCGGCGACGCGCGCGCTTCGCGCAGCGCTAATGGGTTCCGCCAGCATCGAGACGTCGTTGCAGGTCCGGCACGTCCTTCGCCACCGCATCACCGGGCTCGTCGGATTTCGCCTCGCGCTCCTCGCGCGCCCAGAACAGACGATCGGGCAGATGCTGCCCCATTCCCGGCCGGTACGCCTTCTCGAGGGCATGCCACGTGTAATCCTGCGCTTCGCGTACGGCTTCAGCGAGCTCGAGCCCGTTCGCGAGCATCGCGGCAATCGCGGAGGCGAGCGTGCAGCCGGAACCGTGGTACTTGTGCGGCAGGCGAGGCCATGTGTCGGAGCGCACGATGCCGCTCTTGCCGTAGAGCGTGTTGACCACCTGCGCCGTCGCTTCGTGCGTGCCGGTCACGAGTACGTATTCGCTGCCCGCCTCGACCAGCTTCGCCGCGCAATCGAACAGCGACGCATCGTCGTCGTCGAGATCGGCGAGACGCCGCGCCTCCATGCTGTTGGGCGTGAGAATCGTCGTCTGCGGCAGCAGGAGCTCGCGCATCGCCTGCGCCATGTCGTCGGTGGCGAGCTCGTCGCCGCGTCCGGACGCGAGCACCGGATCGAGCACCAGCGGCACGTCGGGGTAGTCGGACACGATCTCCGCGATCGCGGCGATGTTCTCGACGCTGCCGAGCACGCCGACCTTGAACGCGTCGACCGGCATGTCCTCGAGGAGCGCGCGTGCCTGGTCCGCCACCCAGTCGGAATCGATCGCAAGCACGCCTTCGACGCCGATCGTGTCCTGCACGGTGAGGGCTGTGATCACCGACAGCGGATGGCAGCCCATGCTCGACAGTGTCAGCAGATCGGCCTGCATCCCTGCGCCTCCGGACGGATCGGAAGCGGCGAACGTGAGAACGAGTGGCGGATAGGCGGGATCGGTGTCGCTGGACATGACGGCACGCTCGCCTTCGCAGAAAGCGGCGCGGGCATTGGGGCGGGATTGCTACACTTCGAATTCTACCCCCACGCATGCTCCGTCGCGCCCCGCATCATCCGGCCTCGGCGTCGCGTGCGCAGCACCCGCTTTGCCGATGAAAAAATACATGTGCCTGATCTGCGGCTGGATCTACGACGAAGCCGTCGGATCACCCGAGGACGGCATCCCGCCCGGCACACGCTGGGAAGACGTGCCGCCGAACTGGACTTGTCCCGAGTGTGGCGCGCGCAAGGACGATTTCGAGATGGTCGAGTTCTGAAGGAGACGGGAGATGCGGATCCTGCATACGATGCTTCGCGTCGGCGACCTCGAGCGGTCGATCGATTTCTACACGAACGTCCTCGGCATGCGCCTGCTGCGCAGGAGCGAGCGCCCGGACCAGAAGTACACGCTCGCGTTCGTCGGCTACGGTGACGAGTCGACGAACGCGGTGCTCGAGCTCACCTACAACTACGGCGTTGCGAGCTATGACCTCGGCAGCGCGTACGGGCACATTGCGATCGCCGTGCCCGATGCGGCCGCCGCCTGCGCGGCGGTGCGCGCGAAGGGCGGCAACGTCGCGCGCGAGGCGGGTCCGGTCAAGGGCGGCACGACGGTCATCGCGTTCGTCCAGGATCCGGACGGCTACAAGATCGAGCTGATCGAAACGCACTGAAGTACGTGGACAGCGCGAACGCGAGCGCGAGCGGTCCGGCGACGATCGGCCACGTCAGGTACCGCAACTCGGCGCCCGGCGCGAGCGGCAGGAACGTCGACGCGTAAAGAAGCGCGCTTGCCGCGATCGCAATGGCCATTCGCGCGTTCGAATCGCCGGTGCGAAACGCGGCCAGCAGGAGTGCGGCGACGCTCAGCAGCAGGTACGGCAGTCCGGCGAAAAGCCATCCAGGGCGCAGCGCGTCGGCCAGCCGGTAGAACGCGCGCTGCGCGCGCGGTGCGAAGGCGGCCGGCAGCGGCGGATTGTCGCGATAGGGCGTACGCGCGACGAAATACGACGCGCCCTGCACGCCGCCGCGATGCGGCGCGATCATCAGCCAGAACGTGCGCAGCCGATGGTGCGCATACGCGACCGGATGGTCGCGCATTGCGCGTAACCACGCGGCGACGAGCGCCCGCAATTGCCCGGGCGAATACGGATCGCCGAGGCCGTCGCGCATCCCCGAACGCGTCTTCTGGAACAGCAGCGTGTTCGTCGCCGGGTCGAACGCGCCGGTCGTCACGAGCTCGTCGACGGTGAGGCCGGACCCGCGCGTGAACGGCGGAAGCAGCAGCGTCTTCGTCGCCACCGACATCGCGGCGAGATCCCACACGGCAATCGATGGCCACACGGTCGCGCGCTCGCGGACGAGCGCGCGATCGAGCGCGAATGCGAACGCGAACGACGCGAGGCAAAGGGCGACCGTTGCACCGGCCGCTGCGCGTCGCCGACGCCGATCGTGCGCAAGCCATGCCAACGCCAGCACGAACGCGAACGGCACGATCGCGACCAGCGCGTTGTGCCGGACGGCTCCCGCATAGATCAGGAGCAACACGCACGCAAGCCGCGCACCGCGGCGCCGATTCGCGAGCGCGTGCGCCGCGCATCCCGAGGCGAGCGTCAACACGGCGGCGAGATGCGCGTCGGACAGCACGTGCGCCATCTCGGCGAGTGTCAACGGCAGTCCCCCGAGCACGACGACGAGCACGATTCGAGCGAGGGCGCCGCGCACGATCGCCGTCGCGCACAGCGCGAGGCCGATCCAGAGCAGCACGAGGTTCGCGCAGAAGAGCACGGCGGGACTCGCGCCGACGCGCAATAGCGTCGACCACAACGCCGTCGTCACGACCGGCGAGACGTCGTTGAATTCGCCGGTTCGCGCCTGCCACAACTGATACGCCGAATCGAACGGATATTGCCCGGGATAGAGCAGCGCGATCGCCGCGAGCGATGCGATGGCCGCAACGAGCCACGCGATCCAGCGACTGCGATCGGCGCGCCAGGGAAGCGCTTCCGCGACCGTTCGTGACATAGCGGGCTATGCTAGCCTAGCCCGGCGATGACAACGGCCGTTCCTCCGACTTTGTCGATCGTGGTGCCCGTGCACGACGAGGAAGCGGTGCTTGCGCGGTTCCACGCACGCCTCGCGGCGGTGCTCGACACGCTCGACGCCGATGCCGAGATCGTCTACGTGAACGACGGCAGCGCCGACGGCTCGTGGCGCGCCCTGGTCGAACTGCACGACGCCGATCCGCGCGTCAGCGTCATCGACCTTTCGCGCCGGTTCGGCAAGGAGGCCGCGATGAGCGCGGGACTCGACTGCGCGAGCGGCGACGCGGTGATCGTGATCGACGCCGATCTGCAGGACCCGCCCGAGTGCATTCCGGCAATGGTCGGCGAATGGCGCGCGGGGCACGACGTCGTCGTCATGTGTCGGCGCAGCCGCGCAGCCGACGGCTGGCTCAAGCGCGCGACGGCGCTCGTCTTCTACCGCGTCGTCGGCCGCATGAGCGACATCGACATTCCCGAGAACGTCGGCGACTTCCGCCTGCTGTCGCGCCGCGCCGTGATGGCGATGCGCGCGTTCCCGGAGCGCAGCCGCTTCATGAAGGGATTGTTCGCATGGATCGGCTTTCCGACGCGAACGCTCGAATACGACCGCGCCGGACGGCTCGCCGGCACGACGAAGTGGAATTACTGGCGATTGTGGAATTTCGCGCTCGAAGGCATCACGTCGTTCTCGGCGGTGCCGCTCAAGCTCGCAAGCTACATCGGGCTCGCGACGTCGCTCGCCGCCTTCTTCTACGGCGTCTACGTCGTGGTCAAGACGCTGCTGATCGGCGATCCGGTGCGAGGCTATCCGACGCTCGTCACGCTGATCCTGTTTCTCGGCGGCCTGCAGCTGATGGCGCTCGGCATCATCGGCGAATACCTCGCGCGAATGTTCGTCGAGGTGAAGCAGCGGCCGCTCTATCTCGTCAAGGAGCGCCTCGCGCGGCGACACGCCGATGCCGTGCGGCATGACGGACGCGTCGAGGAGGAACGAAGGGAAGTGGCCGCATCGCCGCGCGGGTGAGCGCCGCAGCGCCGTCTCGAGGCGCGAATTGCGCCGCCTCGGGGGCAGCGACGTGGCGAAGCCGCGAGCGTGCGCGGAACACGCAAGGGATCAGGCGCCGTTCAAGAGCTCGCGCAGGTCGTGCACGAACACGTCGGCCCCCTGCCCGTTCGAGACGAAGAGGCGCAGGCGTCCCTTCGGATCGAATACGTAGCTGCCCGCCGAGTGATCCATCGTGTAGCTGCCCGGCGCCGGCCCCGGCACCTTCTGGTAGATCACCTTGAATTCCTTCGCCGTGCGCGCGGTCGCGTCCGCGTCACCATAGAGGCCGAGGAAACGCTTGTCGAACGCCGGCACGTATTGCGCGAGAAGTTGCGGCGTGTCGCGCTCGGGATCGATCGTGATGAACAGCACCTGCACGCGATCGGCTTCCGATCCGAGCTGCTTCATCGCGTCGGCGAGCGTCGCGAGCGTCGCTGGGCAGACGTCGGGACACTGCGTATACCCGAAGAAGACGACGACCGCCTTGCCGCGGAAATCGGCGAGCGTGCGCGTATTGCCTTTCGCATCCTTGAGCGCGAAGTCGTGGCCGAACGACGAGCCGGTCACGTCCGACGCCTCGAACGAAGGCCCGCGTGCGCCGCAGGCGACGAGCGCAAGCGTGGCGAGCCCGATCAGGCAGCGGCGCCGAAGCGTTCCGGCACGCGACATCGTGCGCGGGGAAATCACGTCAAGCAATGCGCTGCCAATAGTGATCGATCAGCAGCGCGGAGAAGAGTGCGGCGAGATAGACGATCGAGAAGCGGAACATCGCACGCGCCAGCCGATCGCTGTACGCGCGGTAGAGCCGCACGGCATAACCGGTGAAAACGCCGCCGAGCGCGATCGCCGCGACGAGATAGGGAACACCGCTCATCCGCATCGCATACGGCATCAGCGTGACGCCGGTCAAGGCGAGCGTGTAGAGCACGATCATCAGCTGCGTGTAGCGGACGCCGTGCGTATTCGGCAGCATCGGCAGCTTGGCGTTCGCGTAGTCGTCCCGCCGGTACAGGGCGAGCGCCCAGAAGTGCGGCGGCGTCCAGACGAAGATGATCAGGAACAGCAACAGCGCTTCGGGAGGCACGCTCCCCGTCACCGCGGCCCATCCGAGCACCGGCGGCATTGCGCCCGATGCGCCACCGATGACGATGTTCTGCGGCGTCGCCGGCTTGAGCACGACCGTGTAGATCACCGCGTAACCGACGAACGTCGCGAGCGTGAGCCACATCGTCAACGGGTTGACGAGGCGATAGAGGATGGCGAGGCCGACCGAGCCGACGGCGAGCGCGAAGAACAGCGTCTCGCGCGAGCCGAGCTGGCCGCGCGGCAACGGCCGCCAGCTCGTGCGGCGCATCAGCTTGTCGATGTTCTGCTCGACGAGACAGTTGATCGCAGCCGCGGCGCCGGCCACGAGCGCGATGCCGATCGTGCCGAACAGCACGGGGCCGGCCGGCGGCACCCCCGGAACGGCGAGGAACATGCCGATGACCGCGGTGAACACGATCAGCGATACGACGCGCGGCTTGGTGAGCGCGAAGAGCTGTCGCGCCCTGGATTCGGCAAGAGCGAGGGTAGCCAAGAGGGGAATGCCTTGAAAGGCCGCTATTTTACCGCGCGAGAATCTACTACCCGATGCTCGAGGCGCGGAGCACGCGTCCGAGATCCTTGGCCATCGCCTTGATGTCAGGCTTCGACGGCCAGGCGAGCACGAAGTTGCCGAGCGGATCCACCAGATAGATGCGCTCCGTTCCGCGCGGCAGCGCGGGTGCGGCGGGCACGCGCACTGCGGCGAGGTCGGGATGCTCGGCGAGGAGCCCGGGCGCCGGCTCCGGTCCGCCATTCACGAGCCAGACGCGCACGACGCGCTCGCGTTCGGCATTCTGGATCGTCCGCGCCTGGCGCGATGCGTAAAGCGAACCGGCGCACCTGCCGCTGCAATCGCCGGGCGCCACGTGCAGGACCAGCCAGCGGCCGCGGACGTCGTTGCTGTCGAACGCGCTGCCGTCCTGCCGCGTGCCGACGATGCGCGGCAACGTCCCCGACAGGAGCTCGCCGTAGTTGAGCCGCGAATCGCGCGGCCATGCGTAGTACGCGAGATACGAAAAGACGATCGGCGCGAGCGCGATCGCAGCGAGCAGCGCGAGGAGGCGCTTGTTGCGCGCGCTCGTCCCGCGCATCGGCGCCGCCACTTCAATGTGCTGCATGGATGCGCCGCCGGATGCGTGGGCGGAACGTGAACCAGGCCCACAGTCCGGCCGCCATCGCCGCGAACGTGTACCACTGGACCATGTAGCTCAGGTGCCGGTCGATGCCGGTGTCGGGAAGCGGAAAATCATGTGCGAGCTCGACGCCGTTCGACGCATCGGTCGCGTCGATGACGACCGGCAGCACCGGCGTGCCGGTCGCCTTTGCATAGCGTGCGGGATCGAGGTGCTGCCAGAGCGCGCCGGAAGGAGCCCTTCCGTCACCGAGCTCGAAGTAGCGGCGCGGGGGAATGTCGAGGCGGCCGCTTACGGTGACGGTGCCCGCCGGCGGTGAAGAACGCGGCAGCGCTGCGCGCGAAGGACCCGCGGCAATCCAGCCGCGATCGATGAGTATTGCGCGTCCATCGGTCAGCCGAAACGGCGTCACGACGTCGAAGCCGACGCGGCCCGCATGCACCTTGTTGTCGATCAGGATCTGTCCCTTCGCGTCGTATTCGCCGGTCGCGGTAACGTGGCGAAAGCGCCACGAGTCCCAGTCGTCGACATCCGAGGGCAATGCGACCGGCGCCATCGCCGCCGCCTGCGCGATCGCCTGTTGCAATGCCTGCTTCTCCTGCATGCGTCGGTGCTGCCAGTTGCCGGCGACGATGCAGAGGACGACGGTGACGAGCGCGGCAACCGTCGGCACCCACGCAGGACGCGTGGCGCGTGCGCGCTCGCTTTGCGTCGGTGACATCATCGCTCGTCGTAGCCCGATGCCCGCCGAGTCGAATCGCGATTCGCGATCGTCGTCGCTGTCCCGCGTGCATTCGCCACGCTTCGGAAATGCATCTGGCGTTCCGAATTTCAAGTGCTACACTGCAACGGGACTCGCGACCGCCATATGAGAGCCATCGTCATCGTCGCGCTGGTCGCGATCGTCACCGCGCTTTTCACCGCGCTCGTCTTCCTCTATCGCGACCAGGGCCGCGGCAATCGGGTCGTCATCGCGCTCGCCGTCCGCGTCGTGCTGTCGATGGCGCTGATCGCGTTCCTCGTCTTCTCCTGGTGGATGGGATGGATCCAGCCGGGAAGGCTCTGAAGAGCCGTCAGGCGAGCCAGTACACCAGCACGAACAGCAGCAGCCAGACGACGTCGACGAAGTGCCAGTACCATGCGGCGGCTTCGAATCCGAAATGGTGCTCCGCGTCGAAGTGGCCGCGGAACGTGCGCGCCAGCATCACCGACAGCATGATCGCGCCGATCGTGACGTGGAAGCCGTGGAAGCCGGTCAGCATGAAGAACGTCGAGCCGTACACGCCGCTCGACAGCTTCAGGTTGAGCGAGCTGTAAGCGTGCGTGTACTCGTACGCCTGGAGACCCAGGAACGAGAAGCCGAGCACGATCGTGATGAACAGCCAGAACTTGAGGGCGTTGCGGTGCCCGGCCTTGAGCGCGTGGTGCGCGATCGTCAGCGTGCCGCCGGAGCTCACGAGGATGATCGTGTTGATCAGCGGGATGCCGATCGCCTCCATCGGCGTGAACGCCTCCTTGATGTACGGGCCGACCGTCGGCCATTGCGAGGCGTAGTCCGGCCACAGGATTCGCCCGGTCAACGCGCTGCCGAGATCGGGCACGGAGACGTTGCGCACGTAGAACAGCGCACCGAAGAACGCCGCGAAGAACATCACTTCGCTGAAGATGAACCAGCTCATGCCCCAGCGGAACGACGTGTCGACCCGCTTGTTGTAGAGCCGGTGCTCCGACTCGCCGATGACGCTGCCGAACCAGCCGAACATCATGACGAGCAGCACGCAGAAGCCCGCCAGCACGAACCACGGACCGAACCAGTAGCTGTTGAACCAGAACGCGGCGCCGATCCCCATGAGCAGGAGTGCGCACGAACCTAAGATCGGCCAGTGTGACGGCTGAGGGACGAAGTAATACGGCTTGGCGCCTGCGGCGGCGGTGCTCATCGGGGGCTCCCAGGGGTCAGAGACGACTTTCGCGGGCTTTTGGCGAAAGTCGTCTCTGATCCCACCTCGGTTTTGGTTTTCACGATCGCGCGTTTCCCTCGACCTCGAAAAACGTGTACGACAGCGTGATCGTCGGCACGTCCTTCGGCAGCTTCGGGTCGACGACGAACACGACCGGCATGTCGCGCTTCTCGTGCGGCGCGAGCGTCTGCTGCGAAAAGCAGAAGCAGTCGAGCTTCTTGAAGTAGAGCGCGGCCTGCTGCGGCCCGTAGCTCGGAATCGCCTGCCCGGTGATCGGATGATCGGTCATGTTGACCACCTCGAACATCGCCTGCGTCACCGCACCCGGATGGACGTCGGTCGCGAGCTGCAGCGCGCGAAACTGCCACGGCAGGTTGCGCGTGTTCGTGTCGAACTCGATGCGCACGGTGCGCGTCGTGTCGACCTGCGTGTTCCCGACCGTGTCGGCCGAATCGATGTTGCGAAGTCCGGTCGCCTCGCAGATCTTCTCGTAGAACGGCACGAGCGCGTAGCCGAAGCCGAACATCGCGACGACGACGACGACGAGCTTCATGATGAGCGTGCGGTTGCTCCGCGCGATGGCCGCGCGGCGCTGCTCGCCCGAAGCCGTGGCGCTCATTTCCACAAATGCCGGCCGATGGCGACCAGCAGATACAAAAGCACGGCGCCGCCGACGACGGCGATCGACACCGCTTCGTCGGTGATGAGGCGCGACACGATGAATCCGAAGAAGAACAGCAGCGAAATCGCGAGGAGGACGAGCCCTGTCCGGCGATTCGCCGCACGGACGCGCGCATCGCGGTCGGGATCGCGGGGCATCGGCGCCAGCGTGGATTGCGACATCGACGGTTCCACTACTTGACGACCGGCGGTGTCACGAACGAGTGATATGGCGCCGGCGAGGGCAGCGTCCATTCGAGCGTCGTCGAACCCTCCCACGGCTTGGCGGGTGCAGGTGCGCCGCCGCGGATGCACTTGACGACCGCAGTCAGGAAGATGAGCTGCGACAACCCGAAGCCGAACGCGCCGATCGTCGAGACCATGTTCCAGTCGGTGAATTGCTGCGCGTAGTCGGGGACGCGACGCGGCATTCCGGCGAGTCCGAGGAAGTGCATCGGGAAGAACGCGACGTTGAAGAAGATGAACGAGCCCCAGAAGTGCCAGTCGGCGAGCTTCTCGTCGTACATGTGACCGGTCCACTTCGGCAGCCAGTAGTACGTTCCACCGAAGAACGCGAACAGCGTTCCCGCCACCATCACGTAATGGAAGTGCGCGACGACGTAGTAGGTGTCCTGGAACTGCACGTCGATCGGCTGGATCGCGAGGATCAGGCCGGTGAAGCCGCCGATCACGAACAGGAACAGGAAGCCGAGCGCGAAGAGCATCGGCGCCTCGAGCGTGATCGAGCCCCTCCACATCGTCGCGAGCCAGTTGAACACCTTCACGCCGGTGGGCACGGCGATCAGCATCGTCGCGTACATGTAGAACAGGATGCTCGCCGTTGGCAAACCGGTCGTGAACATGTGGTGCGCCCACACGAGGAACGACAGGATTGCGATCGCGGCAAGCGCGTACACCATCGATGCGTAGCCGAACAGCGGCTTGCGCGAGAACGTCGGAATGATTTCCGAGATGATGCCGAACGCGGGCAGGATGATGATGTAGACCTCGGGGTGCCCGAAGAACCAGAAGACGTGCTGGAACAGCACCGGGTCGCCGCCGCCGGCCGCGTTGAAGAACGACGTGCCGAAATGGCGATCGGTGAGGAGCATCGTGACGGCGCCCGCGAGAACGGGCATCACGGCGATCAGCAGGTAGGCGGTGATGAGCCACGACCAGCAGAAGAGCGGCATCTTCATCATCGTCATCCCGGGCGCGCGCAGGTTCAGGATCGTCGTGATGATGTTGATCGAGCCCATGATCGACGACGCGCCCATGATGTGGATCGCGAAGATCGTGAGATCCATGCCGATGCCCATCTCGACCGTCAGCGGCGGATAGAGCGTCCAGCCGCCCGATGCGGCCCCGCCGGGCACGAACAGCGACAGGATCAGCATGAATGCGGCCGGCGGCAGGAGCCAGAAGCTCCAGTTGTTCATCCGCGCGAACGCCATGTCGGGCGCCCCGATCTGCATCGGGATCAGCCAGTTCGCGAAGCCGACCGCGCCGGGCATCAGCGCGCCGAAGATCATGATCAGGCCGTGCAGCGTCGTCATCGAGTTGAAGAACTCGGGCTGGACGATCTGCAGGCCGGGCTGGAAGAGCTCGCTGCGAATCGTCAGCGCCATGACGCCGCCGACGAGGAACATCGTGAACGAGAACCACAGGTACATCGTGCCGATGTCCTTGTGGTTCGTCGTCGTGATCCAGCGCATGATCCCCTTCGGGTGATGCGCGTGCTCGTCGTGGGGAATGCCGCCGACTACGACATCGTGGGGAATGCTCGACATCACGAACTCCTTGGCGCTATTTCCGCTCGGCCTTCACGGCCGACGGCTGGACGACGTTCTGCTCGGCCTTGTTGCCCCACGCGTTGCGCGTGTAGGTGATCGCCGACGCGATGTCGACGTCGGAAAGCTGTGCCCACGACGGCATCTTGCCGCCGGTGGGCGCCTTCTGAACGACACCATCCGTCTGCCCGTTCAGCACGACGTCGATCTGATGCTGCTCGGGACCGAGCACGACCTTGTCGCCGACGAGCGCGGGCGCGCCGATCGCGCTGTTGCCCGTGCCGTTCGCCTGGTGGCAGGCGGCGCAATTCGAGTTGAAGACCTGCTCGCCGTGCGCGACGAGGTCCTTCAGGTCCCACGTCTTGTTGGCAGCCTCGGCGCCCGCACCGAGCTTCTGCTTCTGCTCGGCGAGCCACTTCGCGTAGTCGTCCTTCGACTTCACTTCGACGATGACCGGCATGAAGCCATGCTCCTTGCCGCAGAGCTCGGCGCATTGCCCGCGGTAGATGCCGACCTTGGTGGCGCGGAACCATGTATCGCGGACGAAGCCCGGAATCGCATCCTGCTTGACGCCGAACGACGGAACCCACCACGAATGGATGACGTCGTTCGCGGTGACCAGCACGCGCACCTTGGTGTCGACCGGGACGACGAGCGGGTTGTCGACCTCGAGCAGGTAATGCTCGTCCTTCGGCGCACGGCCCTCGATCTGGTCGAGCGGCGTCTTCAGCGTCGAGTAGTAGCCGAAGCCCTCCTGCACGTAATCGTAGTTCCACTTCCACTGGTAGCCGGTGACCTTGATCGTCATGTCGGGCGCGGCCGTGTCGTGCGCGGCGAGGATCGTCTTCGTCGCCGGCCACGCCATGAAGAGCAGGATCAGGAACGGAATGATGGTCCAGATGATCTCGACCGCGGTGTTCTCGTGGAATTGCACCGCCTTGTGGCCGACGGACTTCCGATGCTTGAAAAGCGAGTAGAACATCGTGCCGAACACGCCGATGAAGATCGCGACACAGATCCAGAAGATCAGGTCGTGCAGCGCGATGATGTCCTGCGCGATCGGCGTGACGGGAGTCTGGAAGTACCACGGTGGTGCCGCGAACGCGGCGCCCGGCAAGACGAGCGACGCGGCGATTGCGGCAAGGCGATGCCACCGCGCAGATTCCGTTCGTTTAAACACCATGCTTGTCCTCGTTCACGACGTGGCGTCGCCACGCCTGGCGGCTCTCAAGTCGCGCGCGGAAAAAACGCGCGTCGGGCGACGCGCGCTTTTCGAAGGACACCGATGTTAGCACGGAACGGCAGCCCTCATCGCGCAAAGCCGAGCGTTGCGAGTTGCGCGGCGTCGAAAGCGGGACGCTCGCCGGGTGCGACGATGGCGAGCGGCGCGATGCCGAGCCGCTCGGTCAGCGTATCGACGTTCTGCTCGAGGAGCGCCATACGTGGCGGCAATGCGTTCGCGACCCAACCGGCGAGCGCGAGCCCGCGCCGCTGCACGGCGAGTACCGTCAACAGCGCGTGATTGAGACAGCCGAGGCGCATTCCGACGACGAGCACGACCGGGATCGCCAGCGCGACCGCGATGTCCAGCATGTCGCGCGTGCGATCGATCGGCACGAGCGCGCCGCCGGCGCCCTCGACGACGACCGCCTCGGCGCACGCACGCAATCGCGCATACGCATCGGCGATGCGCCGCATGTCGATCGTCACGTCGACCGCCGCGGCGACGAGATGCGGCGCGGCCGGATCCGCGAACGAATACGGATTGCGCGCATCGAGCGGCGCGTCGACGTTGCCCGCCGCGCCGAGTTCGCTCACGTCCCCGTTCACGTTCGTGCCCGGCGCGAATCCGGCGGCGACCGGCTTCATGCCCACGGTGCGAAAGCCGGCGGCGCACAGCGAGCGCAACAGCGCCGCGGCAACCCAGGTCTTGCCGACTCCGGTGTCGGTGCCGGTCACGAATACCGCGCTCGCATGATCCCCCCACGCTCGCGGCATGCTGAACAACGCTCGAGCTTCGCTCTCGCCTGTTCGTCCTCGGGGTGGCCCTTCGGGCTCACGCGCTTCGCTGCCCCCTGAGGGGGCGGAATTCGCGCTTTGAGGCGGCTCTGCGCTGCTCATTTACGTTGGAACCGCACGATCGCATGTCCCTCGCGCGACGTGCGCGGCTCGCCCTTCCACGCATGTCCGTAGACGACTTCGTACGTTGCCGGAATGCGGCCGTCGCGGCGCAATGCCTCGAGCCGCGCGAGCGCACGCCCGAAGCGAGCGCGTCCCATCAAACCCGCCGGCCGGCCGCGCGTACGGTTCGTCGCGCCGATCGCCTTCAACTCATCGAGCAGCGCCTTCGGCGTGTCATAGGTCAGCGTCACGTGCTCCATGTCCATCACCGGATCGGCGAAGCCTGCATGGATCAGCATGTCGCCGATGTCGTGCATGTCGACGAAGCGGCTCGTGTGCGTATGGCCGTCGAGACCGGCGAACGCGCGGCGCACCTCCTGCAGCGTGTCGGGGCCGAACGTCGTGAACGACAGCAGGCCGCCGACTTTCAGCACGCGGCGGAACTCGGCGAACGCGCGCGGCAGGTCATTCACCCACTGCAGCGCGAGATTGCTCCAGACGAGATCGCAGCTGACGCCGGCGAACGGCAGCCTGTTCATGTCGGCGCAGACAAATGTCGCACCGAGGCCGCCGCGCGGCGCGAACGGACGCAGCAGCTTGCGAAACGCGCTGCGCCCGGCGTGCACGCGATGCCGTGCCGCGACGACCATCGGCAGCGCGATGTCGAATGCGACGACGCGCGCGCCGGGATAGCGGACGCCAAGGTCGCCGATCGCTGCTCCGGTGCCGCAGCCCGCGTCGAGAATCGCCGTCGGCGCGAGCTTCACGTAGTCGAGCCGTTCCGCCATTCTCGCGCCGATCTCGCGCTGCAGCGCGGCGCCTGCGTCGTACGTGCTCACCGCGCGCGCGAATCCGCGCCGGACCGCCACGGGATCGACGTCGCGCGGATCGGGGGCGGGAAAGGTGGGCTCAGCCATCGACGAAAGGCAGCACGGCGTCTTCGAATTGCCGGCGATGCGAAAGGAACGGCGCGTGCGCCGCGCCTTCGATCTTCACGTGCGTCGCGTTCGGCAGAGCGGCCGCGAGCGCGCGCGTCGCGGCAATCGGTACGAGCGCATCGCGCTCGCCGCCGATCGCGAGCGTCGGCACCGTGATGCTCGACAGCAGCGGTCGCAGGTCGGTTCGCCGCAGCACCTCGAGCGCCGCGTCGAGCGCCGCGCGCGACGGCTCGCCGCGCTCGAACAGACGCTGGCGCAGCATCGCGAGCGTCGCGCGACCTTCGTCGCTGCCATGCATCTGCAGCGCGAGAAAGCGCGACAGCGTCAGCCGATGGGATGCGCGCAATTCGTCGCCAAAGCGGGAGAGCATGTCGGACGTCATCGCGTGCGGCCAGTCGTCGCGGACGACGAACGACGGCGTCGTCGCGACGAGCACGAGCCTCGCCACGCGGTCGGGCCGCATCGCTGCCCATTGCAGCGCGATCTGGCCGCCGAGCGACCAGCCGACGAGCGTCACCTTCGGTGCATCGATTGCGGCATCGACCGCATTCGCGAGCGACGGCAGATCGAACGGCGCGATTGGCGGCGAGCGTCCGTGCCCGGGAAGATCGACGAGGTGTACGCGATGACGGCGGGCAAGCGCCGGCAGGATCGGCGCGAAGAGGCCCGAATGCATCGCGAACCCGTGCAGCAGCACGAGCGCTTCGCCGCAGCCCTGCGACTCGACGTGCAGGGGCGCAGCCGGCCTCCCGTCGCGAAGGGCTGCATCGAGCGACTGGCTGGTCCCCTGGGGCACAGCGAGCGCAGCGAGCGCGGACGGATGTTCGATCTCACGCATCGCCTGCAACCTCGGACAGCGCACGCGAGAGTGCCTCGACGTCGTCGAGCGTATGCGCAGCGGACAACGAGATGCGAAGTCGCGCCGTGCCGGCCGGCACGGTGGGCGGCCGGATCGCCGGAACGAGGACGCCGCGCTCGGCAAGCGCCTCGCTCACGCGCACCGCCGTTTCGACCTCGCGCACCATCAGCGGCTGAATCGGCGTCGACGATCGGAGCAGCGTCCACGGCAGCGCTTCGGCATGCGCGCGAAACGCAGCGATCAGCGTCGCGAGCTGCGCCCGGCGGGCATCGCCCTCGCGGATGCACCGCAGCGCAACCCGCAGTGTCTCGGCGAGCGCTCCCGGCGCGGCCGTCGTGTAGATGTAGGGTCGCGCCGTCTGCACCAGGGTTTCGATCACGAGCGGATGCGCAGCGACGAACGCGCCCGCAACACCTGCGGCCTTCCCAAGCGTGCCCATGTAGACGATGCGCTCGGACGACAGACCGAAATGCGCGAGCGAGCCGCGTCCGCTTCCGAGCACGCCGAACCCGTGCGCGTCATCGACGACGAGCCACGCGTCGTACGCATGCGCGAGCGCCAGAAGCTCGGCGAGCGGGGCGATGTCGCCGTCCATGCTGAAAACCGCGTCGGTGACGATGAACCGGCGGCGGGCCCGCGTTGCCTGCAGCGCGTCGCGAAGCGCTTCGACGTCGCCATGCGGATAGCGGGCCAGCGTCGCGCGCGACAGCAGCGCGCCGTCGGTCAGGCATGCATGATTGAGACGATCGGCGAAGATCGCGTCGTTACGTCCGGCGAGCGCGGAGAGGATCGCGAGATTCGCGAGATAACCGCTCGAGAAGGCGAGCGCACGCGCGCCTTCGCACGGCGCCACGTACTGCGCGAGCTCCTGCTCGAGCAATTCGTGAGGCCGCTGATGGCCGACGATCAGGTGCGATGCACCGGCACCCGTGCCCCAGGCGCGCGCCGCGCCGCAAAGCGCGTCGACCAGCTCCGGTGCATTCGCAAGGCCCAGGTAATCGTTGCTCGCGAACGCGATGAATTCGCGCTCGCCGAGCCGTACGCGAGGACCCTGCGCGCTGTCGATCACGCGACGCTCGCGCATCAGGCCGCCGGCGCGGCGCTGCGCAAGCGCTGCGTCGAGCTCGCCGAGCATTGGCGTTTTCGGTCAGCGCGTGAAGGACACGCGCTACGTCGCGGGCATCGCGACGAGTCCGAGCTTGTCGAAAAGCGCGCGGTCGGCCTCGACGTCGGGGTTGCCCGTCGTGAGCAGCCGATCGCCGTGGAAGATCGAATTCGCGCCGGCGAAATAGCACAGCGCCTGCACCGCCTCGCCGAGTTCGCGTCGTCCTGCAGACAAGCGGATCATCGCGCGCGGCATCGCGATCCGCGCGACCGCGATCGTGCGCACGAATTCGAGCGGATCGAGCGCCGCCTCGCCATGCAGCCGTGCATGGAGCGGCGTGCCCTCGACCTGCACGAGGTGGTTGATCGGCACCGATTCGGGCTGTGGCGAAAGCCTTGCAAGCTGGGCGATCAGCCCCGCGCGGTGGCGCCGCGATTCGCCCATGCCGACGATGCCGCCGCAGCAGACGCGAAGCCCCGCCTCGCGCACGCGATCGAGCGTGTCGAGGCGATCCTCGTAATCGCGCGTCGATACGATGTCGCCGTAAAACTCGGGCGCCGTATCGAGGTTGTGGTTGTAGTAATCGAGACCCGCCGCCTTCAGTTGCGCCGCCTGGCCATCCTTCAGCATCCCGAGCGTGCAGCACGTCTCGAGGCCCAGCGCCTTGACCGCGGCCACCATGTCGAGCACCGGTGCGAGATCGCGCTCCTTCGGGCCCCGCCATGCCGCGCCCATGCAGAAGCGGGTTGCGCCGGCCGCCTTCGCCGATTTCGCGACGTCGACGACCTTCGCGACGTCGAGCAGCCCCTCGCTCGCGACGCCGGTGTGATAACGCGCCGCCTGCGGACAATAGCCGCAATCCTCGGGGCAACCGCCGGTCTTGATCGACAACAGCGTCGAGAGCTGCACCGCGTTCGGCGCATGGTGCTCGCGATGGACGGCGTGCGCGCGAAACAGCAGGTCGGAAAACGGCAGCGCGAAGAGCGCCTCGATTTCGCCGATCGAGTCGGCGTCAACTTCCGGTCGGGCTGCGGGCTTGGCGAATGTAACGTTGGCTACGGTCATCGGACGACTGCCCTTCACGCTTTTGCGCGTCGGGCCGATTCGCGCGCGGAAGGCCCGCAGCGCTCATGCGTTCGGACGATTCGCGCAATGCGCGGTCTTCGCAGACAATGTCGCGCAAAGGGCGGGACACTATCGCATGCTGTCAAACGTTCCAAAACGAAAATTTGACATCGACCGCTGCGCTCGCCGGCTGACGCGCATCGAGCGCACGATGCGCCGCGCGCTGCAGCGCGCGCTCCCTCAGGCGTGCGCCGTGTGCAACGAACCTTCCGGCAACGCGCTCGTCTGCACGGCGTGCAACGCGGACATGCCGCGGATCGCCGATGCCTGCCCTCGCTGCGCGCTGCCGTCGCGCGAGCGTCTTGTCTGCGGCGCGTGCCTCGCCAAGCCTCCACCGTTCGATGCGACGGTTGCCGCGTGGCGCTACGCGTTTCCTGCCGACCGGCTGCTGCAGTCGTTCAAATACGCCGGCATGCTCGCGCTCGCCGAGCCGTTTTCGATCGCCGTAGCGGAAGCCGCGCGCATGCAGGGCGCGCCGATGCCCGACCGGCTCGTCGCGATGCCGCTGTCCGCGCGGCGGCAGCGCGAGCGCGGGTTCAATCATGCGCATGAAATCGCACGCCGGCTCTCGGCGTGCGTGGACGTTCCGCTTTCGCCCGCGCTCACGCGGACGCGCGACGCGCCCCCGCAGGCGGGCCTCGCGCTGCGCGAGCGCATGCGCAACGTACGCGGCGCCTTCGCGGCAAGCGCGGCGATCGCCGGATGCGCCGTTGCGATCGTCGACGACGTGATGACGACCGGCGCGACGATCGGCGCTGCGGCACGCGCGCTGCGCAAGGCCGGTGCCGTTCGCGTCGATGCGTGGGTCGTGGCGCGCACCGTCAGGGGATCGTGATGTTCGCCGTGGTCCTCGTCCACCCCGAAATCCCGCCGAATACCGGCAACGTGATTCGCCTCACGGCGAACACCGGCACCGAACTGCATCTCGTCGAGCCGCTCGGCTTTCGGATGGACGATCGCGAGCTCCGCCGCGCGGGGCTCGACTATCACGAATACGCGCGCGTTCGCGTGCATCGCGATTTCGCGGCGTGCCGCTCGGCGCTCGACGTGAACGGAAAGCGGCGCTGGTTCGCGTTCACGACGCAAGCCGCGCGCTCGGCCTACGACGTCGCGTATCGGCCGAACGACGTGCTGACGTTCGGCTGCGAGACGAAGGGCCTTCCGCCCGACATCGTCGCGCAATTCACGACCGACGCCTGTCTCCGCATTCCGATGCAGCCGGAAGTGCGCAGCCTGAACCTTTCGAACGCCGTCGCCGTGGCGGTGTATGAGGCGTGGAGACAGTGCGGATTCGAGATTCAGGGACCAGGGGTTAGGGGCCTAGCTAGCCCCTGATCCCTGGCCCCTAATCGCCGCCCTTCATCCCCAACGCCCCCATCAGGAACCGCAACTCGTAATCCCGATCCACCACGCGCTGTTGCTGGGTCTTGCCGGTGCCGTGACCGCTGTCGAAGTCGATGTACAGCAAAAACGGCGACACCTGCCCCGGATGGCTCTGCACTTCGGCGACGAATTTCTTCGCGTGCATCGGATCGACGCGCGAATCGTATTCGCCGGCGACGACGAGCGTCTGGGGCAGGTTCACGCCCGCACGCACGTTCTGATACGGCGAGTAGCGGAGGATCCAGCGGAAGTCGGCGTCCTTGTCGGGATCGCCGTATTCGGGAATCCAGTAGCGGGCGATCAGGAATTTCTGATAGCGCACCATGTCGAGCAGCGGCACCTGGCAGATCGCCGCGCGAAAGAGATCGGGTCGCTGCGTGATCACCGCACCGACGGTGAGTCCGCCGTTGCTGCCGCCCTCGATCGCCAGCTTCGCGGGCTTCGTGTAGCCCTCGCGCACGAGCCATTCGGCGACCGCGATCGTGTCGTCGAACGTGTTCTGCTTGTTCGCGAGCATTGCCTGCTCGTGCCACTTCTCTCCGTATTCGCTGCCACCGCGCACGCCGGCGTCGACGAAGATGCCGCCGCGATTGACGAACGACGAATAACTGCCGATGTAGAACGGCTCGACCGCGATGTCGAAGCCGCCGTAGACGTGCAGCAGCGTCGCATTCGCGCCGTTCTTCGCCATATCCTTGCGATGCACGACGAAGACCGGTATGCGCGCGCCGTCTGCTGCCTGCACGTACACGCGCTCGGCGGCGATCTGCGACACGTCGAGCGGCGGATCGTCCTGCCAGACGAGCGACCAGCCGAGCGACTTGCCGTCGAGCCCGTAAAGCTTGAACGGCGACGTGTACGACGCGAGCGTCGCATAGGCGTGATCGTCGTCGAGGTCGTACGCGATGCCCGATACGTTGCCGAATTCGGGGAGCGCGAGCGCGCGCGCATGGCCGCCGGCGTGGTCGTACACCTCGAGCTTCGACAATACGTCCTCGCGCAGTGTCGCGACGATCCACTCGCGCGTGACCGTCGCATCGGCGAGCACGTTCGGCTGCTCGGGAATCACGCTCGTCCAATCGGCGAACGCAGGCTTCGCGTAGCTCGCCGCCATCAGCTTCCAGTTCGGCGCATGGTCGTTGGTGCGGAAATACATCCGGTCGCGGCGAAAGATCGCCTCGGCGCGAAACTGCGTGCTCGAGTAGATCGTCTGCGGCGTCGCGTTCGAGTCGAGCGGCCGGATGCGAATCGTGTTCGACCAGAAATTGCCGTTCTCGAACACGGTGACGCCGGCATCCTCGGGCTCGTAGACCGAGCAGTAGTCCTTGGCGTCGTCGACCTTCATCAGCAGCACGTCATCGTCGCGCTCGCCGCCCAGCCGATGCAGCAGGCAGCGCATCGGCTCCTGCTTCGCGTCCGACTCGGCAGTGCGCGGCGTGATGAAGGCGTAGCGCTCGTTGCGCGCCCAGCCGAAGCTGCCGAGGCCGGTAATCACCGGTCCGATCTGTGCGCCCGTGCCGCTGTCGATGATCCGATAGTCCTTACGCTCGGTTCCCTGCGCATAGACGCCGACCGCGAGCTTGGTCGCGTCACGGTTCGGCACAACGTCGCCGATCTTCGTCTTGCCCGACGGGTCGAGAGCAACCGGATCGAACAGCAGCACGTCACGGCCGTCGATTCGCGTGTAGAGCTTCGGCTGCGGCTCGCCGCGACGCGTGCGCTGGAAGAACTCGCGTCCGTGCTTGACGAGCGGCGGATCGGTCTTGTCGCGGTCGAAGTAGCGCGCGAGCTCGTCCTTCATGCCGGGCACCGGCGGCGCGTGGCGATCGAGAAACTGCACGGTCGCCGCATGCTGCGCGCGCGTCCACGCGGCCACTTCCGGATCCTTGCCGTTCTCGAGCCAGCGATAGCGATCGGTCAACGTCATGCCGTGCAGCACGTCGACGACCGGGCGCGCGGGCGTCTCCGGCGGAAAGAAAACGGCGGTATCGGACGCGGCGACGCTCGTCGTCGCGAGCGTCACGGCAAGAACCAGCACGAAGCGCATTCGATCGATTCCCTCGGTCATCGGAAAGCGGTCATTCGTCGCGCGGCTCACGCGCGAGCAGCGCGAGCACCGCATCGTTCGGCGCGACACCCTCGTAGAGCACGCGATGCACGGCGTCGACGATCGGCATGTCGACGCGATAATGCAATGCGAGCTCGCGCGCGGCGCGCGTCGCGGCCACGCCCTCGGCGACATGGCCGATCTCGGCCAGTATCGCGGCGAGCGGTTGTCCGCGCGCCAGTCCAAGGCCCACACGCCGGTTGCGCGACAGATTGCCGGTGCACGTGAGCACGAGATCACCAAGCCCCGCGAGCCCCATCAACGTTTGCGCGCGCCCGCCGAGCGCGGCCGAAAGACGCCCGGCCTCGGCAAGCCCGCGCGTGATCAGCGCCGCGCGCGCATTGTCGCCGAAGCGCAGGCCGTCGCTCGCGCCCGCGGCGATCGCGAACACGTTCTTGATCGCACCGCCCAGCTCGACGCCGGTCAGGTCGTCGCTTGCATACGCACGAAGCGCTTCACCGCGCACGAGCTCGAGCACGCGATCGGTCAGCGTCGGATCGGTCGTCGCCACGACGAGTGCGGTCGGCAGGCCGCGCGCGACTTCGACGGCGAAAGTCGGACCGGAGATCGCGCCGACGCCATGCGGCCAGCGCGATGCGAGCATCCGGTGCGACAAGGTCCACCCGCCCGGGTCGCTGTCTCCCGCGACGAATCCCTTCGCCAGCGAGACGAGTGGCGCATCCACGCCGGCATCGGCCAGTTGCGCTGCGAGCGGTCCGAGCTCGGCGACCGGCGTCGCGGCGAACAGGAGATCGGCACGCAGGTCGGCGAGGCTCGAGACGACAGCGACGTCAGCCGGCAACGCAACGTTCGGCAGATAGCGCCGATTCTCGCGCGACGCGATCGTCGCGCGCGCCTGCGCCGCATCGCGGACGTAAAGCGTGACGCGCGGCTTCGCATGCGTCCGCGCAGCGAGGTGAACGGCGAAGGCGGTGCCCCATGCGCCGCCGCCGAGCACCGCCACATGCGGTGTCATGGGAACCGATGCGCGCCGAAGGGCGGCCCCGCGGCGCGCATTCCGCCCCCGCGGGGGGCAGCGAAGGGGCAAAGCCCCGAGCGTGGGGGAATCACTACAAGCCGAACACCTGCGAAATGCGGACGTATCCCGATTGCCCGTCGCGGTGGCGCACCTTGACCCAGCCGGGATTCGCCGTCGCGGCAGGCGACGATGCCGGTTCGGCGAGCTCGAGCAGCACGTCGCGCTCCGCGCGGAACACGAGCGGGGACTTGTCGTCGGGCGCCGCATGCACGTCGGCGCCCGACGCACGTACGATCAGCATGCGTTTGTCGGCGAGCGACTTCGATTGCATCCAGCCGATCGTTCCCGACGAATCGCGGACCTTCGTCCAGTCCTGGACGTTGACGAGCGGCTCGACCGGCACGTCGCGGCCATAGACGAAGAGGGGCTTCGCGCGCGCCGACGGCGCGTCGTAGAGCACCGTCGCGGCATCGCGGGTCGAACGGAAGTCGGCGGCGCTTGCGACAAGCGGCACCGCGACGATCAGCGCGGCGGCCGCACGGACTGCGTGAGCGAAGATGAAAGGTGCTGCGCGAATCAATTCGCGGTTGCGGGAGCGCCGGACGAGGCTTGCGCGAGCTGCTGCTGATAGAGCGCTTCGAAGTTGATCGGTGCGAGATGCACGGGCGGGAAACCCGCATGCATCGTGGCGCTCGCGACCGTCTCCCGCGCGTACGGAAAAAGGACGGCCGGGCAATGGATGGCGAGCACCGGCTGCAGCTGAGGCGCCGGAACACCGCGGATCACGAACACGCCGGCCTGCGCCGCCTCGACGAGGAAGACGGTCTTGTCGCCGGTGCGCGCGGTGACGGTGATCGTCAGCACGCATTCGTACGTGTCCTGCGCCACCGCCTCCGCACGCGTGCGGAGCCCGATCTCGATCTGCGGCGTTTCGGTCATCTGGAACGATTGCGGCGCACCTGGATTCTCGAGCGACAGATCCTTGATGTAGATCTTCTCGATTGCGAATTGCGCGCTCACCGTTTCGTTCGCGGCTGCGGGTTGCGAGTCGGCGTTCGTGGCAGGCGATTCGGCCATGCGCTACTCCGGAAGTAAAGCGGTCGATTCTACGCCTGCGCGCTCATCGGACCCTCCTCCGCGCTCCGCGCTCCAGCGCTCATTCGCCCAGGGCCTCCTTGGACCACCCTTGTGCGCGTTTCGTAACGCGTCGGCCTCGCATCGGCGCACGCGGCCGTGCTCTTCGAGCCTCGGCTTCGCCCCGCGCGCGCCGATGTCCCGGGGCGGCCCTGCGCGCTCATTGGACTACCCTTCGCGCTCCGCGCTGCGGGACTAATTCGCGCTTGGGGCGGCCCTGCGCGCTCATTGGACGACCCTCCGCGCTTCGCGCTCCGGCACTAATTCGCGCTTGGGGCGGCCCTGCGCGCTCATGCTGCCTCGTCCGCGAGCAGCGCATCGAGCCGTCCCGCGCGATCGAGCGCTGCCAGCTCGTCGTAGCCGCCGACATGAAAATCGCCGATGTAGATCTGCGGCACGGTTCTGCGGCCGGTGCGTTCCATCATCGCGATTCGCGCCGCCGGATCTTGGTCGACGCGAATCGCGTCGATGTCGGCAATGCCCTTCGTCCCGAGCAGCCGCTCGGCACGGCGGCAATAGCCGCAATAGGCGGTCGTGTACATCGTCACGCGCGGCTTCATCGTCGACCCTGCGCTCATTTCGCAAGCGGCAGCCCGGCATCCTTCCAGGCGCGAAAGCCGCCGCGAAGCGCCTGCACGCGCGTGAAGCCGAGCCGGGTCAGAGCCGAAACCGCCGCGCCACCCCTTGCGCCGCGGTCGCAATAGACGATCACGGGGCGCGATGCGTGCTTGGCGATCTCGCCGCCGCGATCCTTCAGCTGGGACAGCGGGATGTGGGTGGCGTTCGGCAGGCGGCCGCCCTCGAACTCGTTCGCCTCGCGCACGTCGAGCACGAGCGGATTCTCCTTGTTGAGGAGCCGCGTTGCATCGAGCGTGCTGAGCTCGCGCGCCGGCTTGAGCTGCCGCTGCACGATCGGCCACAGCAGCAGCGCGCCGGAAATGACGAACACGAGGACGAGCGGCCAGTTCTTGACGACGAAATCGGAGAAGGCGGACAACGGAACGGGGTCGAGGTGGACAAAGACTAAAATGATAGCCTGTGTGGTCCCCCCACGCTTGCGGCTCCGCCACTGCGCTGCCCCCAAAAGGGGGCCGAGTTCGCGTCTTGAGGCGGCTCTGCGACGCTCACGATCCCGTTGGTTCGATCATGGATGTAGCCGTTCCGCCCGCGACCTCCGCGAAGCCACAACCGCACGCGACGAAATCCTCGGTGCACCGCGTCGTGCTCGTGATCCTCGACGGGTTCGGCTGCCGCGAGGACGCGCCCGACAACGCGATTTCGCGGGCGCATGCGCCGCATTGGCGCCGCCTGCTCGCGACGTGCCCGCATACGACGATCGATGCATCCGAGCTTCGCGTCGGGCTTCCCGAAGGGCAGATGGGCAACTCCGAGGTCGGACATCTCAATATCGGCGCCGGCCGCATCGTGTACCAGGACTTCACGCGCATCGACGTCGCGATCCGCGATGGCCAGTTCGCACGCAATCCGGCGCTCGTCGATGCCGTCGACACGGCGCGCGGCCATCGTGCGACGCTGCACGTGCTCGGCCTCCTCTCGCCGGGAGGCGTCCACAGCCACGAGCGGCAGATCGCGGCGATGGTGACGATGGCGGCCGATGCCGGTGTCGACGTCGCCGTGCACGCGTTCCTCGACGGCCGCGATACGCCGCCGCGCAGCGCCGGCCCGTCGCTCGATGCGATGTCGTCGCTGTGCGCGCGCCATCCGAAGGCGCGGATTGCATCGATCTGCGGCCGCTATTACGCGATGGACCGCGACAAGCGGTGGGAACGTGTCGCGCAGGCCTATTCGCTCGTCGTCGACGGCCGTGCGCCGCATGTCGCGAAGAGCGCGCAGGCGGGCCTCGAAGCGGCCTACGCGCGTGGCGAGAGCGACGAATTCGTGCAGCCGACGGAGATCGCCGATGCGCATGGCCACACGGTGCGCATGAACGACGGCGACGTCGTCGTGTTCATGAACTTCCGCGCCGACCGTGCGCGCGAATTGGCGCGCGCGCTGACCGAACCGGGCTTCGACGCGTTCGCGCGCGAGCGCCATCCGAAGCTCGCCCGATTCGTCTGTCTTACGAGCTACGGCGCGCAATTCTCGGGCCTGCCCGTTGCGTTCGCTCCGCAAGCGATCGGCAACGGCTTCGGCGAGTACATCTCGGGGCTGCATCTGACGCAGCTTCGCATCGCCGAGACCGAGAAGTACGCGCACGTCACCTATTTCTTCAACGGCGGCAGCGAGGCGGTCTACCCCGGCGAGGACCGGATCCTCGTGCCGTCGCCGAAAGTCGCAACCTACGACCTGAAGCCTGCAATGAGCGCGATCGAAGTGACCGACAAGCTCGTCGCGGCGATCGCCGGCGAACGGTACGACGCCATCGTCTGCAACTACGCGAACGCCGACATGGTCGGGCATACCGGCAACTTCGAAGCCGCGAAGAAGGCGATCGAGACGCTCGACGCGTGCATCGGCCGCGTCGTCGAGGTGGCGCGTGCGCATCATGCGGACGTGCTGATCACCGCCGACCACGGCAACGCCGAGCGGATGCACGACGACGTGACGCACCAGGCGCACACGGCGCACACGCTGAACCTCGTGCCGCTCGTCTACGTGGGCCGGCCGGCGAAGCTGTCCGACGGCGGCGCGCTGCAGGACGTGGCCCCGACGCTGCTCGCGATCATGGGCCTGCCGAAACCGCCCGAGATGACCGGGCACTCGCTTCTGCGTCTATAATCGCCGCGCGCCGGAACTTAAGGCGACACACAGGGACCAATGCTCGCCGCTTCCGGCACTCGGGACGGCGCACATCTCACCGGCCGGCGATCCACCCGTCGGCCTCCGACCGCCGGCAGGCGCCCCGGTCGATACCAATAACAGGTTGTGGACGAAAGTGCCGGCTGCGCCCTCGTGCGCCGCCGGTCGCCGCTTGAGTTTCCGGACGGGGTGAGGCGTATACTTTTTTTGCTCGATGACTTGCCGACCGATTTCCCACCCGTGGAGACGGCGGCCCGATGAGGATGAAACAGAGGTAGCGATGCGCGAACGCATGAAGAAGGCAGGATGGATTGGCATGGGTGCGGTGCTCGGTTTGCTGCTGAGCCTGAACCTTTCGGTATTCGCGCAGCGCGAAACGCGGCTGCCGATCCCGTACGAGGATCTGCAGTTGCTCTCCGCCGTGTTCGGAAAGATCAAGTCCGACTACGTCGAGCCGGTGTCGGACGACAAGCTGATCAAGGAAGCGATCAACGGAATGGTGCACGGGCTCGACCCGCATTCCGACTTCCTCGACGCCGAAGCCTTTCATGAGCTGCAGGTCGATACGCAGGGCAAGTTCGGCGGACTCGGCATCGAAGTGGGCGTCGAAGACGGCGTGATCCGCGTGGTGTCGCCGATCGAAGATACGCCGGCGTTCAAGGCGGGCATCAAGGCCGGCGACCTGATCGTCAAGATCGACGATACGGCGACGCGCGGGATGCCGCTGTCGAAGGCCGTCGAGAAGATGCGCGGCGCGCCGGGCTCGTCGGTGCTGCTGACGGTCGTGCGCAAGGACGTCGACACGCCGCTCACGTTCACCGTCGTGCGCCAGGAGATCAACGTCAAGAGCGTGCGCGCGAAGATGATCGAGCCGGGCTACGGCTTCATCCGCATCCGCAAGTTCCAGGAAGACACCGGCAGCGACCTCGCGAAGGCGATCAAGGACCTCTACGCGAAGGGCCCGCTCAAGGGCCTCGTGCTCGATCTGCGCAGCGACCCGGGCGGGCTGCTGAACCAGGCGGTCGCGGTATCGGCGGCGTTCCTGCCGAAGGATTCGCTGGTTGTCTACACGGACGGGCGTACGCCCGACGCGCACATGCGCCTCACCGCCAATCGCGAGAACTACGTGCGCCGCGGTGACGACTACCTGAGCGACCTCCCGCCGGGCATCAAGACGGTGCCGATGGTGGTGATCGTCGACGGGGGTACGGCATCGGCGTCCGAGATCGTCGCGGGCGCGCTGCAGGACCACAAGCGCGCGACGGTGCTCGGCGTGCAGACGTTCGGCAAGGGCTCGGTGCAGACGATCCTGCCGCTCGGCAACAACACGGGTCTCAAGCTCACGACGGCGCGCTATTACACGCCGTCCGGCCGCTCGATTCAGGCGAAGGGCATCGAACCCGACATCGTCGTCGACGACGGCCGCGATTCGCCGAACCGCATCCGCGAGGCGAATCTCGAGCACCATCTCGACGTGCCCGGTGACGTGATCACATCGGGCAAGCCGGGCGCCAAGGACGCCGCCGCCGTCGTGCCTCAAGCGACGCCCGCTCCGAAGAACGGCGGGAAGGTCGATGCGCTGCCGCCGCGGCTCGACTTCGGCTCCGACGACGACTTCCAGTTGAAGCAGGCGGTCAACCGCCTGAAGGGCCTGCCGGTGATCGAATCGGTGAAGATGCAGTCGGCAGCGGTCAGGTAATCAGGCCTCAGGACGAAACGAAGGGCCCGGCGTTTCGCCGGGCCCTTTGTTTTCGACCAGGTATCAGGTATCAGTAAACTGTGATCGCGGCATGGACACTGATGCCCGATACCCGATACCTGATACCTGATGCCCGACAGCGACTCCCACCTCCTCCGCTACAGCCGGCACATCCTGCTCGACGAGCTCGGGCCGGACGCGCAGGCCAAGTTCGAGAAGGCGCATGCGCTGGTGATCGGGGTCGGCGGACTCGGCGCGCCGGTGGCGCAGTTTCTCGCCGCGGCCGGCGTCGGCACGATCACGCTCTGCGACGCCGATCGCGTCGACCTCACGAACCTGCAGCGGCAAATTCTGTATGCGACCGCCGACATCGGCCAGCCGAAGGTCGAGGCGGCGACGGCACGTCTTCGTGCCGTCAATCCCGACGTCACGCTCGAAGCGATCGCGATGCGCGTCGGCCCGGACGAGCTGCGAACGCTCGTTGCGAATGCCGACGTCGTCGCCGACTGCTGCGACAACTTCGCGACCCGGCACGCGGTCAACCGCGCGTGCGTCGCCGCCGGCAAGCCGCTCGTGTCCGGGGCTGCAATCCGCTTCGACGGTCAGGTCGCCGTGTTCGATCCGCGCGACGATGCGAGTCCCTGCTACCACTGCCTGTTCGGCGAGGGCGACGAGCTCGAGGAAACGCGCTGCGCGACGATGGGCGTGTTCGCTCCGCTCGTCGGCATCGTGGGTGCGACGCAGGCGGCCGAAGCGCTGAAGCTTCTGGCCGGCGTCGGCGAATCCCTCGCGGGACGTCTGCTGCTGCTCGAGGCGCTGACGATGCAGTGGCGCGAGTTGCGCGTGCCGCGCGACCCGGCGTGCATCGTCTGCGGAGTGCGGCGATGAAGCGCGTTACGCGACGCACGCGCGCCCGCTGGCTGCCGGCGGCGATGGCGCTCGCCGCGCTGCTGCTCCTGCTGTTGCCGGCCACGCTCGAAGGGGCACTTGCCGCGCAGCCCAGCCCGGCGCGCGACGACGAGCTCGCGCACGCGCATGCGCGTTTGCCTGCACGCGAATGGACGGCGATCCGCAACGTCATCGACGCGCAGCGCAGGGCGCTCCGCGCGGGCGACGCGGTGCGCGCGTTCTCGTTCGCCGCACCCGGCATTCAGGAACGCTTCCACGACGCCGCGACGTTTGCCGCGATGGTGCAGCAGGCGTACGCGCCGCTCCTCGATGCGCGATCCGCCGAGTTCCTCGAAGGCGGCGTCGTCGAGGACAAGACGCTGCAGCCGCTGCGCCTCCTCATGAACGACGGGACGGTGCTGGTCGCCATCTACGAGATGCGCAAGGACGACGCCGGCCGTTGGCGCATCGCCGCGTGCGTGATCGCGCCGTCGACGGTGCGGTCGATCTGAAAGCAAAAAGCGGGGTCAGGGACGACTTATTTGGCAACGCTCGCCAGATAAGTCGTCTCTGACCCCACTTATTTCGCGGCGAGCCGCTGGCACGCCGCCACTTCGCCGTCGCGCGCCTGCGCGCTCGCCCATGCGCCGAACTGCTCGACGCCGCGCGCGCGGGTCGTCGCGCTCGGCGATTCGAGTGCCGTCGCGAAATCGGGCTGCGCCTGCGCGCAGGTTGCGGTCGCTGCGAGAATGCGTGCGCGGCTCGATTGCGCGGCCGTTCGCGCCGCCGGGTTCGCCGCGTTCGCCTCGGCGATTTCCGCGCCTGCGCGACGCAGTGCAAACGTCGCCGCGCGTCCCATCAGCGCGTCACCCAACTTCGCGCACGCGGCCTTCATCCGGTCGCTGCGTGCATCGGGACGCTCGACACACAGCGCGTGCAGCGACGGCGCCCAGGCGAGGTCGCGCGTGGACGCGTAATTCGCCGCCGCCTTCGCCTTCACCGCGGGATCGAAATCGAGCGCAAGCGGCCGCAGGTAGTTCCACCAGGCGAGCGCGCCCTGCGACCAGTAGTCGTCGAAGCGCTGCGCCTCCGCGGCTTCTTCGACATAGCTTGCGGCCGAATCGGGCTCGCCGCGCTGCCGCGCGCGATCGGCGAGCAATACCGGCGGCAAACCATTCTCGGTGTCGCGGCGCGCCCAGTCGGCGAGCCGGTCGACGGCGTCGCACGGCGCGAGATGCGGACGCGTCGGAACGAGGCACGCGGTCGCGAGCGACGCCTGGTAGAGCCGTTCCTGCGGCGCCGACGTCCGCGCATCGGTGTAGTGACGCACCTGCGACGCGATGTCGGTCGTGTCGAGCTCGCCGGCAAGCCACGCGGCGGGCGGCTGGTCGGCGGTCAGGAGGCGCAGCCGCAAATCGGCGTCGAGCTGGTTCAGATCCGACTGCCAGCGCGACGGCGCTGGTTCGCTGCCGCGTGCTTCGGCGCCTCGCGCCGATTGACTGATGGTTCCGGGTTCCGGCACCGGCATCGGCGGCTGCGCGACCGGTGGTCCGAGCTTCGTCGTCTCCCCGGGAAGCGCGGGCGGCAGCGGTACCTGCAGCGACAGCGGTCGCCGCGCATCGGCGGGCGGCGGCGACGGCAGCGGTTGCGCAACTGCGCACGACGCCGCAACCGCCAGCGCGAGGCGTAGTGCACCCGAGATATACATAGTCATCCGAACAGGAACTTGCGTTGCAGCGGCCAGCCATCCTGTGGTGAACGTTTGAAACCGGATTTCGCAAACAGTTGCCATCGACCGACGACGTACGCCATTAATACGCCGGCATCGGCGGTCGCATCGCCGTGCCAGCCGTTCGCGGCCTGCGCGATGCGCAGCGACTGTCGCAGCGTCGCCTCGAGCTTCTCGGTCAGCTGATTGATCCGCGCCTGCAGCCGCTCGTCCTCGTTGACGAGTGCGTCGCCGATCAGCACGCGCGTCATGCCCTGGTTCTTCTCCGCGAAGCGCAGCAGCATCACGACGGTCTGCTCGGCCTGCGCGACGCCATCCTCGGTCTCGGCCTGGATCTTGTTGACGAGCGAGAACATCGTCGACTCGATGAACTCGATCAGGCCCTCGAACATCTGCGCCTTGCTCGCGAAATGTCGATAGAGTGCCGCCTCCGAGACGTCGAGGCGTGCGGCGAGCGCCGCGGTCGTCACCTTCTCGCCGCGCGGCGCCTCGAGCATCGTCGCGAGCGTCTGCAGGATCTGAAGCCGGCGCTCACCGGGCTTCGCGGCAGGTCGGCGCGGTGCATCCATGTCAGCCACGAACGGCCGCCCCGGGACGTCGCTGCGAGCGGAGGGAGCCGGCGGGACTCGTCATGCGGGCACTCGCGCCGGCGCGTCGTCCGCGCGAATCATCGTGCCGACGCCCTGATTCGTCAGCACTTCGAGCAGCAGCGCGTGGTCGACGCGACCATCGATGATGTGCGAGCTCTTGACGCCGTTTCGCACTGCGTCGAGCGCCGAGCCGATCTTCGGCAGCATGCCGCCGTGGATCGTGCCGTCGGCGAACAGGCGATCGATTTCGCTCGCGGTCAGGCCCGTCAGCAGCTTGCCGCTCCGGTCGAGCACGCCGACCGTGTTCGTCATCAGCACGAGCTTTTCGGCGCGAAGCGTCTCGGCGAGCTTGCCGGCAACGAGGTCGGCATTGATGTTGTAAGCCTCGCCTTCGGCGCCGACGCCGATCGGCGCGATCACCGGAATGAAGTCGCGCGAATCGAGCAGTGCGATGAGCTCGGGATCGATGCGCTCGATTTCGCCGACGAGGCCGATGTCGATCAGCTGTCCCGGCTCGGTCTCGCTCTTGAGCAAAAGCTTCTTCGCGCGGATGAACGCGCCGTCCTGGCCGGTCAAGCCCACCGCCTTGCCGCCCTGCTGGTTGATGAGCCCGACGATTTCCTGGTTCAACTCGCCGAGCACCATCTCGACGACGTTCATCACCTTCTCGTCGGTGACGCGCATGCCCTGGCGAAATTCGCTTGGAATGCCCATCCGCGTCAGCAGGTCGCCGATCTGCGGTCCGCCGCCGTGGACGATCACCGGATTCATGCCGACGAGCTTCAGCATCACGACGTCGCGCGCGAATCCCGCCTTCAGATGCGCCTCGGTCATCGCGTTGCCGCCGTACTTGACGACGATCGTGCGGTCGTGGAAGCGGCGGATGTACGGCAACGCCTCAGCCAGGATCTGCGCCTTGACGGCGGCGTTGACGGCATCGATCGGCATGAGGTCGCTGGCGGTGTCCTTGCTGCGGCGGCGATTGTAACCCGAACGCGAAGACCGGCTCCGTGCGGGCATCCGCGCACGAGTGAGCGCTGACAAGACCGGCGCTGCGCGGCGCCGATTTGCTATTGTTGCCGCCCATGTCCTACCTGTCGGACGCCGTTCCGCTGTCCGAAATCCGCCGCGCGCTCGTCACGAAGCTGCGCCACCACGGCGACGTGCTGCTCGCCTCCCCGGTCTTCACGACGCTCGCACGCGCGGCGCCGCACGTCGAGATCGACGCACTCGTCTACCGCGAGACCGCGCCGATGCTCGCCAATCATCCGGCGATCGCGCGGCTTCACCTGATCGACCGCGAGGCGAAGAAGCGCGGCGTTTTCGCACAGGCGTCCGCCGAGCGGAAATTGCTGCGCGAGCTTCGTGCGCGGCGCTACGACCTTCTGCTCCACCTGACCGAGCATCCGCGCGGACTCACGCTCGCGCACGTGTTGCATCCGCGCTTTGCGGTGACGCGCGAGCGCGTCGACAACGGGCGGCTGTGGCGGCGGCGCTTCACGCATTTCTATCGGCTGCCGCCCAACACGCCGCGCCACGCGGTCGAAGCCAATCTCGACGCGCTGCGCCGCATCGGCGTCTATCCCGATGCCGCGGACAAGCGCCTCGTGCTCGTGCCCGGTGCGGATGCGACGGCGCGCGCGCAGGCGTTGCTCGCGCAGCACGGGCTCGGCTGGCGTGCGTTCGTGCACGCCCATCCGGGCTCGCGGTGGTTCTTCAAATGCTGGCCCGCGGCGAGCACCGCGGCGCTGTTCGATCGCATCGTCGCCGACGGCCACCGGCTCGTCGTCACCGGTGCGCCCGATCCACGCGAACGCGCGCTCGTCGATGCGATATCGAACGCAATCACGGCGGCAACGCGCGCAAGGCTCGTCGACCTGACCGGGCAATTGACGCTGCCCGAACTCGCGGCGCTGAGCGCAAACGCGCGCGCGTTCGTCGGCGTCGACTCGGCGCCGATGCACATCGCCGCCGCGATGGGCACGCCGACGCTGGCGCTGTTCGGCCCCTCGGGCGAGCACGAATGGGGACCGTGGATGGTCGCGCAGCGCGTCGTCGTTTCGCAGGCGCATCCATGCCGGCCGTGCGGCCTCGACGGCTGCGGCGGAGGCAAGGTTTCCGAGTGCCTGACGACGCTCCCGGTCGCCGACGTGCATGCGCAATTGCGCGCGCTACTCGCCGAAACGGACGTGCCCGTCGCAGGGTTCGGCTGATGCGGCTCGCGATCATCCGCCAGCGCTATACGCCATTCGGTGGCGCCGAACGCTTTCTCGAGAGCGCGCTCGCGAGCCTGATCGACCATGGCGTCGCGGTGAGCCTCTATACGCGCGAGTGGCCCGGCGGCGGCTCGACGCCGATGGAGCCGACGATCGTCGATCCGTTCCACGTCGGCGGCCTCTGGCGCGATGCCGGGTTCGCGCACGCCGTCTGCAAGGCGATCGACGGCGCCCGCATCGATCTCGTGCAGTCGCACGAGCGCCTTGCCTGCTGCGACGTGTTTCGCGCGGGCGACGGCGTGCACGCGGCGTGGCTCGACGAGCGAATGCGGCATTTGTCGTCGCTGCGCCGACTCGGCGTACGGATCAATCCGCATCACCGCTATCGGATCGCGGCGGAGCGGCGCATGTTCGCAAGCAAGCGCCTGCGCGCAGTCATCTGCAATTCGAAGATGGTGAAGGAGGACATCCGCGCGCGGTTCGGACTTTCAGCCGATCGGCTGCACGTGATCTACAACGCCGTAGCGTCCGACATCTTCACGCCGGCGCTTCGCGTGCATCGGTCGAAGGTGCGCGCGCGACTGCGCATTCCCGAGAACGCGACGGTGTTTCTGCAGGTGGGATCGGGATTCGAGCGCAAGGGCGTCGCCGCGTCGATCGACGCGCTCGCCCAACTCGCGCCGCCGGCGCATCTGATCGTCGTCGGCAAGGATCGCCACCTCGCGCGCTACGCGCAGCGTGCGCGAAGCCATGGCTTGTCGCGGCGCGTCACGCTCGCCGGACCGCAGGCCGATCCGCGTCCGTACTACGGCGCGGCCGACGCGTTCGTGCTGCCGACGCTCTACGATCCCTGCCCGAACGCGGCGCTCGAAGCGATGGCGTGCGCATTGCCGATCATCACGAGTCGGCGCTCCGGTGCGGCCGAACTGGCGCTCGAGCACGAGGCGGGATTCGTCGTGGCGCCCGGCGACGTCCCCGCGCTCGCCCGGCAGATGCAGCTGCTGCACGAAAAGACGCTTCGCGCGCGCCTCGGTGCGAATGCGCGCAACGCCGTCGTGCCGCTCACGTCCGCGGCGATGACCGCGCAACTGCTCGCGCTCTACCGCGACCTCCTCGACCCGGAACGGGTTTCCCACGCGGGGCCGGCGAGCCAGCCGCGAAACGAGGCGACCGGGTGACGCTGCTATACTGACTGGTGGCCAACGCGGCATCGCGGTGATATTCCGAGCCTTGCCCGACGCGCATTCCCGGTCGTCCAGGCAGTAGATGACCGGGCTCAATCTCTACCGGCGCCTCCTCACCTACGTCCGTCCGTACTGGTGGGCGTTCGCCGTCGCCGTGGTCGGCATGGTGATCGTGGCCGCCGGCGATCTGATCATGGCGATGCTCGTGATCCCGATCGTCCGCAATTTCCAGAATCCCGATCCGGTGAAGTCGCAGTGGCTGCCGCTCGCCGTGATCGGCGTCTTCGTGTTCCGCGGCGTCGGTTCGTACATTTCCGAATACGGAATGGCGTACACGGGGCTTCGCGTCGTCTTCGACCTGCGGCGCGCGCTGATCGACAAGCTGCTGCGGCTGCCGACGCCGTATTACGACGTGACGCCGTCGGGCGTGATCCAGTCGAAGCTCACGTTCGACGCCCATCAGCTCGCCTCCGCGGCATCGGGCACGATCACGACCGCCATCCGAAGCTCGATGACGATCGTCGCAAGCCTCGTCTGGCTGCTCTACATCAACTGGCGGCTCACGCTGATGACGTTCTTCGTGCTGCCGATCGTCGCCGTCGTCATCCGCTATTTCAGCCGGCGGCTGCGGCGCATCGCGCGCGACGTGCAGACGCGCACCGGTGCAATGACGCACGTGCTCGAGGAGATGATCGGCGGCCACCGGATCGTGCGCGTGTTCGGTGGCGAAGCGTACGAGCGGATGCGCGCGGTCAAGACAGCGAACGCGCTGCGCACGTCGATGACGAAGCAGTCGTCGGCCAGTGCCGCGAGCTCTCCGATCTCGCAGATCCTCGCTGCGATCGCGATCGGCGTGATCGTCTGGGTCGCGCTTTCGCAAAGCCAGACCGGCAAGCTCGATCTCGGCACGTTCTCGTCGTACGTGGTCGCGCTCCTGACGCTGCTCGAGCGGATCAAGTCGCTGTCCGGCGTGAACGCCGCGATCCAGCGCGGGCTGGCCGCGGCCGAGAGCATTTTCGGCCTGCTCGATCGCGATGCCGAGCCTGACGCAGGCACGATCACCCTCGATCGAGCGGCGGGTCAGCTGCGCTTCGATCACATTTCGCTTCGCTATGCGGGCGCCGAGCGCGAGGCGCTGCGCGACGTGTCGCTGTTGGTGCGGCCGGGCGAGACGGTCGCGCTCGTCGGCAGCTCAGGCAGCGGCAAGACGTCGCTCGTCAACCTGATCCCGCGCTTCTACGAGCCGACGGCGGGACGATTGTTCGTCGACGGCCACGACATCACGACGCTGACGCTCGCGAGCCTGCGCGCGCAGATCGCGCTCGTGTCGCAGGACGTGCTGCTGTTCGACGACACGATCGCGGCGAACATCGCGTACGGCGCGATGACCGACACGCCGCCCGAGGCGATCGAGCGCGCCGCGGCCGCGGCGCATGCGCTCGAGTTCATCCGCACGCTGCCGCAGGGATTCGAGACGCCGGTCGGCGAGAACGGCGTGCGCCTGTCGGGAGGACAGCGCCAGCGCGTCGCGATCGCGCGCGCGATCCTCAAGGACGCGCCGATCCTGATTCTCGACGAGGCGACGTCGTCGCTCGATTCCGAATCCGAGCGACAGGTTCAGGCGGCGCTCGATGCGTTGATGCAGGGGCGCACGACGATCGTGATCGCGCATCGCCTGTCGACGATCGAGCACGCCGATCGCATCGTCGTCCTCGAGCACGGACGCGTCGTCGAGGAAGGCAGCCACTCCGCGCTGCTCGCGCGCGGCGGCGTGTACGCGAAGCTGCACCGGATGCAGTTCACGGCGGCATCGCTGGCCGCGTAGGAGGGTGAAGGCGATCGCCCACCCCCTTCACCCCAACCCTCTCCCCGAGGGGGAGAGGGTGCCGAGCGGAAGCGAGGCGGGTGAGGGACGCCGAAGCAGTCGTTCTCTCGACACACTGTCCGTTGCCCATACCGAATCGTCGATGGGCTGGGGTGGACAGGAGATCCGCACGCTGACCGAGGCGCAGGGCTTCATGCGCCGCGGCCATCGCGTCGTCGTCTATGCCGCACCGGGCGCGCGCATCGCCGTCGAAGCGTCGCGCTTCGGCGTTCCGGTGATCACGCTGCCGATCGGCCGCAAGCGGCTGCACGGCATCTCGCGCCTCGCCGCGCGGCTCGCCGACAATCCGGTCGACGTCGTCAACGCGCACAGCTCGACCGATGCGTGGCTTGCAGCCCTCGCCTGCGAATGGCTGCGACGCAAGCGCCGCGAAGCGCCGGTGCTCGTGCGTACGCGTCACGTGTCGATACCCGTGCCGAACGACCGCGCGACGCGCTGGCTCTATCGAAACGCGACGACGCGCATCGTGACGACCGGTGATGCGCTGCGGGCGCAATTGATCCGCGAGAACGGCGTCGACGCCGCACGCATCGATTCGGTGCCCACGGGCATCGACGAGCTGCATTTCCACCCGCTGGCGCGCGACGCCGCGCGGCAGGCGCTCGGTCTGCCGCCCGACGTTCCGCTCATCGGCATCGTCGCCACGCTCCGCAGCTGGAAAGGCCATCGCTTCCTCATCGATGCCATGCCGAAGCTTCGTCGTCGCGATGCACGGTTGCTCGTCGTCGGCGACGGCCCGCAGCGGCCGGCTCTCGAGGCGCAGGTCGATGCGCTCGCGCTGCGCGACCGCGTCGTGTTTGCCGGCCAGCAACCCGACGTCGCGCGCTGGTTCGCCGCGCTCGACTTGTTCGCGTTGCCATCGTATGCGAACGAAGGCGTGCCGCAGGCGCTCCTCCAGGCGATGTTCGCATCGATCCCCTGCGTGACGACCGACGTCGGGGCCATTCCCGAGATCGCGCGCGACGGCGAAACGGCGCGAATCGTTCGGCGCGAGGATGCGGCCGATCTCGCCAGGGCGATCGACGCCATCCTCGATGCGCCGCAAGAAGCCGCGCGACTCGCCGAACGCGCGCGCGCATTCGTCATGCCGCGCTATCGCCTCACGACGATGCTCGATCGGATGGAAGACGTCTTTCGCCGCGCGCTCGCGCAATGCGGGCGATGAGCACGACATCGCAAGCGCCGGGTGGCCGTTTGCGAGGGCGTGCGCACGTCGTCGCGCGCGCGCTCCTGTTGCGTCACCGGGCGCGCGAAGCGGCACCGGTTCCGCAACGCATCCTGATCGCACATCACCTGTTGCTCGGCGACACGCTGATGCTGACGCCGCTCATCAAGAAGCTCCGCGCGCGCTATCCGCACGCAGACATTTCAATGACGGTGCCGACGGCATTCGCGCCGATCTACGCGACGAAGCCATATGGGGTGCGGGCGCTGCCGTTCGATCCCCGGCATTCGCACGATCGGCTCTTCGCGGAAGCGCCGTTCGATCTCGCGCTCATCCCCGGCGACAATCGTTACGCGTGGCTCGCCGCCGCCATGCGGGCGCGCCACATCGTCGCGTTCGCAGGCGATCGTCCGGCACCGAAGAGCTGGCAGGTCGACCGCCTGCTTCCGTATCCAAAGCGTCCGGCAGCATGGGGCGATCTGGTGGCGCAATTGATCGACGGCGCTGCGCCATCGCCGTACGTTCCGGCGGAATGGCAGGCGCCGCCGTTCGACGCGTTCGAGATGCCCGACGCACCCTATGCCGTCATGCACGTCGGCGCCAGCTCGCCGCTCAAGCGATGGCTGCCCGAGCGGTGGCACGCCGTCGCGAAGCAGCTCGACGAACGGGGCATCGTGCCGGTCTGGTCCGCCGGCAAAAGCGAGAATGCGCTGGTCGACGCTGTCGACCCGAAAGCGCGCTTTCGCTCGTATGCCGGACGCCTCGATCTCGCGCAGCTCTGGCATCTGCTCGCGAACGCTCGCCTGCTCGTTGCACCGGACACCGGCGTCGCGCATCTCGGCCGCATCGTCGACGTGCCGACCGTTGCGCTGTTCGGCCCGGGCTCGGCGCTCCTCTGCGGTGCCGGCGATTTCTGGCGCAATGCACGGTATCGCGCCGTGAGCGTCGATCCGTTTCCCTGTCGCGATCAGCGGACGCTGTTCAAGCGCGAGGTCGCATGGGTGCGCCGCTGCGGGCGAAGCGTCGCAGAGTGTCCGAAGCATCTGTGCATGCCGGCGATCCGCGTCGCCGCGGTCGTCGCCGCGATCGACGAGCTCCTCGAGGACAAGCCATGACAACGCCGTTCGGATCGCTCGATGCGCGCGACATCGTTGCATTTCACGATGCCTGCGTGGCCGGTCCGTGGACTGACGCGCCGGCGCAGGCCGACGAGCCGTGGGCGTCGATCGCGACGAACCACCGGTGCAACAGCCTGCTATGGGACGAGGAGGATCAGGCGCGGCGCACCGACGTGCCCGATGCGGCGATCGCCGCGAACAAGCGCGCGATCGACGGCTACAACCAGCGGCGAAACGACGCGATCGAGCGGATCGACGAGGCGCTGCTCGCGAAGCTTGCCGGCGTCGCGCCGGAGCCCGATGCGTGGCACAACTCCGAGACGGCGGGATCGATCGTCGACCGGCTGTCGATTCTCGCGCTCAAGATCCACCACATGCGGGCGCAGACGCTGCGCAGCGACGCGAGCGCTGCGCACGTCCGGCAATGCCGCGAGAAGCTCGCGCGGCTGTCGCTGCAGCGAGACGACCTGGCGCGCTGTTTCGATGCGCTGCTCGATGCGGCGGCGAGCGGTCGCGCGTTTTGGCGCGTCTATCGGCAGTTCAAGATGTACAACGATCCGGCGCTGAACCCGTATCTGTATTCGAAGCGATGAGCGGGGCGAGCGCGTCGAACACGACGTCGTCGCCAAGCTCGGACACGCACTTCGCCGCCTCGATGTGACGCGCGCGGGGACCGAGCGGCGACCAGCGCGAAGCCGGTGCCGAATCGGCGGGGTCGGCGAACAGTCCGAGCACGCCACCCGGACTCGCGGCGGCGAAGTGCATCAGGCCCGAATCGGGAATGATCGACGCGCGCGCGCCGAAGATGAGGCCGAGCGCCTCGCCAATCGGGCCCCGGAACGGATGCACGAACGGCAGCGAGCGGTCGATCACGTCCTGCGCGAGCGTGTCGTCGCCCGGGTAGCGCGCATCGCGGGCACCGCCGGGGGTCCAGATGAACACCGTGTGCAACCCATGCCGCTCGTGAAGCCGCGTCGCCCAGCGCGCGATCTGCGCGGGGGTAGGCTGCTTCTTCGTTCGCCGCGCCCCGACGCCGATCAGGACGTACGCCCGCTCGCCGATGCCGCGCGTGCGCAGCCAGTCGCGCGCGAACGTTCGCGCATCGGACGGCAGTGCGAACGACGGCGCATCGAGCACGACGTCGCGCGGCGCGAGTCCGAGCGGCGCGAGGAGTGCGAGCATCCTGTCCGTTTCATGACCGCCCGTCGGCAACGGCAACGGATCGGTGAGTTGCGCGCCGTAACGCATCGGATCCGACGCATAGGCGACGACGCGCGTCGCGCCGCTTGCGATCGCACGGCGAATGCCGCGATGCGATTCGTCGCCACCCATGACGATCGCGAAGTCGAAGCGCTGCCGCCGCAGCCGCCAGAACAGCGGCAGCTGGGACAGCGCCGCGGCGACGCGAAGGCGCCCGCCCTCGCGCGCCCGCGCATAGGTCCACGTCCGATGCAAAGCCGGATGCGCACGCACGACCCATGCGTTGTAATCGTTCGCGAGCAGGTGAATCTCGGCCTGCGGCATGCCGGCCGCGAGATGTGCGAGCACCGGCGTCGTCAGCAGCAGGTCGCCCAGCTTGTCGCGCTTGACGATCAGCACGCGAAGCGTGCGTGCCGGCAGCCGGCGCGCGCGATCCCGCGCAGGCGTGCGCACGAAGGCGGTCGGAGACCGCATTGAATCGACCGCCTGTTGCTCGGTCAGGCGCATGTTGCAGTGAGGTTAGAATCGCGCGTCGCGGGAGACGGCGGCGTTTGTCGGCAAGACCCTGAAGAAGAGGCGACCGCACTCCCTGGCAGCCCCGATGACCGATCATATCAACCGCTGGCTGCTGTGGTTCGCGGCCGCCTACCTGTTCCTCCTGCCGACGAACGCCGTCACGTTCGTGGTTTCCATCGCATTCGGCGGTGCCGCCCTCCTTGCGGTTGCCGCGTTCGCGATTGCCTGGCGCGATCCGTCGACGCGCATACCGTTCGCCGGCCATGCGATCCTCGTCACGCTCGCGATCTGGTCGCTGTGGAGCGTCCTGTCGCTCGCGTGGTCGACCGACGTCGCGTATTCGCGCGCGCAACTGTCGCGCGAGGTGATGGATACGCTGCTCGCCATGTTCATCTTCTATGTCGCCGCGCGCGACGCTGCGAGCGTACGCGTGCTGATCGGCGCAGCGCTCGCGAGCTTCGCGTTCTTCGCGCTCGTCGCGATCGCCATGCAGATCCTCTACGGCGCGTGGGATGCCGGGCTCGTGCACCACGGCGTCGGTGCGTGGGCGACGTGGGAAGTGCTCGTCGCACCGTTCCTGTTCTCGCTGATCCTGCCGCAGCCCGCGGGATTCGGCGGTGGCGCGCAGCGTCTCGTGATCGGGCTCGTGCTGCTCGCGCTGATGATCGTCACCGCGCGGATGACCGACAGCCGGATCGTCTGGGTGGCGCTCGCGAGCGTATTCGCGATCGTCTCGCTCGCCGCCGCGTTGCGCTGGCCGCAGACCTTTGTCCGCACGCCGCTGCGCTGGCTCGCGCCGCTCGCGGTGCTGCTGATCGTGCTCGGTCTCGCATTCGCCGACGTGCTCGAGAACCGCGCCGATCTCGCGTCGCACGGAAACGTTGCGATCTCCCTCGAGCGCGATCCGCGCCTCGGGCTGTGGGAGCACCTCGCCTTGCACATCGAGGCGCGGCCGCTGATCGGCTATGGCTTCGGCCGCCGCATTCTCGCCTCGCAACTCGTCGCCGAGACCGGCAACCCGCTGCTGGCGCACGCGCACAACGTGTTCGTCAGCCAGTGGCTGCAGACCGGCGCGATCGGGATGATCGCGTTCGGCGCGTTCCTCGCCGCGCTCGGCTATCGCTATGTGCGCTTCGCGCGCTCGCGCGACGACACGCTGGCGTTCGTCGGCGTCGCGGGTCTCGCGGTGCTCGCGGGCTTCATCGCCAAGGATTTGACCGACGACTTCCTGTTTCGCAGCAACGCGAAGGAGCTGTGGGCGATGACCGCGTTCCTGCTCGGCTACGGCGTGCGCCGTGAGCGCGCGCTTGGTCAGGCGCTGCGCTCGCTCGCCGATTCGGCAAGCGTCGACGAACGCGCGGTCGTCAGCGCCGGCGCTGCGCGCGAAGCGGCACCGGCGCGGTCTGCGGCGCGACGGTCGGGATCGGCTTGAGCGACGCGCCCGCGACCGGCGCATATTCGGGAATCCATGCGCGCATCCGCGCACGCACCTCGCCGTCGTCGGCGACGCGATCGCGCTCGCACCACGCGACCATCTGGCCGACCGCGTCGCGATCGGCCGGCCGCGCCTGTGCGATGTGCAGCTTCGGATGCGTCGTCGGCTTCGTCGCTTCCTCGGACGTGAGCGGCTCCTCGTAGAGCTTCTCGCCGGGCCGAAGCCCGGTGAACACGATCGGCACGCGATCGGGGTCGGCGCCGTAGAGCCTGATCATGTCGCGGGCGAGGTCGACGATGCGCACGGGCTCGCCCATGTCGAGCGTCAGGATCTCGCCGCCCTTGCCCTGCAGTCCGGCCTGCAGCAGCAGCTGCGTCGCCTCCGCGGACGACATGAAATAGCGCGTGATGTCGGGATGCGTGACGGTGACCGGGCCGCCGCGTGCAATCTGCTCGGTGAAGCGCGGAATGACGCTGCCGGCGCTGCCGAACACGTTGCCGAAGCGCACGATGACGAACTGCGTCCCGCCGTCCTGCAGGCTCTGGCATACCTGCTCGGCGACGCGCTTGGTCGCGCCCATCACCGACGTCGGGTTCACCGCCTTGTCGGTCGATACCAGCACGAACTTCTCGACCTTCGCCGCGACCGCCGCGCGCGCGAGCACCCATGTGCCATAGGCGTTGTTGCGCACCGCCTGCCAGCAGTTCGTTTCCTCCATCAGCGGCACGTGCTTGTACGCCGCGGCATGGAAGATCACGTCGGGCCTTTCACGCGCAAGCGTTTCCTCGACGATCGCCGCGTGCTTGACGTCGCCAACGATCGACACGACGCCAAGCTGCGGGAACGCGTCGACGAGCGTCATCCGGATTTCGTAGAGCGCCGCCTCGGAAATGTCGAACAGCACGAGGCGGGACGGACGAAAGCGCGCGATCTGCCGGCAGAGCTCGGCACCGATCGAGCCGCCGGCGCCGGTCACCATCACGATGCGATTGCCGAGCCACTCGGCGATGCCCGCGTTGTCGAGGACGACCGGATCGCGGCCGAGCAGATCGTCGAGTTCGACGGTGCGCACCATCGTGAGTGGCGTGCGACCCGATATCAGATCCTCGTAGGCAGGCACGGTGAGCGCCTCGACGTGCGCGGCCGCGCAGAGCTCCGCGACGCGCCGGCGCACCACGTGATTCGCCGACGGCAGTGCGATGATCACCTTGCGCACGCCGTACTTGCGCGTCCACAGCGCGAGTTCCGAGATCGGTCCGAGCACGCTCACGTTGCGAAGAAGGCGCCCCTGCTTCGTCGCATCGTCGTCGAGAAGCCCGATGACGCGCCACTGGCGGCTCCGCGCCATCTCCTCGGTGAGGCGCGCGCCCGCTTCGCCCGCGCCGACGACGATCACCGGCTCGCCGAGCGCCGCGAGCGGGCTGTACAGACGATGCTCCTTCCACAGCCTGAACACGAAACGCGAGCCGGCCATCAGGAAGATCAGCACGATCGGATAGAAGAACATCACGCTGCGCGGCACGATCGCCGTGAGGCGCAGCATCACGAGCACGATCGGGATCACGATCGCGCCGAGTCCCGCCGCATAGACGATGCGCTGCAGATCCGAGAGGCTTGCGAAGCGCCACAACCCGCGATAAAGGCCGAGCGACAGGAAGATCGCCGCCTGCAGCGGCAGGATCCACGCGAGCGTCGACCACATGTCGGAAAGAAACGGCTCGCGAAGGTCGAGATTGAAGCGGAGCCAGTAGATGCAGACCCACGCGACGGCGGCCATGCATACGTCGTGGACGAAAGCGAGGAAGGCGCGCCAGTTCAGCCGGTAGCTCATCAGGGCGAGGGGATGCCGGTCTTCTTGCGCCAATGATAATCAATCCACGCAAACAGCAAGAGGACGACGATGCACGACAACGCGAGCGCCCACCACCCCGCATGGCTCGCGACGCGGCGGCACGCGACGGCGGCGAGCGCTGTCGCGCCCATCAGCGATGCGTAGACCGCGAGCGTGCCGCGATGGCCGGCGCCGAGCAGCGCGAGACGCTGGTAGTAGTGGCTGCGATGACCTTCCCAGAGCCGCTCGTGTCGCGCGATGCGTCGCGCGAGCGTCAGCGTCGCATCGGCGATGAACGGCAGGAAGACGAGCGCCGGAAACCACGCGGGCCACGCATTGCGCAGCACGCCGGCGACGCCGAAAGTCGCCGCGAGGAAGCCCAGCGGGACGGCACCGACATCGCCGAGAAACATCGTCGCGCGCGGCTTGTTGACGGCGAGAAACGGCAGGATCGCGGCCGCAAGCGCGAAAAACGCGGGTGCCGATCGCGCCATCACATCGTCGCTACTTGCCAACGCGGCGACGCCGTACGCGGCAAAGCCGATCGCTCCCATCGTCCCGGCCAGTCCGTCGGTGCCGTCCATGAAGTTGTACAGGTTCGACGACCACGCGATGACGAGCGCGATGCACGCGAGCGCGAACAGCGCCTGCGGAATGTCGATGCCGTTGCCGAGCACGAGAAAGGTCGCCGCCCAGATCGCGGCCGCTCCATGCACCGAGAGTCGCGTTGCGACGCCGACCTGCTTCGCGTCGTCCCAGCCGGAGACGCTGGCGAGCGCCAGGAACGGCGGCAGCCACGCAATGGCCGCCACGAGCGGCGCTGGCGCGAATCCAAGCACCGCCGGCAGGAAGCCGAGCCAGACCGCGTAGCCGCCTGCGCGGGGGATCGGAAACGCGTGCAGCGAGCGGGCGTTCGGAACGTCGCGCGGCAACGCACGCGCGGCAGCGCGCAGCAGTCCGATCCCGATCGCGGACAGCGCGAACGCGAGCAGCGGCGCGACCACGAGGGCGTCAGTCATCGGCTGCGCGACGGGCGCGGCGACGCTGCGGCGCTGCGGCGAACGATGCGTCAGCCCCGGAGCACGAAGCGCCGAGGGCGGTGCGCCAAGCCGGGTCGATCGCCCGCGTTTTTCGTCCCGAAACGTGTTTGCGAACAGGCAATTGATGGCGACTCCGCCACGCGGGCCCGAGTAATCTCGAAAAAACGGCCGTCCGGGGGTCGAAAGCGGCAAGAAGCGGCCTCGTCCGAAAATTATCCTTGCCGATCATCATTTTAGCGCATGCCAGCCGCCGACGGGTCGCGCCGGGGTTTCTGCGGCGCCTGTTGCTTCGGCACAACAGCGCGCGAGAGTGACGAAGGCGTCGGCGACCTTGCCTTGCCAATGCTTTCGGCCGTTTGGCACAATGAGTCGCAACTTCTCGCAAAGTAATGAGAAGGTCCGATGGCAGGCGCAAAAGGCTGTTTCCTTGCCAAATTTTTCCGATAGAGGAGAGACTCAATGAAAAAGAAGCTCGTTGCTGTCGCCGTCGCGGGCGTTCTCGGCGCTCCGCTGGCTGCGCATGCGCAGA
>DATNGN010000062.1:0-38645 GCA_035605875.1 Casimicrobiaceae bacterium
CGTCGGCGATGCCATCGAAAAGCGGATGCCGCCTCGCCTGCGCGACAGGGCTCCATCCCATGTGCGGCACCTTCAGGCGCTCGCCACCCGGCAATGCCAGCTCTTCTTCGCGAAAGCGTCGCACCTCGCCCGCCAACGTGCCGAGGCAGCGCGTCGGCCCTTCCTCGCTCGTCTCGAACAGCATCTGCAGGCCGAGGCACACGCCGAGGAACGGGCGGTCGCGCAGACAGGCGAGCACCGTATCGCGCAGGCCGGAATCCTCGAGCGCCGCCATCGTGTCGGGCATCGCGCTTTGCCCAGGCAGCACGATCCGGTCCGCACTCAGTATGACCGAGGCGTCGCTCGTCACCGTGATCTGCGCCTGCGGCGCGACGTGCGCAAGCGCCTTCGCGACCGAGCGAAGGTTGCCCATGCCGTAGTCGACGACGGCGATCATCGCTGCCTACAGGCTTCCCTTCGTCGACGGCACGTCGCCGGCCGCGCGCGGGTCGCGCTCGCACGCCGTGCGAAGGGCGCGCGAGAACGCCTTGAACAGCGTCTCTGCCTGGTGATGCGCGTTGGTGCCGCGCACATTGTCCGCGTGCATCGTGACGAGCGCGTGGTTGACGAAGCCCTGGAAGAATTCGTGGATCAGGTCGACGTCGAACGTGCCGACCAGCGCGCGCGCGAACGGCACGTGGAATTCGAGGCCGGGGCGGCCCGACAGATCGAGCACGACGCGCGACAGCGCCTCGTCGAGCGGCACGTAGGCATGGCCGTAGCGGCGGATGCCCCGCTTGTCGCCGAGCGCCTGTTTCACTGCCTGGCCGAGCGTGATCCCGATGTCCTCGACCGTGTGATGCGCGTCGATGTGCAGGTCGCCCTTCGCGGTGATGTCGAGGTCGAGCAGGCCATGACGCGCGACCTGGTCGAGCATGTGATCGAGAAAGCCGATGCCGGTGGCGATCGCGCTGCGGCCGGTGCCGTCGACGACGACGCGCACGTCGATGTCGGTCTCGGCGGTTCGCCGCGCAACCTGCGCGCTGCGGACCGGGAATTCGTGGGGCGCATTCATCGCTTCCGCTCCCTCGGGCTCACGCCCGTCGCGTTCGCTCCATCAGATGCCGTTCGAGCACCTCGAGCAGCGCGTCGTTCTCGCTTCGCGTTCCGACGGTGATCCGCAGGCATTGCGCGAGCAGCGGATGCGATCCGTGCAGATTCTTGACGAGGATGCGCGCATCGCGCAGTGCCGCGAACGCGGCGTCGGCATCGGGCATCCGCGCGAGAACGAAGTTGGTCTTCGTCGGAAAAACCGTTGCGCCCAATGCAGCGAGCGCATCGGCGACGCGTGCGCGCTCGGCCTTGATGGCTTCCGCCTGCTCGGCAAATACGTCGGCGTGCGCAAGCAGCAGCGGCAGCGCCGCCTGCGCGAGGCTTCCGACGTTGTACGGCGGCCGCAGCTTGTCGAACTCGGCAATCCAGTGGGGATGCGCGACCCCATAACCGAGGCGCAAGCCCGCCATGCCGATCTTCGATACGGTGCGGATGACGATCAGGTTCGGGAAGTCGAGCACGCGCGGCAGGAACGACGCATCGGCGAATGCGTAGTACGCCTCGTCGATCGCGACGAGACCGGGGGCAGCGTGAATGATCCGCTCGACGTCCTGCGCATCGAACAGGTTTCCCGTCGGGTTGTTCGGATAAGCGAGGAAGACCAACGCCGGACGCGCTTGCTCGATCGCCGCGAGCATCGTGTCGACGTCGAGCGTGAAGTCGCGGCGCAACGCGACAGCCGTAAACGGCGCTCGCGCCATCAGCGCGTTGCGCCTGTACATGACGAACGACGGATCGGGCGCGAGCACGCCGGCGTCGGAACGCCCGAGCGCCGACGTGATGATCTGGATCAGCTCGTCGGAGCCGTTGCCGAGCAGAAGGCCGGCGTCGGCGGGCAGCGACAGCGCGTCGCGCAACGCATTCTTGACCGCACGCGCATCGCCATCCGGATAGCGATTGATCGCGACACGGGAAAGCGCGGCGCCGAGCGCCTGCCCGAGGTCAGGCGGCAGCGCGTACGGATTTTCCATCGCATCGAGCTTGATGAAGCCCGCCGCATCCGGCACGTCGTAGCGCGTGAGCGCGCGAACGTCGTCACGCACGCTGCGCTCGATGCAGCGCCGCCTTGCCTCGGCAGCCGCGGCGTTCATCCGCCCGCCTCGAGTCGCGCACCCGCCGAGCGCGCATGCGCCTCGAGTCCCTCGCCCGTCGCGAGCTCGACGGCGAACGGCGCGAGCGCCTGCGCCGTCTTGCGCGCAATGCGCAGCACGCTCGACCGCTTCTGAAAATCGTAGACGCCGAGCGGCGACGAGAAGCGTGCGGTGCGTCCGGTCGGCAGCACGTGGTTCGGCCCCGCGCAATAATCGCCGAGCGCCTCGCTCGCATGGTGGCCGAGAAAGATCGCGCCGGCGTGACGGATCTGCGGCAGCAGCGCATCGGGATCGGCGACGGCGAGCTCGAGATGTTCCGGCGCGATCCGATTGGCGAGCGCGCAGGCCTCGGCCAAATCGCGCGTGCGGATCAACGCGCCGCGACGCGCGAACGACGCGGCGATGATCGGCGCGCGCGGCATCTGCTCGAACCAGCGTGCGGCACTCGCGGCAACGCGGTCGATCAGCGTGGCGTCCGGCGTGAGCAGGATCGCCTGCGCCATTTCGTCGTGCTCGGCCTGGGATAAAAGATCGATCGCAACCCAGTCGGGATTGGCGCTCGCGTCGGCGATGATCAGGATTTCCGACACGCCGGCCACCATGTCGATGCCGACGGTGCCGAAGACGCGGCGCTTCGCGGCCGCAACGTACGCGTTGCCGGGGCCGCAGATCTTGTCGACGGCCGGAATCGTCTCGGTGCCGTACGCGAGCGCGCCGATCGCCTGTGCACCGCCGATCGCGAACGCGCGCGTGATGCCGGCCAGATGCGCGGCGGCAAGCACGAGCGGATTGCGCACGCCGCCGGGCGTCGGTACCACCATCACGATCTCGCCGACACCCGCGACCCGTGCGGGAATCGCGTTCATCAGCACCGACGACGGATACGCGGCCCTGCCGCCGGGCACGTAGAGCCCGACGCGATCGAGCGGCGTCACCCGCTGGCCGAGCTCGCTGCCGTCCGCGTCGCGAAACGAAAAGCCTCCGTCCTTCTGCCGCTCGTGGAAATCGCGAATGCGTTGCGCGGCGAGCGTCAGTGCATCGCGCTGTTTCGCAGAGAGGCTCGCATGCGCATCGCGCATGGCTTCGGCATCGACCGCGAGATCGGCGACCCGCGACGCGTCGACGCGATCGAAGCGCCGCGTGTAGTCCAGCACGGCCGCGTCACCGCGGGCACGCACGTCGGCGATGATCGCCGCGACCGCCGCATCGATCGCCGGATCCTGGGCGACTTCGAAGGCGATCAGCACGTCGAGTGCCCGATCGAAGCCGGGCTGCGCCGTGTCGAGACGCCGCAGTTCGAGCCTTTCATCGCTCACGCGATCACTCCGGCGGCATCGGCGATGGCGTCGATCAACGGCTTCGCGGCGTCGCGCTTGAGCTTGAGCGCGCCCGGATTGACGATCAGTCGCGCGGTGATCGGCATGATGTCCTCGACCGCGACGAGGTCGTTCGCCTGCAGCGTGTGACCGGTCGACACGAGATCGACGATCGCATCGGCGAGCCCCGCGAGCGGTGCGAGCTCCATCGATCCGTACAGCTTGATCAGGTCGACGTGCATGCCCTTCGCCGCGAAGTGCTGGCGGGCCGTGTTCACGTATTTCGTGGCGACGACGATCCGCGCCCCGCGCTGCACCGAGCGTGACCAGTCGTAGTCGCGTCGCGCCGCGACGACGAGGCGACAGCGGCCGATGCCGAGATCGAGGGGTTGATAGAGGTTATTGGTGCCGTGCTCGAGCAGCACGTCCTTGCCGACGACGCCCAGGTCCGCCGCGCCGTATTGCACGTAGGTCGGCACGTCGGTCGCGCGCAGGATCACGAGCGAGACGCCCGGCGCGCACGTGGCGACGATGAGCTTGCGCGACGCACGCGGATCCTCGACAGGGACGATGCCGGCACGCGCGAGCAATGGGAGCGTCTCGTCGAGGAGACGTCCCTTCGAAAGCGCGAGCGTAAGCGTGGACAATGCGGGATCCGGGATTACAGCCCGTCGATTCTACCGGAGCCCCCTCTCCCGCCCGCGCCGTTTCGGGTGGTGCCGCGCCTCGCCGGCGCGACCGTCAATGCACTTCAGTCGTCGTCATCGTGGTGATAGAACGACACCACCGGCCTGTCGACGATGGCCGGCGCCTCGTACGTCGTCGGCGCGCGATCGGACCTGTCGTAGCTGCCGCCCGAATAGACGATCGGCCGCGAATCGTAGTGATACCGGTAATGGCCGAGCGGGCCTCCCCAGTCGACCGTCGTTGCACAGCCTGCGAGCAATCCGCTTGCGGCAATGCCCGCCAGCGCGAGTTTCAGAACGCCGTGCTTCATGGTGCCTCCGTCGTGATGCCCTTCAGTTTGGGCAGACGACGAAGCGCGGGGTTCAAGGATTCGCGCCGCCGGGCCGCCGCAAGGCGCGAGTTGCGCCCCCTTGGGGGCAGCGGTGCGGCGAAGCCGCGAGCGTGGGGGTACCCATCACCCGCGTGATGCTGTCGGGCGCGCTCCTACAGAGGCGAGTCGCGGTCCCACGCAAGACGCCCGTGAACGTACGTTGCGCGAATCGCACGATCGTCGCCAAGCGCCATCTGCACGGCGAGCGCGTCGTCGATGTTCTCGACGCTACGCATGCGGAAATCGATCAGCGGCGTCGAGCGCAGATCGATCACGACGAGGTCCGCTTCGCGACCGGGCGCGACGGTGCCGATCGCATCGTCGACATCGAGCGCGCGCGCCGCCCCTCGCGTCGCGAGCCACCATGCGCGAAGCGGCGACAATGGACGGCTCTGCAGATGCGCAACCTCGCTCGCGGCCTGCATCGTCCGCAGCATCGAGAAGCTCGTGCCCGCGCCGAGGTCGGTGCCCAGTGCCACGTTCACCGGGCGGCTCGGCGTCCGCGCACGGTGCAGCGCGAAGAGGCCGCTGCCGAGGAAATTGTTCGACGTCGGGCAATGCGCGATCGCGGTACCGGTTTCGGCAAGCCGCGCGAAGTCGACGTCGTCGAGATGAATGCCGTGCGCGTAGATCGCGCGCGGTCCGAGCAGACCGAAGCGGTCGTAGACATCGAGGTAGCGCGCATCGTTCGGGAACAGCGACGCGATCCACTCGACTTCCGCGCGATTCTCTGCGACGTGCGATTGCAGGTAGGCGCCGGGCGTCTCGTGCCAGAGAGCCGCAGCCGCTTCGAGCTGCTCGGGCGTCGACGTCGCGGCGAAGCGCGGCGTGATCGCGTAGGCGAGCCGGTCGTGCCGGTGCCAGCGCGCGATCAGCGCCTTGCTCTCGTCGTAGCCTCGAACCGCCGTGTCGAGCAGATCGGCGGGCGCATGGCGATCCATCAGCGCCTTGCCGCCGATCATTCGCAGGCCACGCCGCGCGCATTCCTCGAACAGCGCGTCGACGGACTGCGGATGCACGGTGCCGAACACGGCCGCCATCGTGATGCCGTGGCGCAGGTTCTCGTCGACATAGCGAACGGCGACGTCGCGCGCGTAGTCGATGTCGGCGTAGCGCGTTTCGGCCGGGAACGTGCGCGACGTGAGCCATTCGAGCAGCGGCTTGCCGCCGGCGCCGATCACCGGCAATTGCGGATAGTGGACATGCGCGTCGATGAAGCCGGCGCTGATCAGCGCGTCGCCATAGTGCGTGATCGGCGTATCGGGCGGTAGCCGCCTCGCGACGGCGTCGGCCGCGCCGCAATCAACGACGCGTCCGTCCGCCATCGCGACGATCGCGTCGGACTCGTAACGGCACGCCTGCGCGTCGTCGACGAACGGGTCGCTGTCGAAGGTCAGCAGCGCACCCCGAATCGCCGTCCAGGCGGACGAGACGCCCGTCATGACTTGCTTCTACTGCCGAGCGGTGCGCACGTTGTCCGGGTTGGCCACACCCGCGTTCGTGCGGAACGGGTTGATGTCGAGCCCGCCGCGGCGCGTGAACCGCGCGAGCACGGTGAGCCGCTCGGCGCGGCAGTGCGCCCTGATGTCGGTGAAGACGCGCTCGACGCAGTGCTCGTGGAAACCGGCGTGGCAGCGGTACGAGACGAGATAGCGCAACAGCGCCTCGCGATCGATCCGCGGTCCGCGATAGGCGATCTGCATCGACGCGATGTCAGGCTGCCCGGTCACCGGGCACACCGAACGGAAGAGGCGACTCGTCAGCGTCTCGTCGACGCTCGCGCCGTTCGCCGCGAGCAACGCGGGATCGACGTCGTAGACGTCGCAGCTCGTGCGCAGGTCGTCGAGGCTTTCGCCTGCGAGCTCGCGAATCGACTGCACGTCGAACGACGCGGGACCGCGCAGCGTGACGCCGACGCGTGCGCCGCAAGCGCGCGACAGGTCGCGCTCGATCGTGGCCGAAACGTCGGTCATGCCCGCGAACGGCGTCTGCGCGAACGAGCCCAGATAGAGCTTCATCGACTTCGACTCGACGATCGACGGCGACTCGGCCGGCACGTTCAGCGTGGCGAGCGCGATCTGGGGCTTGCCGCTTTCGTCGAGCCAGGTCAGCTCGTAGGCGGTCCACACGTCGGCACCGGTGAACGGCAATGCGCCACGGATGCCGAGCGCCTCGCGCTGCGGCGCGCGCGGCACGGTGAAGAGCAGGTCCGCCGCATAGCGGTCGGGATGGCGGCTCGGCCGGCCGAGCGGCGCGCGCGCGAGATCCTGCGCCGAGAGATCGGCGGACGTCACGTTCCTACACGCCGTATCGACGCGCCGAGCGCCGAAAGCTTGTCCTCGATGCGCTCGTAACCGCGGTCGAGATGGTAGATGCGGTCGATCGTCGTTTCACCGTCGGCAATGAGGCCCGCGATCACGAGGCATGCGGATGCGCGCAGGTCGGTCGCCATCACGTTCGCGCCGGTCAGGCGCGTCGCGCCGCGGACGATCGCCGCGTTGCCTTCGACCTCGATATCGGCGCCGAGCCGCTTCAGCTCCTGCACGTGCATCATCCGGTTCTCGAAGATCGTCTCGGTGATCACCGACGCACCTTCGGCGCGTGTCGCGAGCGCCATGAACTGCGCCTGCATGTCGGTCGGGAACGCGGGGAACGGCGCCGTGCGCACGTTCGCGGCGCGCAGGTCGCCGTTGCCGCGGACGCGCATCGCATCGCCGTCGACGTCGATCCGTGCGCCGGCTTCGCGAAGCTTGTCGACGACCGCCGCCAGTGCGTCGATGCCGGCGCCGCGGACGAGCACGTCGCCACGCGTCGCGGTGGCCGCTGCGAGAAAGGTGCCCGTCTCGATGCGATCGGGCATGATCGCGTAGCGGGTGCCGCGAAGACGCGGCACGCCTTCGATGACGATCCGGTCGGAACCCGCGCCGGTGATCTTCGCGCCCATCGCGCCGAGGCAGGCGGCGAGATCGACGATCTCGGGCTCGCGCGCCGCGTTGTCGAGCGTCGTCACGCCATCGGCAAGCGCCGCGGCCATCATCAGGTTCTCGGTGCCGGTCACGGTGACCACGTCGAAGACGAAGCTCGCGCCGCGCAGCCGCGCCCCGCGCGCATTGACGTAGCCGTGCGTGAGGTCGATCTCGGCGCCCATCGCCTGCAGGCCCTTCACGTGCTGGTCGACGGGCCGCAGGCCGATCGCGCAGCCGCCGGGCAGCGACACGCGCGCTTCGCCGCAGCGCGCGAGCAGCGGTCCGAGCGCAAGGATCGACGCGCGCATCGTCTTCACGAGCTCGTACGGCGCGAGCGGCCAGTCGATCCGCGACGCGTCGAGCGTGATCGCATCGGGCTCGTCGCTTTGCTGGCGCACGCCCATCTGCGACAGGAGCGCGCCCATCGTCCGCACGTCGTTCAGGCGCGGCACGTTCGTGAGCGTCAACGGTTCGGCGGTGAGCAGCGACGCGCAGAGGATCGGCAGCGCCGCGTTCTTCGCGCCAGAGACGCGAACCTCGCCGCGCAGCCGCTGGCCGCCCTGGATGACGAGCTTATCCATGCGATGCCGCTTCCTCGGGCGTCAGCGTCGTCATCGACAGTGCGTGCACTTCCTCGCGCATCCGATCGCCCATCGCGTGATAGACGAGCCGGTGGCGCGCGATGCGCGACAGCCCGCGGAACGCCGGCGAGACGATGCGCGCCTCGAAGTGATGGCCGTCGCCGTCGACTTCGACGGCCTCGCATTCGAGACCCTTGCGGATCGAGGCCTCGATCGATTCCGATGTCACCATGAGCAGTCCGTCAGTGCCGAAGCTTGTAGCCGCGCGCAAGCATCGTGAGCGCGAGCGCGGCGAGGATTGCGGCGGCCGCGGCTACGAGCGCGAGCGAGACGCCGGGTGCGATGTCCGACAGGCCGAAGAACCCGTAGCGGAACCCGTCGATCATATAAAAGAACGGATTGAAATGCGACAGCGCCTGCCAGAACGGCGGCAGCGTATGGATCGAATAGAAGACGCCGGACAGGAACGTGAGCGGCATGATCAGAAAGTTTTGGAACGCCGCCAGCTCGTCGAACTTGTCGGCCCAGATGCCGGCGATCATGCCGAGCGTCGCGAGGATGCCGCTGCCGAGCACGGCGAACGCGATGGCGACGAGCGGGTGCGCGATCACGACCGGGCCCGGCGTGAGCAGCAGCGTGACGACGAAGACGCCGAGGCCGACGACGAGGCCGCGCACCATGGCGCCGAGCACGTACGCCGCGAACATGTCGAGCGGCGACAGCGGCGGCAACAGCACGAAGATCAGGTTGCCGGTGATCTTCGACTGGATCAGCGACGACGACGCGTTCGCGAACGCGTTCTGCAGGACCGACATCATGACGAGCCCCGGCACGAGGAAGGCCGTGTAGCGGACCTGGCCGTTGAACACCGACACCCGCGATTCGAGGACGTGCGAGAAGATCAGCAGGTAGAGGAGCGCCGTCAGGACCGGCGCCGCGATCGTCTGAAAGCTCACCTTCCAGAAGCGCAGCAGTTCCTTCTGCAGCAGCGTGAGCAAGCCCGAGCGCACCACCGCGCCGGGTATCGGCCGTCCTTTTCCCCCGTCATCCGCCTCGCTGACGCTCGGCGCCCTCTCCCCGCGCCCGGGGGGAGGGTCGGGGTGACGGGGCCGTGCGGCTCTCGTTCGCTGGATCACGATTCGGGCACCTCGGCAGGCCGCTTCGTCTCGTCGGTCGTTTCGGTGCCCGCCATGATGCGCAGGAAGACCTGCTCGAGATCGGTTCCGGCGAGCGTCAGCTCGTCGATCGCGATTCCCGCGACACGGAACGACGCGAGCAGCCGCTCGAGCTCGGCGTAGTTCTCGAGGCCGAGGTAGTAGACCGATCCTTCGCGGTCGTTCAAACGACGCGTCCAGTCATCGGGAAGGCGTGACGCCGACACGCGCACCGTGAGTCCCGCGAAGCGGGACAGCAGATGCTGCGTCGTGTCGAGCGCGACGATCCGTCCGGCCTTCATCATCGCGATGCGTCCGCAGAGCGCCTCGGCCTCCTCGAGGTAATGCGTCGTCAGGATGATCGTATGGCCGTCGCGATTGAGCTTGCGGATGAACGCCCAGAGGCTCTGGCGCAGTTCGACGTCGACGCCCGCCGTCGGCTCGTCGAGCACGATGACGGGCGGCTTGTGCACGAGCGCCTGCCCGACGAGCACGCGCCGCTTCATGCCGCCCGATAGCGCGCGCATGTTCGCGTCGGCCTTCGACGTGAGGTCGAGGTGATGGAGCAGCTCGTCGATCCACGCGTCGTTGTGCCGAAGGCCGAAGTAGCCCGACTGGATCGACAGCGTCTCGCGCACCGTGAAGAACGGATCGAACACGAGCTCCTGCGGCACGACGCCGAGCAGGCGCCGCGCCTCGCGGTAATCGGTGACGACGTCGTGACCGAGGATTCGCGCGGTGCCGCGATCCGCGCGCGTGAGGCCGGCAAGGATCGAGATCAGCGTCGTCTTGCCGGCACCGTTGGGACCGAGCAGGCCGAAGAACTCGCCCTGCGCAACCGTGAGATCGACGCCGAGGAGCGCATGCACGTCACCGAAGCGGCGCGCGACACCGGCGACTTCGACGGCATCGACGCTCATGTCGGTCCACGCGAACGCGCACGATCCGGTTCGATCCTCAATCGATCAGATTGTCGACGCCGTAGACAGTCGCGAGCGAGCGCAGCGATTGCGGGAGGTTTTCGACGCGAAGCGTACGGCCTTCCGCCGTGGCGCGCCGCTTCAACGCGATCACGATGGCGAGCGCCGTCGAATCGGCGCGCGTCATCCGCGCGAAGTCGACGACACCGCCTGCCGGCAGCGCGACGCCTTGCGACGCCGCGAAAACGGCAGCGGCATCGTCGAACGTCAGCGCGCCGTCGAAGCGCCATGCGTCGCCTTCGGTCGTGAACGTGCCGGTCGCTGCCTGGACGTCGCTCATTTCGCCGCCGGGGGCGGGGCGGCATTCTTCGCCGCGAGTGCGTTGATCAATCCGTCGATGCCGCCCTGGCGCAACTGCTGCGTGAACTCGTCGCGATAATTCGTCACGAGCGAGACGCCGCCGACGATCACGTCGTACGCCTTCCAGCCGGAAGGCGTCTTCTCCATGCTGTAATCGATCGACACCGGCGTCTGCCCCGGCCGATTCACCTGCGTACGCACGGTCACCTCGGTCGAGTTCGGCTCGGCGCGCAGCGGCTCGTAGGAAATCGTCTGGTCGCGATACTGGTTGAGCGCGTTCGCATAGGTGCGGATCAGCAGCGACTTGAACTCGTCGGCGAGACGCTTGCGCTGCTCGGGCGTCGCCTGCCGATAGGCGCGGCCGGCGGCGAGCGCCGTCATCCGGTCCATGTCGAAATGCGGCGCGATCTTCGCTTCGATCAGATCGCGGATGTGCGCCTGGTCGCCGGCCTGCACGCGCGCATCGCTCTTGATGATCGACAGCGCCTCCTGCGACACCCGCTTGACGAGCGCGTCGGGCGCTTCCTGCGCGAACGCGGGCACCGCGACGAGCGCGGCGAGCATCGCACACAATCGCAGCGCGCCGATGACCGCGCGGCGCTTCGAGTCGAACGTCATTGTTCGTCTTCCTTCGGTGGCGGCGGTTTGCCGTCATACACGAGGTACTCGCGGCGCTGCAGATACGAGCGCCGGATGAACGTGTAAGGATCGAGGGCCGCCTGGTTCAGCACGTTCTCGGTCTGCAACGCGGAGGCGCGCAGATCGACGAGGTTCAGCGCCCACAGCACGTCGCGCGTCGGAGCGTCGTTGATGAAGTTGACCGGGCTTGCGTAGCCGCGGATCAGCCAGCCGCTTCCATCACGCACCGTCGTGGGCCCGAAGACCGGGATGAAAAGGTAAGGTCCCTGCGGAATGCCCCAGACGCCGAACGTCTGGCCGAAGTCCTCGTTGCCCTTCGGAATGTTGGCGCTGCCCGCAATGTCGATCAGGCCGAGCACGCCGAACCCGGTGTTCGTGATCACGCGGCCGAGGTCGTTGCCGGCCTTGTCCGGCTTGCCCTGCAGCACGTCGTTGACGAACGAGAACATGTCGTCGATGTTGCCGAAGAAATTGCTGACAGCGGTCCGGACGATCTTCGGCGTGTACTGGACGTACGCCTCCGCGACCGGCTTGACGATCTTGCCGTCGATCTGCTGATGCACCTTGTAGGAGACGCGATTCATCGGCTCGAACGGGTCCTCGCGCATCGGGCCCATTGCACATCCGCCGAGGAGCACGGTCGCGACGCACGCCGCCGCGATTCGTCGAGTCGCGCCGACACGACGCAGGGTGGCGCTTGCATGATCGCCCCACGCTTGCGCCTTCGGCGCTTCGCTGCTCCCCGGGGGCGCGGCGTTCGCGCTTTGAGGCGGCTCTACAGCGTTCATTTCGCCGCTCCTGCGGCGGCCGCCGCTGCGCCCGGCTGAGGTGTGGCAGCGGGCGCGGTCCCGGTCGCGGCCTTGTCGAACAGGAACTGTCCGATCAGCTTCTCGAGCACGATTGCCGATTGCGTCTTCATGATCCGATCGCCATCGGCGAGCATCTTCGTATCGCCACCCGAATCGAGGCCGATGTAGACCTCGCCGAGCAGCCCCGACGTCAGGATCGACGCGATCGTGTCCCTCGTGAACTGGAAGCCGCGGTCGATCTTCATCGAGACGATCGCCTGGTACGTCTGCGGATCGAGCCTGATCTGCTCGACGCGACCGACGACGACGCCGGCCGCCTTCACCGGCGCCCGCAGCTTGAGGCCGCCGATGTTGTCGAACGCCGCCTGCAGATGATAGCCGGGCGTGCTGCCGACCGACGCCAGATTGCCGACCTTCAGCGCGAGGAACAGGATCGCCGCGATGCCCATCGTCACGAAGATGCCGACCCACAGATCGAGCGTCGCGCGGTTCATCGCGTCGACGAACTGCCGGCAGTGCCGCAGAACGGAACGGGACTCATACGATAACCTCCCCCGAGGCGGCCCGCTTCGCGGGCGCCTTCCCCCTCCGACGGAGGGGGCGAGCGCCTTCGGGCGGCCGTGCGGCGGTCATACGCCGACGCCCCTGAACATGAACACGGTGAGCACGAAATCGAGCGCGAGGATCGAAAGCGAGCTCGCGACGACGGTGCGCGTCGTCGCCGACGAAACGCCTTCCGCCGTCGGTCGGGCGTTGTAGCCCTCGAAGACAGCGATGGCGCTGACGGCAATGCCGAACACGACGCTCTTGATGAAACCGTTGAGAATGTCGTAGCGAAAATCGACGGCCGCCTGCATGTTGCCCCAGAACGAACCGGCGTCGATGCCGATCAGGCGCACGCCGACGAGATACGCGCCGAAGATGCCGAGCGTCGAGAACAGCGACGCGAGAAGCGGCATCGAGACGATGCCGCCGACGAAGCGCGGCGCGACGACGCGCGCGAGCGGATCGACGGCCATCATCTCCATCGCGGACAGCTGCTCGGTCGTCTTCATCAGTCCGATCTCGGCGGTGACGGCGCTGCCCGCGCGACTCGCAAACAGCAGACCGGCCACGACCGGGCCGAGTTCCCGCACGAGCGACAGCGCAACGAGGATGCCGAGCGACTCGTTCGCGCCATAGCGCGTCAGCACGTCGTAGCCCTGGAGCGCGAGCACCATGCCGACGAACAGTCCCGACACCAGAATGATGACGAGCGACAGCACGCCTTCGAAATAGATCTCGCGCAGCGTGAGCGACAGGCGGCGAAACGCGCCCGGCAGGTGCGTGACGATCGCGACCGAGAAGCGCGCGGCGAAGCCCAGGCGTGCGAGCGAATCGAGCGTCGCCCCACCGATGCGGCGCAGCGCGCCGGCGACTGTGTCAGCGAACATGGGAGGAGAACTCCCTGCCGATCGCCTTCGCCGGATAGTGGAACGGTACCGGCCCGTCGGGCTGTCCGTCGACGAACTGGCGCACGAACGGATCGTGCGACGCACGGACCTCGCCGGGCGTCCCCTGCGCGATGATCCGGCCTTCCGAGACGAAATAGATGTAGTCGACGATCTTCAGCGACTCGTAGATGTCGTGCGTCACGACGATCGACGTGATGCCGAGCGCATCGTTCAATCGACGCACGAGCTGGCCGACAATGCCGAGCGAGATCGGATCGAGACCGGCGAACGGCTCGTCGTACATCACGAGCATCGGATCGAGCGCGATCGCGCGCGCGAGCGCGACCCGGCGCGACATGCCACCGGAAAGCTCCGACGGATACAACTGCGCGGCGCCGCGCAGTCCCACGGCGTTGAGCTTCATCAGCACGAGGTCGCGAACCAGCTCCTCCTGCAATTCGGTGTGCTCGCGCAACGGGAACGCGATGTTCTCGAACACCGACATGTCGGTGAACAGCGCACCGAACTGGAACAGCATGCCGATCTTGCGGCGCAGCGCGAAGAGCGCGTCGCGATCGAGTGCGCCGACGTCCTCGCCGGCCACGGTCACCGTGCCCGCCTGCGCGCGCAGCTGGCCGCCGATCAGACGCAGGATCGTCGTCTTGCCGCAACCCGATCCGCCCATGATGGCGACGAGGCGGCCGCGCGGCACCGTCATGTCGATGCCGCGCAATACCGGGCGCGCGCGGTCGTAGCCGAACGTCACGCCCGTCAGGCGGACGGCGATTTCAGTCGGGCACGTCGGCGAGACGGCAGCCGTTTCGACAACAGGCATTGGGAGACAGCGGGAAGGGCGAACCGTAGATTGTAGCCGGTTGGCGGGCGGCCTTCCGAACGCCGCTCGCTTGCGCCGTAGCGGCGGCTACGCCTCCTCGAGCAAACGCTTCTCCGCGCGGGCGAGATCGACGGGCCGGCCGAGCAGCACCACGGTGTCGCCTGGCTCGAAGCGCCAGTCGGGACCCGGGCGGACCGACCGCGCGCCGTGGCGGCGAATGCCGGTCACTTCGACGCGCGTGCCGACCTCGACTTCCGAGAGCGACCGGCCGACGGCGCGCGCACGCTCGGAAAGGTGCACCGTGTGCAGTCGCGGCTCGACATTGTCATCGGCGGCAAAGTCCGTCGTGCCGTGGAAGAAGCCGCGAAACAGCGCGTAACGCGCTTCGCGCACTTCGCGGATCCGCGCGAGCACGCGCACGAGCGGTATTCCGAGCACCAGCAGCGAATGCGACGCGAGCATCAGGCTGCCCTCGAGCACCTCCGGCACCACTTCCGTTGCGCCGGCCGCGATCAGCTTGCCGATCTCCGCATCGTCACGCGTGCGTACGATCACCGGCACCGTCGGCTGCAACTGCTGGACGTGATGCAGGATCTTGAGCGCGACCGGCGTGTCGTCGAACGAGATGACGACGGCGCGCGCCTTGGCGAGACCGGCCGCGACGAGCATCTCGCGCCGGCTCGCGTCGCCGTAGATCACGGTCCTGCCGTCGGCCGCCTCGCGCACGCGCGCTGGATCGGAATCGAGCGCGACGTACCCGATGTCCTCGCGCTCGAGGAGCCGCGTCAGGTTCTGCCCGCTGCGCCCGTAGCCCGCGACGATCACGTGGTCCTGCCGCGCCATCGACGTGGCCGCCGCCTGCGTGAGCTCGGCGGCGCGCGCGAGCCAGTCGTTCGCCGTGAACTTGCGGACGAAACGCTCGGCATGCTGGATCATCAGCGGCGCGAGCAGCATCGACAGGATCATCGCGGCGAGCACCGCCTGCTCGAAGCGCGGCGAGATGAAGCGATGGCCGGTCGCGAGCGCCAGCATGACGAGCGCGAACTCGCCGGCCTGCGCGAGATAGAAGCCGGTGCGCAGCGCAGTTGCGGGCGGCGCGCCGAATACCCGCGCGAGCACGACGACGAGCACGAGCTTCGCGCCGACCGGGAAGATCAGGAGCAGCAGCGCCTCGCCGGCGACGACGTCGTCGATGTGCAGGTCGAGCATCATGCCGATCGTGATGAAGAAGAGTCCCAGCAGCACGTCGCGGAACGGCTTGATGTCGTCCTCGACCTGATAGCGGAATTCGGTTTCGGAAATCAGCATTCCGGCGAGGAATGCGCCGAGTGCGAGCGAAAGCCCGAAGAACTGGGTGATCGCCGCCATGCCGAGCGTCACCAGCAGCACGTTCAGCGCGAAGAGCTCCGACGAGCGCTGCCGTGCGACCAGCATGAACCACGCGTGCATCGGCCGCTGCCCGAAGAACAGGATCAGCGAAAGCGCGATCGCCGCCTTGAGCACGGCGCCCGCCAGCGCGCGACCGGTGTCGAGACCGGGAAGCGCGAGCGACGGAATCAGGATCAGGAACAGCACGACGGCGAGATCCTGGAAGAGCAGGATGCCCATCACGTCGCGGCCGTGCGCCGTGCCGAACTCGCCACGCTCGGCGAGCATCTTCGACACGATCGCCGTCGAGCTCATCGCGAGCGCGCCGCCGAGGACGATGCCCGCGCGCCAGCCGAACCCCAGGAGCTGCAACGCGATCGTGCCGGCGATCGTCGTGATCGCGACCTGCGCGAGGCCGAGCCCGAACACCGCGCGACGCATCGCGCGAAGCTGCGGCAGGCTGAACTCGAGGCCGATCGAGAACAGCAGGAACACGATGCCGAACTCGGCGAGCTCGCGCGTCGTCTCGTCGTTCGGCACGATCGCGAGCGCGTGCGGCCCGAGGATGACGCCGACGAGCAGGTAGCCGAGGATCGGCGGCAACCGCACGCTGCGGCAGATGGCGACGGCGACGACCGACGCGGCGAGCAGCAGCAGGATGAGGAGCAGCGTGTTCGGCATGCGAGCGTCGCTTCACGCGTGCCGCAGACGTTATCACGCGAGCGCCGGCCAGGTGGAGTCGCGAGTGGGTGACGGTATACTTCGCACGATGATCGCCCATGCGGATGCGCGCGAGCATGCGCGCGACGCCTTGTCGCGCGTCGTCGACTCGGATCGCGCCCTGACCCTCGCCCGCAACGTCCTCGACACCGAGGCGCGCGCGATCCTTTCGCTTTCCGCGCGCCTTGCCGCGCCTTTCATCGCCGCGGTCGAGCTGATGCTGCGCTGTCGCGGCCGCGTCGTGGTGTCGGGCATCGGCAAGTCGGGACACGTCGCGCGGAAGCTCGCCGCGACGCTCGCGTCGACCGGCACGCCGGCGTTCTTCGTGCACCCGGCGGAGGCCGGCCATGGCGACCTCGGGATGATCACCGCCGACGACGTCGTCGTGATGCTGTCGAATTCCGGCGAGACCGACGAGCTGATGCTGCTCACGCCGCATCTGAAGCGCCAGGGCGCCGCGCTGATCGCGCTGACCGGCAACGAGAAGAGCTCGCTTGCGCAATCGGCCGACGTGCACCTCGATGCCGCCGTCGACGCCGAAGCGTGTCCGCTCGGTCTCGCGCCGACCGCGAGCACGACGGCGGCCCTTGCGCTCGGCGATGCGCTCGCGCTGGCGCTCCTCGACGCGCGCGGATTCTCCGTCGAGGATTTCGCCCGTTCGCATCCGGGCGGCACGCTCGGCAGGCGCCTTCTGACGCGCGTACGCGACGTGATGCGCGTCGGCGATTCGTTGCCGCGCGTGGCGCAGGCCGCGACGCTCGCCGAAGCGATCGTCGAAATGACGAGCAAGGGATTGGGCATGACGGTCGTCGTCGACGGCGGCAACAGGATCGCGGGCGTCTTCACCGACGGCGATCTGCGCCGGTCGCTGTCGCGCGTCGCCGACGCGAAGACCGCGCGCGTCAGCGACTTCATGACGACGTCGCCGCGCACGATCGGCGCGGAGCGGCTCGCCGCGGATTGCATCGTGCTGATGGAAACGCCGCCGAAGATCACTTCGCTGCTCGTCGCCGACGACGAAGGAACGCTGATCGGCGCGGTGCAGATGCACGATCTCTTTCGCGCGCGCGTCGTTTGATCCACGAACGAAAGCGATGACGGCCGATACGAGCGGCACGGGGCAGTCCCAGGCGGTGAGCGTGGGAGCCCACATCCTTGCGCGCGCGCGACGCGTACGCCTCTTGACGTGCGACGTCGACGGCGTGCTGACCGACGGCCGCATCTACATCGACGACCAGGGTCGCGAGATGAAGGTGTTCTCGGCGCTCGACGGCGTCGCGATGAACCGCCTCGCCGCGGCCGGGATCGCCGTCGCGTGGATCACGGGCAGCAGCGCGCCCGCCGTCGCGCATCGCGCGCAGCAGCTGCGCGTTGCGCGTCTCGTCCAGGATGCACGCGACAAGCTCGCACCCTGGCAGCGGATTCGCACCGAGCTCGGGCTCGCGCCCGACGCATGCGCGCACATCGGCGACGATCTTCCCGACATCATGGTCCTCGCCGCCTGCGGGTTCGCCGTCACGGTGCCGCACGCGCCGTCCGCGGTGCGCGCGCAGGCGCACTACGTCACGACGCGCGAGGGGGGCAGCGGCGCGGTGCGCGAGCTCGTCGACCTGATCCTGACCGCGCAAGGCTACGGCGACGCCGAGGAAGCGTTTGCCGCCCGCCCGGCGGCGGCGCTCGCGTCGACGCGCTGACGGGTCGCGAGGAACGAGGATGGATCGCAGCCGTGCCTTTTTCGATCGCCTGGTCGCCTGGTCGCCGGTGCTGCTGCTCGGCGGCCTCGCTGCGCTCACGTACTGGCTCGACGCCCAGGTGCAGCCGGCGGCGATGCACCGCGACGGCTCGTCGCGCCACGATCCCGACCTGTTCCTCAGCGATTTCAAGGCGGTGACGTTCGACGCGCACGGCTTGCCGCGCCAATCGCTGTCGGCAGTGAGTGCCGAGCACTTTCCGGACAACGACAGCGCCGAACTCAAGGACCCGAAGCTTTCGCTGACCGAGCCGGGAAGGCCGACGATGACGATCACCGCCGATGCAGGAGTAATCGCCGGCGACCGCGAGCATGGCGAGTTCAAGGGTCACGTGCTCGTCCACCGCGATGCGGACGACGCGCCGACGCCGCCGGGCGCGACGCCGAGCGGACCGGTCACGCTGACGACGAGCCTTCTGCACGTCGACACGAAGGAGCAGCGCGTGACGACCGACCAGCCGGTGACGATCGAGGAGCCGCGTGGAATAATCCGCGGCCGAGGTCTCCAGTTCGACAACAAGGCGAAGCGCGTGCAGATCCAGTCGCACGTCAGCGGATCGCTTGCGCCGCAACACCCGGCACCGAAATGACGCAGTCCGGAACGTTCCGAAGGAAAGCGATCGCGGCGCTCGCCTGCGCGATCGCGCTCGTCGCGATGCCCGCTCACGCGGAAAAGGCCGATCGCGAGAAAAACATCAATTTCTCGGCCGATCAGCCGGTGGAGGTCGATTTCGACAAGCGCACAGGCACGCTGCGCGGCAACGTCGTCATCACGCAGGGCACGCTCACGATTCATGCCGATCGGATCAACTTCAAGCAGAACCCCGACGATTCGCTGTCCGCGACGGCATGGGGCAATCCAATCCGCTTCCGCGAAAAGAAGGACAACTCGGACGAGTATTACGAAGGCTATGCGCAACACGCGATCTACAACGGCCAGACGCACACGCTCGAGCTCTTCGACAACGCGCTGCTCAAGGAGGGCAACAACGAGTTCCGCGGCAATTACATCTCGTACAACAGCGAAACGAATTTCATGAAGGCCGAAGGCCGGCCGAACGCGCCCGGCGGCGAAGGACCGGGACCGCGCGTGCAGGGGGTGTTCGAGCCGCGCGCCGACAGTCCGCTCGGCGGCAAGAGCGCACCGAAGGGTGACGCGAAAGGCACGGGCGACGGCAAGGGTGGCGCCGGGAAATCGGATGCCAAGGGCGACGCGGCGAAGAGCGCGCCGAAGTCGGACGGCAAGACGTCGGACGGCGCCAAGGGGGCGCGCGCAAACGCGACCGCGAAGGCCGATCCGCCGCTCGCGCTGACGCCCGATGCGACGCTCTCCGCGAAGTGAACGCGCGCGCGGCCGTCGACACGACCATCGCGGGGGCCTTCGAGCAGCGCGCACCCCAGCCGCAACACGAGGATGCGAGCACGCTCGCGGCGGCGCACCTGCGCAAGCGCTACAAGGCGCGCACCGTCGTGCACGATGTCTCGCTCGAGGTGGCGAGCGGCGAGGTGGTCGGACTGCTGGGTCCGAACGGCGCCGGCAAGACGACGTGCTTCTACATGATCGTGGGCCTGATCGCCGCCGACGGCGGCGAGATCTCGCTCGACGGCGAGGATCTGTCGCGGCTGCCGATCCATCGCCGCGCGCGGCGCGGGCTTTCGTATCTGCCGCAGGAAGCGTCGATCTTTCGCAAGATGACGGTCGCGCAGAACGTGCGCGCGATCCTCGAGTTGCAGGACCTCGATCCCGACACGCTGTCGAATCGGCTCGACGCGCTGCTCGAGGATCTGACGATCTCGCACCTCGCCGACGCGCCGGCCGTGTCGCTGTCGGGCGGCGAGCGGCGGCGCGTCGAGATCGCGCGCGCGCTCGCGACGCGGCCGCGCTTCATCCTGCTCGACGAGCCGTTCGCCGGCGTCGATCCGATCGCGGTGCTCGACATCCAGAAGATCATCGGCTTCCTCAAGGAGCGCGGAATCGGCGTCCTGATCACCGACCACAACGTGCGCGAGACGCTCGGCATCTGCGACCGCGCGTACATCATCAACGAAGGGCGGGTGCTCGCATCGGGCGCGCCGGGCGAGATTGTCTATAATGAGGACGTCCGGAAAGTCTATCTCGGGGAGCACTTCCGGCTCTGATTCGCGCTCCCCTGCAAGAAAGCGCGTTCGTCGGTGAAACAGACGCTCCAGCTCAAGCTATCGCAGCACCTCACGCTGACGCCGCAGCTGCAGCAGTCGATACGGCTGCTGCAATTGTCGACGATCGAGCTCAATGCCGAGGTGGAGCGCATGCTGCAGGAAAATCCGCTGCTCGAACGCGCCGAGGTCGAGGAGGATCGCATCGCGGCCGAGGTGCCGCTGTCGGGCCCCGGACGCCTCAGTGACGGCGCCGAGCGCAGCCACGAGGTCGCCGCCAGCGACACCGCGTCCGAAATCCGGGCGACGCGCGACGACGCGCCGGAAGTGGCCGACTTCGCCGACTATGGCAGCGGCGGCGGTGGCGACAGCGACTGGGGTGGCGGCAACGCGAACGACGACGACGATTTCCTGCCGCAGCAGATCGCGACGTCGACGCTGCGCGATCATCTGAACGGGCAGCTCGCGCTGCTCAACCTGCCGCTTCGCGACCGGCATATCGTCACCGCACTGATCGATGCGCTCGACGACGACGGCTATCTCGCGACGCCGCTCGAGGAGATCGCCGAGCTTTTTCCATCGGAGCTCGAGATCGAGGCCGACGAGCTCAACATCGCGCTCAAGTACGTGCAAAGCTTCGAGCCGTCGGGTGTCGGCGCTCGCGATTGCGCCGAGTGCCTCGCGCTGCAGCTGCGTGCGTTGCCGGCGGGCACGCCGTTCCTCGCCGATGCATTGAAGGTCGTCGACGGCAACCTCGCGCTGCTCGCCAACCGCGATTTCACGAAGCTCAAACGGCTGCTGCATACCGACGACGCCGGCGTGCGCGGCGTGCGCGACCTGATTCGCAGCCTCAATCCGCGGCCGGGCGCCGCGTTCGCCAAGGCCGAGGCGAACTACGTCATTCCCGACGTGGTCGTACGCAAGGTCAGGAATCAGTGGGTCGCCTCGCTGAACGAGGCGGCGATGCCGAAGCTGCGGTTGAACCGCATCTATGCCGACATCCTCACCCGCAATCGCGAAAGCTCGAACCAGCAGCTTGCCGCGCAGTTGCAGGAAGCCAAGTGGCTGATCCGCAACGTGCAGCAGCGCTTCGACACGATCCTGCGCGTCGCCAAGGCAATCGTCGAGCGCCAGCGCCGCTTCTTCGAGCACGGCGAAGTCGCGATGCGTCCGATGGTGCTGCGCGAGATCGCCGACATGCTGTCGCTGCACGAATCGACGATCTCCCGCGTCACGACCCAGAAATACATGCTGACGCCGCGCGGCACGTTCGAGCTCAAGTATTTCTTCGGCAGCCACGTCGCGACCGACACCGGCGGCGCGGCCTCGGCGACGGCGATTCGCGCGCTGATCAAGCAATTGATCGCGGCCGAGGATGCGAAGACGCCGCTCACCGACAGCAAGATCGCCGACATGCTCGGCGAGCAGGGCATTCTCGTCGCGCGCCGCACGATCGCGAAATACCGCGAGGCGCTGCAGATTCCGCCTGTGAACATGCGGAAAGCGCTCTGAATGATCGCCCCACGCTTGTCGCTTCGCGACTGCGCTGCCCTCCGCGCGGGCGCGAGCGCCTTGGGGCGCCCCGGCGGCGCTCGTTAGCCGGAGGTCGAAGACGACTCGTTCGTCGACCCTTGCCGCGCCGATCGCGCACGACGGAGCCGCCAGTCGGCCCCGATCCCAGCCGCCTTTCGCTTCGCTCCATCCGATTTTCACGAGTCGATTGCCTGCCGTGCCCAGGGGCGCGAGCGGCGCGTCCGGTTGCGCCGCGCCGCGAATGCTCTTGTGCGCGTTCCCGGCGCGATCCGCCGTCATCGCAGCAACGAAGGAGAGCACGATGAATCTGCACATCACCGGACATCATCTCGACATCACGCCCGCGATCCGCGACTACGTCAACGCGAAGCTCAACCGGATCAACCGGCATTTCGATCATGTCATCGATGTGAGTGTCGTGCTCACCGTGGACAAGCTGCAGCACAAGGTGGAGGCCACCGCGCACGTCCGCGGCAAGGACCTGCACGTCCAATGCATCGATGCCGACATGTACGCGGCGATCGACGGGCTCGCCGACAAGCTCGATCGCCAGGTGCTCAAGTACAAGGAGCAGATCAGGGATCATCGCGCCGACGCCGAGGCGATCAAGCACCAGTCCGTCGGCAGCGACACCGAAGGCTCGCACTGAAGCTTCGGCAGCGCCGGGCGGGATTTTCGGCGCGTTCTACGTATAATCGGCGGGTTTGCATGGAGCGGCTCGACGCATACCCGGTTTCGTGAATCAGATCGCGGCACTGCTGCCGGCCTCGAACATCATCGTCGACCTCGACGTCGCGTCGAAGGCAGCGCTGTTCGGCGCGATGGGCGAGGTGTTCGAGCGAAGCGCGAACCTGCCGCGGGCAAGCGTCGCCGCCAGCCTTTCGGCGCGCGAGAAGCTGGGCTCGACGGGACTCGGCCAGGGCATCGCGATTCCACACGGACGGATCGCGCGCCTGCCCGCGGCGATCGGCGCCTTCGCGCGACTGCGCGCGCCGATCGCGTTCGACGCGCCCGACGGCAAGCCGGTCGATCAGGTCTTCGTGCTGCTCGTGCCCGAGCAGGCGACGGACCAGCACCTGCAACTCCTGTCGGAGCTCGCGCAGATGTTTTCGGAGCGCGCCTTTCGCGATCGCTTGAGCGCGGCGAACGACGAGGCTGCGCTCGCCGCGGTCTTCGGCGACTGGCAGCCACGCTGAACGATGAAACGTCCCGCCACGCTCGCTTCCCCCCAGGGGCCGGATCAGTCGGTCCGGGCGGCCCTTCCCGACTGAGGTCGCACGTGCGCCAGGTCAGCGTCGAACGTTTCCTCGAGGACAACCGCGAGAAGCTCGGCCTCGTGTGGCTCGCGGGCCGCGACGGCGGCGACCGGATGCTCGTCGGCGAAAGCGCGCTGCGGCCGACGATCGGACAGATCGGGCACATGAACCTGATCCATCCGTTCCGCGTGCAGATCCTCGGCGCCGCGGAGCTCGCGTACCTGCGCGCACTGCCTGAGGACGAGCTCAACCGCTCGATCAACCGGATGTTCACGACGGAGCTCGCCGCGATCGTCGTCGGCAACGGCGAGCAGGTGCCGCGACACCTGCTCGACATGTGCAACCAGCACCGGATCGCGCTCGTCACGTCGCAGCAGCCGTCGCCGCACATCGTCGACGTGTTCCGCATCTACCTGTCGCGCGTGCTTGCCGAATCGACGACGCTGCACGGCGTGTTCCTCGACGTGCTCGAGCTCGGCGTGCTGATCACCGGGGCATCGGCGATCGGCAAGAGCGAGCTGGCGCTCGAGCTGATCTCGCGCGGCAACGGGCTGATCGCCGACGACATCGTCGAGCTCTACCGGATCTCGCCCGATACCATCGAGGGTCGCTGCCCGGCGGTGCTGCGCGATTTCCTCGAGGTGCGCGGCATCGGCATCCTGAACATCCGCACGATCTTCGGCGAAACGGCCGTGCGTCCGCACAAGCTGCTGCGGCTCATCGTGCACCTCGAGGATCACGGCAACGAGGCGTTCTCCGATCTCGACCGGCTGCAGGTGAACGCGACGTTCCAGGAAGTGCTGTCGGTGCCGATCCGCAAGGTGACGATTCCCGTCGCCGCCGGCCGCAACCTCGCCGTGCTCGTCGAGGCCGCCGTGCGCAACTTCGTGCTCAATCAGCGCGGCATCGACAGCACGAAGGAGTTCATCGAGCGCCAGCAGAAGTTGATGGATGAAGGGGATTAGGGGCGATGTTCCCTCGCTCCCCGCTCCTCGATCCTCGATCCTAGCGCCCATGGACCTCATGCTCATCGGCGGCGTCTCCGGCTCGGGCAAGAACGTCGCGCTCGCCGCGTTCGAGGATGCCGGGTACTACGCGGTCAACAACCTGCCCGTTCCGCTGCTCGAGCAGACGGCGACGTATCTGGAGCGCGCGGGACAGCAGCGCGTCGCCGTCGCGCTCGACGTCAAGACCGGGCCGGGCCTGCCCGGGCTCGCCGACGCGATGGCCGCGCTGTCGCAACGCGGCTGGCAGGTGCGTCTGCTCTACCTCGATGCGACGGTCGAGACGCTCGTCAAGCGCTTCTCGGAGACGCGCCGGCGCCATCCGTTCTCGAGCGGCGATCGCACGCTGACCGAAGCGATCGAATACGAGCGCGACCTCCTCGCCCATGCGCGCCAACTCGGCATCACGTTCGACACGTCGGAGTTGCCCGCCGCGAGCCTGCGCGGATGGATCAAGGATTTCGTCTCCGTCGATCCATCGCAGATCACGCTGCAGGTCGAGTCGTTCGGCTTCAAGCACGGCGTGCCGCTCGATGCCGACCTCGTCTTCGACGCACGCTGCCTGCCCAATCCGCACTACGAGCCCGCGCTTTCGCCGCTGACCGGCAAGCACGCCGACGTCGTCGCATTTCTGGAGGCGATTCCCGAAGTCGAGCGGATGTACGGCGACATCTATCACTTCGTCGCGAGCTGGCTCCCCGATTACGCGCGCGACAACCGCAATTACCTGACGGTCGCGATCGGCTGCACCGGCGGCCAGCATCGCTCCGTGTATCTGGTCGAACGGCTCGCGCAGGCGTTCTCGCCGCGCTACCAGGTGCTCGTACGCCACCGCGAGCTCGCGCCCGGCGACGTGACGGCCGCGCGTGCGCCGACGAAGCCGACTGCGACGTGACGAAGCTCGAATCGCTGCCGCTCTTCCCGCTTCGTACCGTGCTCTTTCCGGGCGGCGTGCTGCCGCTCAAGGTGTTCGAGCAGCGCTACATCGAGATGACGAAGGCGTGCCTGCGCGACGAGCGGCCGTTCGGCGTGTGCCTGATCATCGAAGGCGACGAGGTCGCGCGCGGCGACGGCACGATGCTGCAGATCGCAAGCGTCGGCACGCTCGCGCGCATCACGAACGTCGACATGCCGCAGACAGGCATCCTGCACGTCGCAACCGTCGGCGGAGCGCGCTTCGAGGTGCGCGGCCGCACGCCCGACACGCTCGGCCTGCTCGTCGGCGACGTCGCGATGATCGACGACGAGCCGTCGCATTCGCTCGCCGAAGCGTACGCGCCGCTCGCGCGCCTGCTCGAGCTCATCGCGACGCGCGTCGGTCCGCAGAATTTTCCCGCCGAGACGCATTACGACGACGCGACGTGGGTTGGGTGTCGTTTGGCCGAGCTTCTGCCGTTGCCGCTCGCGATCAAGCAGAGCATGCTTGAAGTGAGCGACGCGAACGTGCGCCTCGCGGCGCTCGCGCAGTTTCTCGAGCGCCAAGGCGTGTTGCAGGCCGTATAATTTCGCGCATGGCCGGCCACAGCAAATGGGCGAACATAAAGCACAAGAAGGCCGCCGCCGATGCAAAGCGCGGCAAGGCTTTCACGCGCCTCATCAAGGAGATCACGGTTGCCGCGCGCCTGGGCGGCGGTGATCCGTCGGCCAATCCGCGGCTGCGCCTCGCGATGGACAAGGCGACCGACCACAACATGCCGAAGGACACGATCGAGCGCGCGATCAAGCGCGGCGCGGGTGGCCTCGAAGGTGTGAACTACGAGGAAATCCGCTACGAAGGCTACGGCATCAATGGCGCCGCGGTGATCGTCGACTGCATGACGGACAACCGCACGCGCACCGTCGCCGACGTGCGGCACGCATTCTCGAAACATGGCGGCAACCTCGGCACCGATGGCTCCGTCGCATTCCTGTTCCGACACGTCGGGCAGATCGTCTTCGCACCCGGCAATGCGGAAGACAAGGTGATGGAAGCCGCGATCGATGCTGGCGCCGACGACGTCGTCACGCACGGGGACGGCAGCATCGAGGTGCTCGCGGCGCCGAACGACTTCATCGCCGTCAAGGACGCTCTCGTCAGGGCAGGCCTCAAGCCCGAATTCGCCGAAGTCGTGATGAAGCCGATCACCGAGGTCGACATGCGCGGCGAGGACGCGCAGCGGATGCAGAAGCTCTTGGACGCGCTCGAATCGCTCGACGACGTGCAGGACGTCTACACGTCGGCCGCGATCGAGGACGCGTAGCGGGCCGAGAGCGGCGGGGCGCGCCATCGGCGTACGGCGCATCCTCGGCATCGATCCCGGGCTTCGCGTCACGGGCTTCGGCATTCTCGAAGCCGAAGGCAACGTGCTCGTCTACGTAAAGAGCGGCTGCATTCGTGCGGCGGGCAGCAGCCTCCCCGTCCGGCTCGGCGTCATCGTCCGCGACCTCGCGCACGTGATCGCCGAGGAGCGCCCCACGGAGGTCGCTGTCGAGAAGGTGTTCGTCAACATCAATCCGAATTCGACGCTCCTGCTCGGGCAGGCGCGCGGCGCCGCGATCGCGGCCGCCGTGCTCGCCGGCTTGCCGGTGACCGAATACACGGCGGGGCAGGTCAAGCAGGCGGTCGTCGGTGTCGGCCGTGCGCGCAAGCCGCAGGTGCAGGAGATGGTGCGCCGACTGCTCGCGCTGCCCGGCACGCCCACCGCCGACGCGGCGGATGCGCTCGCCGCCGCGATTTGTCATGCGCATGCATCGACCGGCGTCGGCACGCTGGCGCGACGCGGCTATCGCGTGCGCAGCGGCCGACTGCTCGTGACTTAAACGAAAGCAGGGGTCGGAGATGACTTTCGCGAAACATCGGCAAATCCCCGCAGCTCCGGGAGAAAGTCGTCTCTGACCCTGCTTTCGCGCGGTAGAATGCGGGCCCATGATCGGCCGCCTTTCCGGCATCCTCCTCGAGAAGAATCCCCCGCAGCTTGTGCTCGACGTCCAGGGCGTCGCCTACGAAGTCGACGTGCCGATGAGCACGTTCTACCACCTGCCCGGCAACGGCGAGCGCGTGACGCTGTTCACGCACTTCGTCGTGCGCGAGGACGCGCATCTTCTGTATGGATTCGGCAGCGAAGGCGAGCGCCGCGCATTCCGCCAGTTGCTGAAGGTGAACGGCATCGGCGCGAAGATCGCGTTGTCGGTGCTGTCCGGATTGTCGGTCGCGGAGCTAGCGCAAGCGATCACGCTGCAGGAAACGGGACGGCTGATGCGCGTGCCGGGCATCGGCAAGAAGACCGCCGAGCGCCTGATGCTCGAGCTCAAGGACAAGCTCGGCGCCGACGTCACGCAAACGGTCGGTGTGAATCGCGCGCCGCCTGCGACGTCGGATATCATGCACGCGCTCGTCGCGCTCGGTTACAGCGAGCGCGAAGCGACGGCGGCGATCAGGCAATTGCCCGAAGGCGTGGCGGTCGCCGACGGTATCCGGCAGGCGCTCAAGCTGCTTGCGAAACCGTGAAACGCAACCAGCGCGCGCGCCTGCGGGCAGCGCCTCAATCCGACCTTCGATGGCGATCGAGCACGACGAACTGACGCGAATCGTTGCGACGAACAGCGCGGGCACGCAGGAAGAAGCGCTCGAGCGTGCGCTGCGGCCGCGCCGGCTCGACGAGTACATCGGCCAGCAGAAGATCCGTGAGCAGTTCGGCATCTTCATCGAGGCGGCACGAAGGCGCTCTGACGCGCTCGACCACGTGCTGCTGTTCGGCCCGCCCGGCCTCGGCAAGACGACGCTGTCGCACATCGTCGCGCACGAACTCGGCGTGAATCTTCGCCAGACGTCGGGACCGGTGCTCGAGCGTCCCGGCGATCTCGCGGCGCTCCTCACGAACCTCGAGCCGCGCGACGTGCTCTTCATCGACGAAATCCATCGGCTCTCGCCGGTCGTCGAGGAGATCCTCTATCCGGCGCTCGAAGACTTCCAGATCGACATCATGATCGGCGAAGGACCGGCGGCGCGCAGCGTGAAGATCGACCTGCCGCCGTTCACGCTCGTCGGCGCGACGACGCGCGCGGGGATGCTCACCAATCCGCTGCGCGACCGCTTCGGGATCGTCGCGCGGCTCGAGTTCTATTCGCCGGAGGAACTGACGCAGATCGTGACGCGCTCGGCGCGCCTCCTGTCGATGAAGGTCGAGCCCGAGGGCGCACTGGAGATCGCGCGGCGCTCGCGCGGCACGCCGCGGATTGCGAACCGATTGCTGCGTCGCGTGCGCGACTACGCCGAAGTGCGCTCGACGGGCGACGTCACGCGCAGGGTTGCCGATGCGGCGCTGTCGATGCTCGACGTCGATGCGTCGGGCCTCGACGCGATGGATCGCAAGCTCCTGTCGACGGTGCTCGACAAGTTCGGCGGCGGGCCCGTCGGCGTCGACAATCTCGCCGCCGCGATCGGCGAGGAGCGCGACACGATCGAGGACGTGCTCGAGCCCTACCTGATTCAGCAGGGGCTCCTGCAGCGGACGTCGCGCGGACGCGTCGCGACGGCGCTCGCCTATCGTCATTTCGGATTGGCCGCGCCTGCCAGCGGCGGCGATCTGTTTCCCGGATCGTGAAGCCTTCGCGTTTTGCTTTCCCGATCCGCGTCTACTACGAGGACACCGATGCCGCCGGCGTCGTCTACTACGCGAACTACTTGCGCTACATGGAGCGGGCGCGCAGCGAATGGCTCGAAGCGCTCGGCTTTCCGCTCGCCGCGTTCGAGCGCGAGCATGCCGTCGCGTTCGCCGTGCACCGCGCAACGATCGATTTCCTGCGGCCGGCGCGATTGGACGATCGACTTGCGGTCTCCGTCACGGCGCGCGACCACGGCGCATGCCGCCTGGTCGTCGCCCAGCGCGTCGAACGCGACGACGAAGTGCTCGTGAAGGCCGAGATCACGCTGGCGTGCGTCGATCCGGCGCGCTTTCGTCCCGCACGCATCCCCGCGGCGCTTGCGCGCGTGCTGCAAGTCCATCGCCCGACATCAGGAAAATGCCACTAGCGTGAACGTGCACACCGACCTTTCCTTCCTGACGCTGATCGTCCATGCATCGGTCATCGTCCAGGGCATCATCGCGCTGCTCGCGCTGCTGTCGCTTTGGTCGTGGTGGCAGATCTTTCTCAAGATCTTCCAGCTTCGCCGCATCGCGCGCGACACCGACGCCTTCGAGGACGAGTTCTGGCAGGGCGGAAGCCTCGAGACGCTTTACCGGCAGGCGGGCGCGGCGCAGGTCGGCGGCGGGCTCGAGCAGATCTTCACCGCGGGCTTCCGCGAGTTCTCGAAGCATCGCCGGCAGGGAAGCGCGGCCGACGTGACGCTCGATGCCGCGCGACGCGCGATGCGGGCGACCTACCAGCGCGAGATCGACGCGATCGAGGCGCACCTGGCCGGCCTCGCGACCGTCGGTTCGGTGTCGCCGTACATCGGCCTTTTCGGGACCGTCTGGGGAATCATGAATGCGTTCCGGGGTCTCGCCAATGTCAGCCAGGCGACGCTCGCAAACGTTGCTCCCGGTATCGCCGAAGCGTTGATCGCCACCGCGATCGGGCTTTTCGCCGCCATTCCGGCCGTCGTCGCGTACAACCGCTTCACGCACGACGTCGATCGGCTGGCGGTCCGCTTCGAGACGTTCATCGAGGAGTTCTCGAACATCCTCCAGAGACAGGGCTGATACCCGACACCTGATACCCGATGCGCCGCGCCCGCAAGCCGATCAACCAGATCAACGTCGTGCCGTACATCGACGTGATGCTGGTGCTGCTGATCATCTTCATGGTGACGGCGCCGCTCGTCGCGCCCGGCGAGATCCAGCTGCCGTCGGTGGGCTCCAGGCTCACCAATCCCGACAACCCGCTGAACGTGCGCCTCGAAGGCAAGACGATCACCCTTTCCGACAAGCTCTCCAATACATCTCACAGGGTGTCCAAGGATCAGCTCGTCGCCGACGTGCTCGCCGCGCAGGCCACGGGCGACCGGCCGGTGGTGATCGCGGCGGACAAGGATGCGCGCTACCAGGACGTCCTCGACATCCTCGACGTGCTGCAGCGTAACGGCGTGAAAAGGGTCGGCCTGCTCGCACGTCCGCCGGGCGTCTGATGAAGCCCCCACGCTCGCTCCACTCGCGACCCCCGAAGGGGGTGCATCGGTGGCTCGGGGCGGCCCGGCGCCACTGAGATGGCAACCGTCATGTCCCCCCGCGATCGTCCCGCGCCCGCGCGGTCGCCGCGCGGCAAGTGGCCCGCGCTGATCCTCGCGATCTGCGTGAACCTTCTCTTCGTCGGGGTGCTGGTGTTCTCCGTGTCGTGGCGCAATCGGACGCCGGAAGCCGTTACCGCCGAGCTCTACGCCCCGCCTCCGCCCGTCGTGCAGACGCCGCGTCCCGTGGTGAAGCCACAACCCGTTCCGCAGCCGCCTCCACCACCGCCGAAGCCCGTACCGAAGCCGCCCGAGGCCGCTGTTCCGAAGCCCGATGCGCAAGCCGACATCGCGCTGAAGGCGAAGCAGGAAGCCGAGCGCCAGCGTCAGGAGCAGGCCGATCGCGAGGCACGCCGCCAGGAGGAGTTGCGCCGCCAGGACGAGGCGCGCAAGCAGGAAGAGGCGCGCAAGGACGCGGCACGACAGGCCGAGGAGAAGCGGCAGGCCGACTTGCGTCAGCAGCGCCAGCTCGAGCAGATGCGGGCGCAAGCCGCGAAGGAAGCGCAGATGCGCACGCAGGCCGAGCGTGAATTGCAGATGCGGGCGCAGGCCGAGCGCGAATCGCAGATGCGCGCCGAAGCCGACAGCGAGGCGCGTGCACGCGCGCAGCAGGCGGCGTCCGCCGCGCGTAACCGTGCGCAGCTCGACTGGATCGACAAGATCAGAAGCCGGATTCGCGGCAACATCAATCTCCCGCCCGACATTCCCGGCAATCCCGAGGCAGTGTTCGACATCGTGCAATTGCCGACCGGCGAGATCATCGACGTGAAGCTGCGCAAATCGAGCGGCGTTCGCGCCTACGACGACGCGGTGCAGCGCGCGATTCTCAAGTCATCGCCGCTGCCGAAGCCGGTGCCCGCGGATCTGTTTCAGCGGAGCTTGGAGCTTCGCTTCCGGCCGCTCGACCAGTGAAGGCGTCCGTAAGCTACTGCGCGACCCGATCGCTTTGTCGTGTCCTCACTCGTCCGTCGCCGTACCTGCATCTGTTGTCGCGGGACTCGCTCCGGGCCCTGGCGCGCTCGCGTCTGCTCGCTACGCTTCTGAACGCCTTCACTCGGGCGTGCGCGACTGCTTCTCGACGATCTGGATCGCGACCCAGCTCCAGTCGGCGCGCTGCTCGACGAGCTGGCGCAGCGCAACCGTGTAGATCGAGTGGCCCGTCATCAGGATCACCTTGCGGCCTTCCGAGTATTCGTGCGTCGGCACGATCAGCGTCTTGACGACGAGCGGCTTGTCGGGCCGCGACGGCGGAGGAAGGTAAAGGCCTTCGAAGCGCGGTCCCATCATCGATGCATCGAGTCCGTTGACGACGATGCCGAGCGTGCGGCTCGTCTCCCGCTTCGCATAGAGCGTCACGGCGAGCACGCGCTCGGCGATCAGCGAGACGCCCGCCTCGACATCTTCCTGCGTCGACTTGTTGAGCCGCCGCACGACGCCGAGCACCCACCGCTCGGCATCGGTCTGGCGCACCGCGACGAGCGCGCCGAGCGACAACGTCTGGCCGACGCCGCCGCTCGCGCAAATCCGCAAGCCGGCGAGGCTGCGATCCTTCACCTGCCATACGGGATCGGAGAAGGTGGCGAGGCTCGACGACAGCGTGTCCGCCTCGTCGACTTCGGGCTTGGGACGCTTCGGTCCCGTCACCGCGTAGACCTCGATCTGCTCGCCGCTCGCGGTATCGCCGCCAGGCGATTCGTTCGCGGGCTTCGACAGCTCGTGCTGGATGCGCGAAAGGCCGATGCGCACGCGCGCCGCAACGGCGCACGGCGTACGCGGATCGCGCCGCATGTCGGTATTGAGATTGGGTGCGATCGCGGCACGCGCCTTCTCGAGGATCACCGCGCGCTGCTGGTTGATCGGACCGACCGGTCCCTGGTCCGTTTCCTCGGAGTGGCGAAGCGCCGCAAGCGTGATGTCGAGCTGGTTCGCAAGCGGCGTCGTGTCGAGATAGCGCAGCATCGACCCTGAGTCCTGCCCGGTACGTCGCGCAAGGCCCGTGCGTCCCGCGATGTCGACGAAGAAGCCTTCCATCGTCTTCGGCAGCGCGACGAGCTCGAGTTTGCGGCTGAATCCGCGCACCTGCGACGCGGCCCAGTCGAGATTGGCCGGCGACAGGTTGCCGCTGTTCAGCTGGTGCAAAAGCAGCGTGAACACGTACTCCTGCTCGACCGTCCATTGTGTGCCGTTGCCGCCCGATGCACCGAGCGACGTCGGAACGCGGTCGATGCCCAATTCGGTCGCGCGCATGTACGCGCGATGCAATTCGAGCCACTTCGCCGGAATCCAGCGCTCGTGACGACAGACGCGAAGCCGCGCGTCGGTGCCGTAGAAGTGGATGAGCCGCGCGAACAGGATCGGAACGTGCGGCTTCCAGCGTCCCACGCTGGCGGGCGCGAGGGCTTCCTCGAGCACGCGCTGATAGGCGATGATGAATGCCTGCGCGAGATCGAGGCTCGCCTGCCAGATGCGATCGGAAACCTTCGGTGCCGTTTCGAGGCTCTCGACGTATTGCTTGAAAAGCTGGCGTCGATCGGCGCCGAGCGCGGCGTCGATGTATTGCAGCGCCTGTGCGCGCGCGAGATCGATCGGACGGCGCGACTGGCGCATGCCGTCGAAGGCGCGCAGCACGAGTTGCTGGCGCGCGACCAGATCGAGCGACGGCAGTTCGCGCAACCACGTCGAAGCCGACTTGACGGAAACGATCGGGTCCGCGGTGTCGCGCGGCGCGGACGACAGGAAGGCGAACATTGCGCCCATTCACATCCCGCGCCGCGTCGACGATGCGGGCGGCGCAATGCAGCGCGTCCGTCGCCAGGCGTTCATCGATCTGCGGATCATCGGCATGTCCTCGTGCAAGCTGCGCGCAATGCGAAGGCGCCCAGCGGGTCGGATAAAATGCGGGGACGCCGCATTGCGGCACGTCGCGCGCCGTTTCGTGCCGGCGCGCTCCCCCACCGAGGTCCTCGCATGCCCTTCCACGTTCGTTCCTTCGCGTCGTCGTCGCGTCGCACGCTCGCGCACATCGCGATCGCGGTGATGATCCCGCTCGCGCTTGGATACGTGACGACGGCGGTCAGTGCGCCGGCCTCTGCTGCGGAAGGACAAAGCAAGTTGAATGCCACACCAGAAAATCTGCAGAAGATCGATGTCAAGCACGGCCAGGGCGCCGAAGCCACGCCAGGCCATACGGTTGTAGTGCACTACACGGGTTGGCTCTACGATCCGTCGAAGCCCGATTCGCACGGCGCCAAGTTCGACAGTTCGCGCGATCGCAGCGCGCCGTTCAGCTTTCCGCTCGGCGCCGGCCGCGTGATCAAGGGGTGGGACGAGGGCGTGGCCGGCATGAAGGTGGGCGGCCAACGCACGCTCGTGATTCCACCGCAACTCGGCTACGGTGCGCGCGGTGCGGGCGGCGTGATTCCGCCGAACGCGACGCTGATCTTCGACGTCGAACTGCTCGACGTACAGTAGACGAACGTCCGATTGCCGCAATGATCTCGTTGCTCCCGCGCGGCGCGCGGGCGAAGGCGCGGCGCCGCGTCGATTACCGGCCGCCGGCATTCGTCGTCGACGACATCGCGCTCACGTTCGACCTCGATCCGGACGCGACCGAGGTCACGTCGACGTACGCGTTTCGCCGCAATCCCGCGGCATCCGCCGTCGACCGGCGCGCACCGCTGACGCTCGACGGCGAGCAGCAGGAGCGGCTGCACGTCGCGCTCGACGGCCGCGCGCTTCCGCGCGAGCGTCTCGTCGTCGATGCGGCGTCGCTGACGATTCGCGACCCGCCGGAGCAGGGCACGCTGACGATCCGCACGCGAATCGCGCCGTCGCGCAACGTCGCGCTCGAAGGGCTCTACATTTCGTCGGGCATCTTCTGCACGCAGTGCGAAGCCGAGGGCTTTCGCCGCATCACGTATTTCCTCGACCGCCCCGACGTCCTCGCGCGCTACCGCGTGACGCTGCGCGCCAATCGCTCGCGCTATCCGACGCTGCTGTCGAACGGCAACCTCGTCGCGTCGGGCGAACTCGCCGACGGGCGCCACTTCGCGACGTGGGACGACCCGTTCCCGAAGCCCACGTACCTGTTCGCGCTGGTCGCCGGCGATCTCGCGTCGCTCGAGGACGCGTTCGTCACCGCGTCGGGCCGCAACGTCGCATTGCGGATCTACGCGACCGCGGCCAATGTCGCGCGCTGTCGTTACGCGATGGCCTCGCTCAAGGCGGCGATGCGCTGGGACGAGGAGCGCTTCGGCCGCGAATACGACCTCGACACGTTCATGATCTTCTGCGCCGACGATTTCAACCTCGGTGCGATGGAGAACAAGGGTCTCAACATCTTCAACAGCCGGCTGGTCCTCGCCGATCCCGCGATGGCGACCGACGACGACTACAACGCGATCGAAGGCGTGATCGGACACGAGTACTTCCATAACTGGACCGGCAATCGCGTGACGTGCCGCGACTGGTTCCAGCTGTCGCTGAAGGAAGGGTTGACGGTCTTTCGCGATCAGGAATTCTCGAGCGATCGTGGCTCGCGCGCCGTCGAGCGGATCGGCGCGGTCGAGTATCTGCGTCGCGAGCAGTTCGCCGAGGACGCGGGGCCGATGGCGCACCCGGTGCGTCCCGACGAATACCAGGAGATCAACAACTTCTACACGGCGACCGTCTACGAGAAAGGCGCCGAGTTGATCCGGATGCAGCATGCGCTGCTCGGGCCCGATCGCTTTCGCCGCGCGATGGATCTCTATTTCGAGCGCCACGACGGGCAGCCGGTCACCTGCGACGACTTCGTGCAGGCGATGCAGGACGCATCGGGCGTCGACCTCGCGCAGTTCCGCCACTGGTATGCGCAGGCGGGCACGCCGCTCGTCGTCGCGCGCGGCCGCTACGACGCCGCGGCGCGGACGTACACGCTCGACGTCGAGCAGAGCGTGCCGTCGTCGAGCGCGGGCCGCCGCCGGTCGCCGCTGCACATTCCGCTTGCGCTCGGCCTCGTCGATCCCGACGGCAACGACATGCCGCTTCGGCTCGCGGGCGAAGCGTTGGCGGGCGCGACGACGCGCGTGCTCGAAATCACGCGGTCCACGCAGCGCTTCGAATTCGTCGACGTCCGCACCAAGCCCGTCCCCTCGCTGTTTCGCGACTTCTCGGCGCCGATTCGCGTCGCGTTCGATTACGGCGACGACGAACTCGCGCTGCTCGCGACACGCGACAGCGACGCGGTGAATCGCTGGGATGCGGCACAGCGCGCGTTCGTCGACGCGATTCTGGCGCTTGCGAACGCACACCGCGGCGGCGAGACGCTGGCGCTGCCACCCGTGCTCGACCGCATCGTGGCCGGCATTCTCGACGACGACGCCAGCGATCCGTCGCTTCGCGCACTCGCGCTCGCACTGCCCGATCCGGCTTACGTCGCTTCACTCGAACCGACGCTCGATCCCGACGGCATCGTGCGCGCGTGGACGTTCGTCGAGACGTCGCTCGCGGCGGCGCACCGTGCCGCGTTCGAGCGCGTGCACGAGAAGCAGCGGCCGCGCGCGCCGTACGCGATCACGCAGCCGCAGATCGCCGCGAGGCGGCTTGCGAACCGCTGCCTCCGCTATCTCGGCGCGATCGACGACGCGCAGGCGCACGCGCTGGCCGCAAAGCAGTATCGCGCAGCCGACAACATGACCGACGCGATCGCCGCGCTCACGGCGTTGCGCGATTCGGCGTCCGATGTTCGTGATGAAATCTTCGCGGCGTTCGAGGCGAAATGGCGGCACGAGCCGCTGGTGCTCGACAAGTGGTTCGCGCTGCAGGCGAAGAGCCTGCGCGCGGATGTTCTCGACACCGTGCGTGCGCTCGTCGCGCATCCGCGCTTCAATGCGCGCAATCCCAACCGCGTGCGCGCGCTCGTCGGCGCATTCGCACTCGGCAATTTCGCCGGGTTCAACGCGCGCGACGGATCGGGCTACGCGTTCGCGGCCGGGCAGGTGCGCTCGCTCGACGCGACCAACCCGCAGCTCGCATCGACGATCGCCGGTGCATTCAACCTGTGGAAGCGCTTCGCCGAGCCGCGGCGCAGCATGATGCAGCGATGCCTGTCGCGCATCGCGCGTACGCCGAACCTGTCGCCCGACGTGACCGAGGTGGTCACGCGGACCTTGGGGGACTGACCCCCGCGCTTTGCGCTGCGGGCCTGATTCGCGCTCGGGGCGGCCCTTCGCGCTGATGCCGCTACCCTCCGCGCTTTGCGCTACGGGCCTGAACCGGCTGTGTAGGGCTCGACTTTGTCCTGCTCTGCCGGATCGTTCCGCGCAACCACGGCGCGCGCGGGCTCGGTGGCGCTCAGGTTGATGGCCTCGTGCGGAACGCCGGGCGGCACGAACAGGAATTCGCCGGCCCTGCTCACCACTTCGTGCTCGAGCCGCGTTCCCCAGCGGGTGCAGACCGTTCCTTCGAGCACGTAGATGCCCGTCTCGTATCCGACGTGAACGTGCGGCGCGGCACGCGCGCCGGGCGGGATGACGACGAGATGCATCGACAACCCCTTCGCAGCGACGGTCTGCCCCGAGATGCCGACGAAATACGGCAGGCGCTGCGTCGTCATCACTTCGCGGTCGGGCCTGATGCTGCGGACCTTGGGTTCGTCGTCTTTCATCGCAGGAGCCTCACCAGTACGTCTCGAGCGTGATGTGTCCCGGCTCGCGGCGCCGATGCCGCCGCATGCCTCGCGTCGCGAGCACCTTCTGCACGTCGTCGACCATCGCCGGGTTGCCGCACAGCATCGCATGCGCGTTCTCGGCGGTCAGCGGGACACCGGCTCGCGCCTCGAGGCGCCCGTCCTCGATCGCGGCCGGAATGCGGCCGGCCAGCGCATCGGGATGCGGCTCGCGGCTCACCATCGGAACGTAGTGGAACATGCCCGAGCGCTGGCGCGCGACGCCGGCGATTTCGTCGCGATACGTGAGCTCCTCAGCATGGCGCACCGAGTGCACGAGCACGACGCGCCCGAACTTCGCCCACGGATCGTCGGTACGCAGCATCGACAGGAACGGGCCGATGCCGGTGCCGGTCGACAGGCACCACAGCGATTCGGCTGACGCGGTTTCGCCGATCGTGAAGAAGCCGTTCGCGCGCGGCGCGAGCCACACGCTCTCGCCTTCGCCGAGCCGCGCAAGCCGCGGCGACAGCGGACCTTCGGGAAGAATGATGAAATAGAACTCGTGCGGCTGCCGTGCCGGCGGGTTCACGAACGAGTATGGCCGGCCGATCATCGGCTCCTTCGACCCGGGCGGCGCCGGCAGCGAAAGCCGCGCGAATTGACCGGCGGTGAACGCGAGCTGCGGTGCGTCGACGAGCAGCGAAAAAAGCGTGTCGCTCCAGTTGCGTCGTCCCGCGACCCGGCCTTCGATCCACGCGCTCAATCGACCTCTCCCGCTAAAATGCCGATTATGCCAATGCGCAGGAACCCGACGATCCTTGAAGGCAATCGGGTTCATCTGCGCTCGCCGCGCCGAAGCGACGGGCAGGCATTCATCGCGCAGGCCGCGCGAAGCCGCGCATTGCATCGACGCTGGGTGCAGGCGCCCGACACGGCCGATGCGTTCGACGTCTACGTGCAGCGTTATCGCCGCGCCGACCTGGAAGTGCGCAATGTCGGGCTGCTGATCGTGCGCAACGACGACGATGCCATCGCCGGCGTCGTCAATTTCTCCGAGATCGTCCGCGGCGCCTTTCAGAGCGCATACGTCGGCTACTATGCGTTCGCGCCGCTCGCGGGCACCGGCTACATGACCGAGGGATTCGCGCTCGCGCTCGATTTCGCGTTTCACGGCCTCGAGCTGCATCGCGTCGAGGCGAACGTGCAGCCGGCGAATGCACGCTCGCTCGCGCTCGTCGAACGGCTGGGCTTCGTGCGTGAAGGCTACTCGCGGCGCTACGTCAAGATCGCCGGCCGCTGGCGCGATCACGTGCGCTTCGGCATGCTCGCCGAAGAGTGGCCGCGAAAGCGGGCCGATGTGCGCCGCCATCTCGCGACGCGGCGCGATTGACGGCCGTACGAGGTACGGCGTTCGCCGGCTCGCACCGCTCGGCATCGCCGCCTGCGTCGTGTCGTGTACGGCCCCGCCGCTCGCTCCCGGCGAGCCGCATGTCGTCGATCGCCTTCCGATCGCACCTTATGCGGCGCACGAGGCCTGCGTCGACCTCGAAGTCGGCGATCGCCTCGACTACCGCTTTCAAAGCAGCGTGCCGGTCGACTTCGAGGTTCGCTATCGGGAAGCGAACGCCACCGTATCACCGATCGTCCGGCCGCACTCGACGGGCGACAGCGACATCTTCCAGGTGCGCGTCGCGGCGCGCTACTGCCTCGACTGGCAGGCGGGGATCGACGGCGCGATCATCGGCTATCGCGTACAGGTGCGCCGGGGCTG
>DATNGN010000063.1:0-5840 GCA_035605875.1 Casimicrobiaceae bacterium
GCGGCTCCGCCAGAACGCCGCGAGCATGCCGAGCGAGCGCAGCGGATCGTCCACGGCAATCAGGTTGCCGGTCAGCGACGATGCGCGCGCGCGCTCGACGAGTGCCGCAGCCGCGCCGGCGCTCAGCGCCTGCGGCACGAAGTCGTGGCCGTCGAAGCGTTCACCGCGCAAGGCCACGAACAAATCGCCCGGGGCGAGTACGCGCGTATCGGTCGTGACGCGCAGGAACGGCACGGTTGCGCCGATCACGGAGCCACCGACCGCGCCTGCGGCCATCGCCGTGTCCATCATTCGCCCCTCCGCCGCGCGAGCACGTGCGCAACACACCGAACGTCGGAGAAGGGGATGCGTCGTCCGTTCGTTTCCTGATAGTCCTCATGGCCTTTCCCTGCCAGCACCACGACGTCGCCTGCACGCGCGTCGCCGATCGCCTGCTCGATCGCGCGCGCGCGATCGAGCTCGACCGCATAGTCCGCGGCAACCGACACAAGTCCTTCGACGATCGCATCGGCGATTGCACGTGGGTCCTCGCTGCGCGGGTTGTCGTTGGTGACGACCACGCGGTCGGCGAGCCGGCCCGCGACCTCGCCCATCGGCCGCCGCTTGCCGCGATCGCGATCGCCACCTGCGCCGAACACGCAGACGAGGCGCGCGTCGTGCGCGACGGCCGGCCGCATCGCCGTCAGCACCTGCGCCAGTGCATCGGGCGTGTGTGCGTAATCGACGACGACGAGCGGCTCGCGGCCGCCGCCCAGGCGCTCCATCCGTCCCGCCGGCGCGCGAAGCGTGGCGAGCGCCGCGAGCGCATCGTCGAGCGCGACGTCGCTCGCGAGCAGCACGCCGAGCACGCCCTGCAGGTTCTGCACGTTGAAGGCACCGGCGAGCGGCGTCGACAGGCTGCCGCGGCCCTCCGGTGTGCGGAACATGATCGACATCCGCGCGCCTTGCATGTCGACGTGCGTCGCCGCGATGTCCGCATCGTGGGCGCCGTAGCTCAGAACGCGAACGCCGTGCTCGCGCGCGCGCTCGATCAGCGTCCGGCCGAACGCATCGCCGGCATTGATGACCGCGGTGCCGAGGCCGGGCCACGCGAACAGGCGCGCCTTCGCTGCGCCATACGCGTCCATCGTGCCGTGATAGTCGAGATGATCGCGCGTCAGGTTCGTGAACAGCGCGACGTCGAACGCGACGCCGTTGACGCGACCCTGGTCGAGGCCGTGCGACGACACCTCCATCGCGACCGCAGCGGCGCCCGCGCGACGCCATTCGGCGAGCGAGCACTGCAGCTCGCAGGCGTCGGGCGTCGTATTGAACGACGGCGATAGCGCGTCCGGGAACCCGTTGCCGAGCGTGCCGACGACCGCTGTGCGGCGACCGCAATGCGCGAGCGCCCACGCGACGAAGTGCGCGCACGACGTCTTGCCGTTGGTGCCGGTCACGCCGATCGTCCACAACGTCTGCGACGGATGATCGTAGATCGCCGAAGCGATCGGGCCGACGTTCGTCTTCAGGTTCGAAACCGCCGCGCGCGCGACATCGCTGCGTACGGTCCACGCGAAATCGCGCGGCTCGTAGACGATCGCCGATGCGCCGCGCGCGAGTGCGTCGTCGATGAAACTGCGTCCGTCGTGCGCACTGCCCGGATACGCGGCGAACGCCATTCGCTGCGCCACCCGGCGGCTGTCGGCGGTGATCCCCGTGAGCATCGGCAGCGTCGCGACGAGCGCGTCGGCCTGCGCCGGCGTCATCGATTCGCAACCCTCGCCCGCCTCGCTGGCGCTCGGCACCCTCTCCCCTCGGGGGAGAGGGTGAAGGTGAGGGGCGTGAGGAGTATTCACGATTCCTCTTCTATTTCACTGCCCGGCGGCGGCAGCACGACATTGTCGACCGGCGCATCGGTCGGCACGCCGAGCATGCGCAGCGCAGCGCCCATCACGTTGGAGAAGATCGGTCCCGCGACGCTGCCGCCGTAGTAATCGCCGCCGGTCGGCTCGTCGATCATGATCGCGACGACGAGCCGCGGATGCGTCGCCGGCGCCATGCCGACGAACGACGCGACGTACTTGCGCGTGTACTCGCGGCCCTCGACCTTGCGCGCGGTGCCGGTCTTGCCGGCCACGTGATAGCCGGCGACCTGGGCCTGCGGCGCCGTGCCGCCCGGCTGCGTGACGAGCTCGAGCATGTGGCGAACCTTGCGCGCCGTCTCGACGGAGATCACCGGCCGTCCGGCAACCGCGCCTTCGGTCTTCAGCAGCGTCACCGGTTCGAGCGCGCCGTCGTCGGCGAAGATCGTGTAGGCGCGCGCGAGCTGCACGAGACTGACCGAAAGGCCGTGCCCGTACGACATCGTGGCCTGCTCGATCGGCTTCCACGTCGACGGCGCACGCAGCCGCCCGGTTACTTCGCCCGGATAGCCGGTCGAGGGCTTCGTGCCGAAGCCCGCTTCGGAAAACATCCGCCACAACGTCTCGCTCGGCAGCGAAAGGCCGATCTTCGCCGCGCCGACGTTCGACGATTTCTGGATCACCTGCGCGACGGTGAGCGGTCCAGCCCGATGCGCGTCGTGAATCGTGTTCGGGCCGATCGTCAGCGTACCGGCTTCGGTGTGGATGACCGTGTCCGGACGCACCTTGCCCGCTTCGAGCGCAGCGGCGATCGTGAACGGCTTCATCGTCGAGCCCGGCTCGAACGTATCGGTGAGCGCGCGATTGCGCATGCGCTCGCGCGCGACCTTGTCGCGCCGGTTCGGGTTGTACGTGGGCCAGTTCGCGAGCGCGAGGATCTCGCCGGTCTTCGCGTCGACGATGCACAGGCTGCCGGCTTTCGCCTTCGTGCGCTCGACGCCGGCCTTCAATTCGCGGAACGCGAGATACTGCAGGCGCGAATCGATCGACAGCGCGAGATCGCGGCCGGCCTGCGGCGCGCGGATCGCGGCAACGTCCTCGACGATGTCGCCGCGACGGTTGATGATGACGCGCCGGCTCCCCGGCGTGCCGCCGAGCCATTGCTGCTGGGCGAGCTCGATGCCTTCCTGCCCGACGTCCTTGTCGCCGGTGAAGCCGACGATCTGCGCCGTGACGTCGCCGCCCGGATAGTAGCGACGATATTCGTTCTGCTCGTTCAACCCCTTGATCCCGAGCTTCATCGCACGCTCGGCGGTCTCCGGCGGAAGCTGCCGCGCGACGAACGCGAACTCGCCGCCGCCCTTGAGGCGAGCGGCGATCTCGCGCGGCGTCGTGTCGAGCACGCGCGCGAGCGACGCGATCTCGGCCGACGTCGCGTCGATCTGGTCGCGGAACACCCACAACGATTTCACCGGCGTGGAGATCGCGAGCGCCGTGCCATTGCGATCGACGATCCGGCCGCGATGCGCCGGCACCTCGATTTCGCGCGAGAAGCGCGCCTCGCCCTGGCCTTGCAGGAAGTCGTTCTCGACCCATTGCAGGTAGAGCGAGCGGCCGATCAGCACGATGAACAGCAGCGCCAACGCGCCGAAGATCACGAGCGCCCGCGTGCGCGGCAACTCCGCGGGCGGCGCGACGGGCTTTCTCGCGTCGGACCTCACCTCGATGCTCCCGCGCCCGTTGCCTGCGCGACGGCATTTGCGCCGGCCGTCGCGCTGATCGCCGTCTCCGGCGATTCGACGACCTGCACGCGCGAAGCCGCCGGCAATTGCATGCGCAGCGATTCGCGCGCAATCTTCTCGACGCGCGCCGGCATCGCCCACGTCGACTGCTCGAGCGACAGCTGCCCATACTCGACATCGAAGCGCCGCGCCTGCGCGCGCTCGCGTTCGAGCTCGACGTACAGGCGCCGCGCCTGATGGCGCGACGTCACGAGCGACAGCGCGCACGCGACGAGCACGCCGAGCAGCAGGAGATTGACGCGCGTCATCGTCCTAGGGGGCGAACCCGCGCGGCCAATCGGCGGGCAGCGGCGCCGCCGTGCGTTCCGCGATGCGCAGCACGGCGCTTCGCGCGCGCGGGTTGCGCGCGGTCTCCGCATCGCCGGGCTTGATCGCGCGGCCGACCCGCGCAAGCGGTGGCGACGGCAACTTCGCTGCGACGATCGGCATGCGCGCGAGCCGCGGATCGCCGCCGAACGGTTTCGATCCGAACGCGAAGAAGCGCTTGACGATCCGATCCTCCAGCGAATGGAAGCTGATCGCCGCGATGCGTCCGCCGGTGCCGAGGAGACTCGTGATCCGAGGCAATGCGAGCGACACTTCGTCCAATTCCCGGTTCACCGCAATCCGAAAGGCCTGGAACGTGCGCGCTGCCGGATCCTGACGCCAATCACCCCGCGTCCGCGTGCCGATGGCTTGCGCGACAATCGCGGCGAGCGCGCGTGTCGAGACGATCGGCCCCCGCTCGCGAGCCTTCGCAATCGCTCTTGCAACCGATTGAGCAAACCGTTCTTCACCATAGTCGCGAATGACCTCCGTCAGTTCGCCGATCGTGGCGCGCGCGATGAACTCGGCCGCCGTCTCGCCGCGCGAGGCGTCCATCCGCATGTCGAGCGGTCCGTCGAGGCGATAGGAGAAGCCGCGCGACGCTTCGTCGAGTTGCGGCGACGACACGCCGAGGTCGAGCAGCACACCGTCGACGCGATCGATGCCGATCGACGCAAGGATGTCCGGAAGCCCGGAGAACCAGCCGCGACGAAACGTGAAGCGCCGATCGTCGATTGCGGCCGCCGCGCTTTCGGCCGCCGCATCGCGGTCGACGCCGACGAGACGCGCGCGGGGACCGAGGCCCGCGAGAATCGCGCGCGAATGGCCGCCGCGCCCGAACGTCGCATCGACATAGATCCCGTCGTCGCGCAGCGCGAGGCCGGCGACGGACTCGGCAAGCAGGACGGGCGCGTGCCCGTCGTCGGTGACATTGCGCATCGGCCGCTCAAAGGCTGAGACCCTCGAGTCCGGCCGGCAATCCATCCGGGAAGCTGATCGTCTGCGCGATCTGCGCCTGCCACTTGACGTCGTCCCACAGCTCGAGCTTGCGGCCCTGGCCGACGAGCACGACGCGCTTGTCGAGCCCCGCGTAGCGCCGCAGCGCGGGCGGCACGAGAATGCGGCCCGCCGCGTCGATGTCGACTTCGTCGGCATGGCCGACGATCAGCCGCTGCAGGCTCCTGATCTTGTCGTCGAACGACGAGAGCGACATCAGCTGCGCCTCGATCGGCTGCCATTCGACGAACGGATAGATCAGCAGGCAACCGCCGTGATCGGCGGTGATGATCACCTGGCCACGGCCGCCGGCCAGGCCTTCGCGATGGCGCGATGGAATCGCAAGACGGCCCTTCGCGTCGAGCGCGAGCTCCGAAACGCCGCGAAAGACGACGCGGCGCAGCGGCGCTTCGTCCGCGCCCCCGCCCGCCATGTCGCCGTTGCCGCCGCCTGCCACCGAGCTCGCCTCCGTCTTGAAGTGAGCGCTTATTCACGCGAGGAACGCCGGCATTGGGGATTGTCCCAAACCTGCCGCATTCCTCCCACTTCAACCCACTTTTTACCACTCGGGCGAACTATACGTGCTTCGCGATTGGGCGGTCAACTTTTTCTAACGCGTGAACAATGACTTAAGCGAAAAAATGCAACAACGTTCTTTCGCATGAAAATGAGATACTTACGGCGTGTATTGAATCCGGTTTCCCACTTGAGCCGCAATTTCAGCGACCGATCGTACGTCCGTTCGCCTGTCCGAACGTCGCGGGATGTTGTTTTCGCGCACATTATGACAATGCGCTAATCGGCGATGGCTGGCCGGCGGCCCGCGTCACCGGTTAGACTCGGCGACAAGCCGCTGCGGGTTCTCGAAAAATCTCGTTCGGAACTCGGCAGC
>DATNGN010000064.1:0-33245 GCA_035605875.1 Casimicrobiaceae bacterium
GATGATGCGACCGATCGTGTAGTTGAAGATGATCGATACGAGCAGGAGCGGCGTGTAGGAGAGACTCCACCACGCGTAAAAGAGCACGGACAGCATAAAGACAGCCCATGTCGCACCCTCCCGCCGCCATGCTGCAACGGCATAGGCGATGCAAAAGACCAGCGGTATATAGGCAAAGATGAAGGTATAGGAGTTGAACAGCATTTGGACGGTACACCAGATATGCGGATGCGAACAACGAACGCGCCGCATCGCCATCGCGACTGACGGCTATGCGAACGTGCGAGCGGCGCTGAAGCGTGCCAGCGGCAGCAATTTACTGCAATCGAATCAGCTCGAATTAGGAGCGCAGCCGACAACCGGCTGCGGCGCGGCGATGGGTCGGAGGGGCCGTCCCTATGGCAATGCGGTGCCCGAATCGATCATTGCCATGTCGAGTCGTCGTTTCCGCGGCTCGCATGATCTGAATTGCCGCAGATCACGTCGGCCACGCAATCGTGGCGCAGCTTCAGGTACTTGAGGTAAACGGTGTCGCGCACGTAGCGCGCATGCACGCGGCCAAGCTCGCCGTCCTTCCACCCGCCCATCAGGACGTAACAGCGAAACGCGAGCAACCATGGATACAGGTGAATCTTGAGCGCGTTCGCCGATTCGCCCCGGCTTTGCATGTCCTGCGCAGCGAGGCTCGTATAGAGACCGATCTTCGAATAGAGCTGGTCGATCGAATCGCAGGTGTAGTTGAGCAGTTCGCCGGCGAGGGGCACGATGCGCCGGTCGGGTCCCGCCGGATACTCGTGGATGATGCGGCTTCCCGCATGGTTGATGCGGTCCCGGCGAAATAGCCGGATCACACGGTCGGGCGCCTTCACCGGGTAGAAGACGTGAACGGGGCGCCCGAGCACGAGCCATTCGCGCGAAACGCTGAAGCCATCGGGCGCGTCCTCCTGCCCGGCGTCGAATGCTCGCGCCTTGAGCGCGCCGATTTCATCGGCGAGCGGCTGCGACACGATTTCATCCGAATCGACCTGCAGCACCCAGTCGTGCGTACACTCCTGCTCGGCGAACACGCGCTGATTGCGAAAGTTGTCGAACGTGCGCGCAACGATGCGGCATCCGAACTCGCGCGCGATGTCGAGCGTTGCATCGTGACTGCCCGAATCGACGACCACGATCTCGTCGGCGATGTTGCGCACGGCGGCCAGCGCGTCGGCGAGGCGTCGCTCGCTGTCGCGCGTCAATACGTAGCAGGAAAGCGGTTGGGTCACTGGCGAAGCGTCCGTAACATTGACGACGCGGCATGACGCGTCGCCGGTGCAGCGGGTGTTGTTGGTCGATCATGGGCATCGAGGACACGCACGGCGGCGGCGCTTTCGCACACCTCCTCGCGCAGGACGTCGAGGTACGCCCTTCCATCGCGCCGGTCGGGCTCGAGGTGATTGCCCTCGGCCCATTCGTTCCATGCCTTGACGACGACGATCCGCTCCTCGCGCGGCAGATCGCGAACGAGATCGAGCGCCTTGCGCAGTTGCAGCCGAAACAGCGCCGGCGTGGATTCGTGCACGACGACGCCGTCGATGCCGCTTCGCGGCGTGTTGTCCCAGTTCGGCAGCACGCTCGGGTAACGACGTTGACCGTCGAACGGTCCGGCGACGAAGGGCAGGCAGACGTCGCGGTAACGATAGATCGGGGCAACCCACGCCGGCGTCCGCGATCCGATTCCACGCTGCAGCCATTTGCGCGTTTGCCGCGCGATCTTCGCGACGGGACGGCGCCACGGAATCCAGCGTTGCGGCACGTTCGCGCGAAACGACGCGTCGAAGCCATGGTCGGCCGGCCGCCAGTCGGGATATTGATCGGTCTCGACACCGACGAAGTGCAACCCGGGCAGACCTGCCTTTCGCGCGAGGTCGCGCCACTGCCCCAACGCCGCGGCCACGCGCGGTACGTGCATCGGCCGGTAGATCGCGAAGAACGGCTTGCCGTCGACGCGCACGTAGCGCGGATCGCGGAATGCGGGCAGGAGCGCCGCGAAATGCGCCGCGTGATCGTCGCCGCCCGGATACGTCTGCTCGATCAGCACCCGGTCCGGCGCACCGTGCCAGACCCCACTCCAGCTTTCGTTCGCCCAGCAAAGGCAGAACGGGAAATCGGGTTTCCCGCTCGCAAGCACTTCGTTGAACGGACGCTCGAGCAGCCGCCGTCCCGCGAACCAGTAGTGGTAGTAGCAGAACGCCTCGATGCCGTGTTGCTGCGCGAGTGCCGCCTGCGCTTCGCGCACCGCCGAGTCGCGCAAATCGTAATAGCCGAGCTCGGCAGGTACGTGCGGCTGGTAATGCCCATCGAAGAGCGGTCGCGCCTTGCGCGTATTCGTCCACTCGGTGAAACCCGGTCCCCACCATGCGTCGTTTTCGGGAATCGGATGAAACTGCGGCAGATAGAGGGCAATCAGCCGCGCGCGGCGCACGTCGTGCGATGACGCGGAAGGTTTGACCGGTAACGGATACCGATTCGCGCGGACGCGCGGTTGCATAGTCGTGAATGCTGATGTTCGAGCGACGAGTGACCGCGCAAATGCCACCGGGTTTCGTGCGACGTGCACGTGCGGACACTCGACGCGTGCGAAGCAAACACCGCGCCGTTTTGCTCGATCCGATCCAACAACGTGGAACGTCGTCATTCGACGACGCGACTCCGATTACGCCGATTCGATCCGCTCAGTCGAAACTTCGCGCGCATTGCGCACGCGATCGAGGCGCACGATGTCTTCGAACGACTCGCGTTCGCGGATCAGCGACGCCTGCCCGTCGTCAATCATCGCCACGGCGGGACGCGGGTTCGAGAAGTTCATTTGATTCGGAATGAAATACGCGCCCGCATCCATGATCGCGACCACGTCGCCAACGCGCAGCTCGGGAAACGGACGCTGCCTGAAGAGCAGGTCGCCGGTGTGGCAAAGCGGTCCATAGAACGAGTAGCGGCGAAGCGGACGCTCACCCGTTTCGGTCGCCAGAAATGCCTCGTGATACTCCCACCCCGGCGGCATCGCGATGTTCTTGCCGCCGTCGAGAATGATCGTCTCGTCCCCGGAGTTCTCGTGCTTCCGTGCGAGCACGCTCAGCAGAAGCAGCTGCGCACTGCTCGACAGCGCACGACCGGGCTCGAGGATCAGCTCGGGCAGCGGCGACGACGGGGCGTTCGCCTTGATCGTGTCGGTGATCTCACGCGCGTAATCGTCGATGCGCGGCGCATCGCCCGGCCGCGGCGGCATGACCGAAAGACCGTTGGCGAGGCATCGGTAATCGAAGCGGTCGAACGGCCGCACCGTCGGGACGCCGAATCCTCCCCCGAGATCGAGATGTTCGATGTCGACACCGAGCTCGGCGCGCAGCACGCGCATGAACGCAAGCGCCTCGCGCGCCGCGCGAACGTAGATGGCGGTATCGCGCAGCCCGTTGCCGAGATGGACGTGAAGGCCGCAGGGGTCGAGGAAGCGCGACTGCTTGAGCCTGCGGAATGCGCGCAATGCGGTGCCATCGTGGATCGACATGCCGAATTGGCCTGACCAACCGACGGACGTCACGATGCGGACGCCCACTCGCTGCGGCCGTTTCGCGTGCGTCGCGAGATCGTCGAGCAGTTCGAGCTCGACCATGTTGTCGATGTTGATCAACTTGACCGCATGGCGCAGCGCGAGGTCGAGCGCATCGCGCGTCTTCGCGGGACCGTTGAAGATGATGCGCTCGCCCGGCATGCCGAGCCGCAACGCGAGCCACAGCTCGAATTCCGAGATCACTTCGGCCGTCGCGCCGGCACGGTGCAACACGTCGATGACCGCGGGGAGCGGGTTCGTCTTGTACGAATACCCAACGTCGACGCGTGGATAGCGTCGCGCAAACGCCGATTGGAAGTCGACGTAGTCCCTGGTGAGCCGCCTGCTGCTCACGACCTCGAGCGGCGTGCCGAACTCGCGTGCGAGATCCGGGAGCGCGACGCCGTCCCACGTCAGCGCACCAGCGCCATCCCGCGTCAGATCCCACTGCGCGGGTTGCTGCGCCTGAATGCCTTTCCGCGTACGGCGCCAGTGCATCGCGTTGACGACGATTCGCGTCGCCGCATCACGAAGCGGCGTCAGCATGGCTTCGACGACAGAGGCCGGCGCCGAAGCGTCCGCAGCACGGCGCTGCCGAGCGCGAACGTCTCCGCGAAGAACGGCCATGGATCGCGGAGCGACCAGCGTGCGTAGACGTCAGCGCGAAGCAGCGAGCGCAGATATCCACCGAGCGAGATCCGATGCCGACGCACGAGGCCGTCGTCGCGATTGAAGCAATTCCAGACATCGGTCGAGAAGTCGAGCCAGACGCGCTTGCGTTGCGGCTCGCGGCGCGCGTCGCGGCGGTCCGTCAGGAAAAACCCGAGCAGGTCGCGGCCGGCAGCGTCCGCGAGCGCGAACTGGATCCACGGCCGCGCATTGATCTCGATGACGTACATGTCGCCGGTCGCGTTGTCCTTGAGAATCTCGACTTCGCAGATCCCCTCGTACTCGAGCTTGCGCAACGTCGTCAATGCCAGGCTTTCGGCCTCGTCGTCGTCGATCGTCTCCACGAGCGTCCCTACCCGGCATGCCTGCGCAAGCGGGCGCACCTTGCGTGCGACCATCGCCGTCGCGTCGTCTCCATCGATCGCGACGCCGACCGATATCTGCTGCAGGTCGCGATCGAGCAGCGATTCGGAGATCGACGGTACGAGGCCGTCTTCGTGGAACCGCGCAACGCAGGCGGATAGCTCGCTCGCCGTTGTCGCAGTCCGCGCTTTCGCGATGCCCGGTCGCGGACGTCCGTGCTGCGTTTCGTCGGGACGCACGAACACCGGGAAGGCGACGTCGCCGATGACCTGCGATGTCGCGACATCGAAGCGGTACTGCCGCGGCGCAGGAACGTCATGCGCCTCGCACCACGACGCGAAGCTCGTCTTCGACAGGCACGTCGCGAGCGCATCGTTCGACGGTTGCAGCACGCGCGCGAACGCGATGTCGACGCGTTCGCGATTCGCGATGAGCTCGTGGTTCCATGCATCGGACGTCGATACGAGCCACGCTCGACGATCGCCCAGTTGCGAGATGATTTCCTGCAGCAGCGATGCGCGGGAGCGCGACGGCTCGACGACGCTTCGGGCGACACGCGAGCTCGCGGCCGGTCCGGAGTCGACATCGACGACCCACGGTTCGATGCCCCACCGATGCGCGCTGCGCGCAACGGCGAGCGCCGTCAGGTTCATCCCGAGGATGACGAGAAGGCGAGGATGACCCATGCGGCGAGGGATTGACGCGACCGGAGGACGTGCATCGGGATGCGACGGAAAGCGGACGTCGAATGCAGTAAGATTCTACAGTCAAACGATGGGGCACCCGGACGTCATGACGACCTGGATCGACGAAGCAGGCAGCACGATGCACGCAATGCCTGCGCACGCCGGCTTGTGGCCAACAATTTGACCGACGCCGCGTCGGCCTCGCGCATCCTTCTCGTCACGCCAACGTCGCCGTGGGCCGAAACGTTCGGCTCGCAGCAGCGTACCGCCCTCCTGTACGAAGCGCTTCGCAAGCTCGCCGATGTCGACGTATTGCTCATGTCCGAGGGCGAGCGCGACGAAACGGTCGCGCCCGACCGCCCGGAAATCGTCGGCCGGCTGTCGTGGCGGGAACCGCGCGGCATGCCTTACAAATACGCAACCAACCGCTTCGTCTCGCGATGGTGTGACGCGCATCTCGACTGGCGGCGATACCGGCTGGCGGTGGGCCGCCACTTCACGACGATCACGAAGATCGCATGGCCTCGGCACGTGAGAACGATCGCCGATTGCGACGACGTTCTCTACCGCTACGTGCCCCGTCGCGACGCTCCGGTGTGGCGGATGCTCGCGGCGGCACGCGGCAGCATGCGCACGTGGCAGACGAAGGCGTCGCTTGGACGTTACGACCACGCGTTCCTGAGTTGCCCACGCGACCGCGAGCTCTTTGGCGCACGACGCACGTCGGTCTTGCCCAACGTGCCGATCGGCGTCGGATCGCTGCGTGTGACGGCCGACGAGGAGCAGGACCGCATCCTGATGGTCGGCTCGCTCTGGTATGGGCCGAACCGCAACGGCATCGAATGGTTCCTCGACAAGTGCTGGCCCACGATTGCCGCGCGATGCCCGCGCCTGACGCTGCGATTGGTGGGTGCCGCCCCGCCGGAACTGCGCGAGCGCTGGGGGCGGAATGCGCGGACCAGCGTTGCAGGCTTCGCAGAGGACCTGCGCGACGAATATCGGCGCGCGCTGTTCGCCGTGGTCCCGATCCGCTATGGCGGAGGAACCTGCATCAAGTTCGTCGAGGCGGCCGCGTACGGGAAGGCGAGCGTGGTCACGCCGTTCGTGTTCTCGGGCTACGACGCCGACTTCGCCGACGGCGAGGCGGTGCTCGTCGGCGTCGATGCGGCGGACATCGCGCGCAAGTGCGTCGCGCTGGCCGAGGATCGCGACCTGCGCCAAAGGGTCGCGGCGAACGCACAACGGATTGCAGCCGAGCGCTACACGGCGGAACGCTTCACCGCGGCGGTTCACGCCGCGGCGGTGCCGCTGCTATGCTGACTGGCGGCTGTCGACGAAAGGAACGGTCGCGATGGCGCGCGTGAGCATCGTCGTCGGCGCCTACAACGCAGCCGCGTTCATCGACGCGACGATCGCGTCGATCCTCGCGCAGACTTACCGTGACTTCGAGCTGATCGTCGTCGACGACGCGTCAAGCGACGCCACCGTCGAACGCGTGGCGGCCTTCGGCGATCCGCGCATACGCGTGATCCGCAACCCGACGAACATCGGCGTCGCCAATACGCGCAACGTCGGCGTCGACGCCGCCAGCGGCGAATATCTGGCGATGAACGACCACGACGACCTGAGCCTCCCCACGCGGCTCGAGCGCCAGGTCGAGTTCCTCGACGAGCGACGCGACGTGCTGCTCGCCGCAACCGGCATCTACAGCCTGCGCGACCGCAAGCGGACGGCGGAAGAGATGCCGCCTTCGGCACACCACGTGCTTCGTTGGCGGCTGATGACCCATAGTCCCGTTTGCCATTCGTCGATCTGCGTGCGCCTCGCCGAGATGCGCCGCGCCGCGCTTCGCTACGACCCGAGCTGCGATTTCGGCGACGACTTCGACCTTTACCATCGCACGGCGGACGCCGGCCGGATCGCGACGCTGCAGGCGCGGCTCGTCGTCTATCGCTGGCACGCGAACAACGCGTCGTATCTTCGCAACGCGGAAATGAACGCGCGCGGCGCGCGGATGCTCAAACGGGCGCATGAGAACTATCTCGGTCTGCGGCTCGACGACGAAGCGTTCGACGCACTATGGCGGGTCTTCACGACGTTCGCACCGGCGCGGTCGCAGCAGGAGCTGCGTACAGCGGGTCACGCGCTCGCGACGCTTCTCGCGCGTTACGTCGCGGTGATGAAGCTCGAGCGCAGCGAGCGCGAGGACGTCGAGCGCTCGGCTTCCCGCCAATGGTGGCAAGCCATTTCGCGTTCGGCCGGCACGCTCGGCGCAGCGGCTTTCTCGGAGTTCGGCCGCACGCAGGCCGTCAGCCGGTTTCCGCCGCCCTTCGCGCAGCGCCTGCGAAGCCGCCTTTCCTGGCGGGCGCGACGCCTGCTGGCCGGATCGGCCGGTTGAGCGTCGCGTTGCGCCGATATCGCGTTCCGGTCGAAGCCGGTCGATGAGCGAATCCGGAACTCCGTTCCTGCGCGAGAAGTTTCTTCGCAACGCGGCGTGGTCGACCGCCTTGCGCTGGACGGTCAAGACGATCGGCTTCGGCAGCACCGCAGTCCTCGCCCGACTCTTGACGCCGGCCGACTTCGGCCTCGTCGCGATGGCGATGATCGTCGTGAGCTTCGTCGACGTCTGGTCCGACATCGGCGTCGAGTACGCGCTGATCCACAACCGGAAGCCGACGGTTGCCGCGTACAACACGGCGTGGACGCTGCGACTGACGCAGGGTCTCGTCGTCTCCTCGCTCGTCGTCGCGATCGCGCCCCTGGCGGCCCTCTATTTCCGGGAGCCGCGCGTGACGCTGCTCCTGTGGGTGCTGGCGGTTGCGCCGATCCTCTCGGCGGCGCGCAACATCGGCGTCGTCGATTTCCGCAAGGAATTGCGCCTCGAGAAGGAATTCAAACTTCTCGTCACGTCGAAGGTCGTATCGGTGGCCGGAACCCTCGCCTGCGCCTGGTATTTCAGGGATTTCTGGGCCCTCGTCTTCGGAATCCTGTTCGGCACGCTGATCGAGGTGATCGGTAGCTACGTGATCCATCCGTTTCGTCCGCGCCTGTCGCTTGCCGAGGCGCGCTCGTTTCGTGGCTACTGGTTCGCAACGCTCGCGAACGGACTCGGTCACTTCACCGAGGCCAAGCTCGACGAGGTGCTCGTCGGCCGCTTCGGCTCCACGTCGACGATGGGCGTCTACAGTCTCGCGTCCGAGTTCGGCCAGCTGCCGGTGTCCGAACTCGCCGCGCCGCTCAACAAGACGCTCGTGCCTACGATGTCGATGCTGCAAGCCGAACTCGACAGGATGCGCACCGCATTCCTGAACTACATGAGCGCGCTCGCGTTCCTGCTCGTTCCCGCCTGCGTCGGGATGGCGCTGGTCTCCGGCCCGTTCCTGCGCGTCGTGCTCGGCGAGCAATGGGTCGGCGGAACGCTGGTCATGCAGATACTCGCGCTCTTCGCCATCCTTCGCAGCGGAATACTCGCGATTGCCAACGCGCTCGTCGGTCTTGGCCGTCCGATGGTGTCGGCCCAGCTGGCCTGGATCAACGTCTGCCTGCTTCTCGTCGGCGGCCTCGCGCTCGCGCCGCATTTCGGCGTGACCGGCATCGCATCGGCGCGTCTCGCCGGCGGCGTATGCGTCGCGCTGTTCGCCGGTTATACCGTGGCCAAGCTGTTGAAGTGCCGGCTGCGCAACGTGCTTCAATGCTACGTTCGCCCGACTCTTTGCGCCGCTGCGATGGCGGCGGTGGTGATCGCCGTTGCGGGCGTCAGCGAGCATCCGCTGGTCGTCCTGATCGTGCAGGTCGTCGCCGGCGCCGCGGTCTACACGGCCGCATCGTTCGTCGTATGGCACTGGATAGGACGTCCCGACGGCGGCGAGCGATTGGTGGTCGAGCAGCTCGCGCGCATTCGCGCCTGGCGTCCCGCGCAATAATCCGATTCGATCGAGGAGAACCGTCGCATGAAGCGAACAGCCAACGCCCGGATGGCGGCCATGCTCGCCGCGCTCATCGTGCCGCTGCTCGGCCTCGTCCTGCTCGTGCACGCAGGCTTCGCCGCAGCGCAGGCCTGCGGCTCGCTGCAGAACGGCTACGGGCCGTTCGACTATCGCCACGCGGTCGGCGACCAGGTCTCGATCGTCGAGAAATACCATTTCGACACCGACGTCGAACAGCTCCGTCATGGCCTCACGAGTTACGTCGGTGGCGACTTGAGCTACACGTTACGCGCCGTTCCCAATCACCCGCGCGCATTGTGGGCGATGGTTCGCCTGTCACGGAAGGAGCACACCGAAAAGCCGCAGGGCTCCGAGTACACGGTCGCCTGCTGGTTCGATCGTGCAACGCGCTTCGCGCCCGACGACGGCGAGGTGCGTCTGCTCTATGGCTTGTGGCTGACGAACATCGGAAAAAAGTCGGAGGCGGCGCAGCAGCTTGACATGGCGCGAAAGCTGATCGGTTCGAGCGACCGCCTGAAGAACGACGGCAACATGGCATACAACCTGGGCCTCGGCTTCTTCGATGTCGGGCGCTACGACGACGCGGTGGCGATGGCCAAGCGGGCGCACGAGCTCGGCTTTCCGATGAACGGCCTCGAGAACAAGTTGCGGCGCGCGAACAAGTGGCCGGGATGATCGCCTGCGGCGCCGCAGCCGCGCCGCAGCGCCACTCGGCGTGACCGTGATTCCCGAGGCCACCGCCGATCCGGGTGCGGATGCGCATGACGTGCGGCCCGAAATCGTCCTGATATCGAACGACGCCAGCGAAACCGGCGCGCCGCGATCGTTGTACACATTCGCGCACTGGCTTGCCGAGCATGGAAAGGCGAAGCTGCGGATCGTGCTCGCCGGCGGCGGCCCGCTCGAGCGCGAATTCGGCGAGCTGGGCCCGGTCTATCGGACGTGGCGCGGCGACGGCAGCGCGGTCGAGCGCGTGCTGCGCCTTTCGCGGGTTGCGTCGTGGCGCATGCATCGCAAGGCCGTGCTCACGGCGTTGGCGAATGCACGGCGCCGCTGGAATCCGTCGCTGATTTACGCGAACACGATCACGACCGGGCACGAAATGGAGGCGCTCCGCTGCGGCAACACACCGGTCGTCACGCACGTGCGCGAACTCGCGAGCCTCTTTCCGGCGATCGAGCAGACCTGCAACCTCGACGCGACGTTGCGCTTCAGCGACCGCTTCATCGCGAACTCGCAGGCGACGAAAGACCATCTGGTGCGAAGGTACTCTGTCGCGCCGGCCAACGTCGACGTCATCCATCCGTTCATCGACGACACGCCCGAGGCGCTGCACCCTCCAGGCACAGCCGGCGTACGGCGCGATCTCGGACTCGACGACTCGGTGAAGCTCGTCGTCGGTTGCGGAACGCTGCATTCGCGCAAGGGCACCGACCTGTTCGTCGACGTTGCCGCCACCGTGCGTGCGCGGCGACCACGCGACGACGTCCATTTCGTCTGGATCGGTGGCGACACGACCGAGCTCAAGCGCGACGACATGGCGCGCCTGCTCGCGGAGCGCGGGCTTTCCACGTTCGTGTCGTTCGTCGGGCATCGCAGCGATTACCGGCGCTTTCTTGCCGACGCCGACCTGCTGCTGCTCACGTCGCGCGAGGAGCCCTTCGGACGCGTGGTCCTGGAAGCCGGCTTGTACGCAAAGCCTTCGATCTGCTTCGCCGATTCGGGCGGCGCGCCCGAGTTCGTCCGCGACGATGCGGGACGCGTCGTACCGCGCGGCGACGTCGCGGCGATGTCGACGGCAACGATCGAGCTGCTCGATTCGCCGCAGATGCGATCATCGCTTGGCGCATGTGCGCGCGAGCGCGTGCTGCGCGATCACCGCGTCGATACCGGCGCGCCGCGCCTGTGGCGCATCCTCGAGCACGCAATGAAGGCGCGCAGTGAAGCATGATCGAGCGCGCGCTCGCGCCGACCGGCGATCAGTAGAACCTGACGTGCTCGAAGCGCCCCGAGCAGATGACCGCGGGCACGTTGCCGCTTTCGATCCGATGCAGGATCGGCGCATGCCCCTTGCGCCGAAGGCCTTCGAGCACCCGCGCGATCGTGCCCTGCTCGCCCGGGCGCGTCGAATCGTCGATGATGATTGCGTAATCGCGGCCGGGGTTCGCGTCGATCAGCGTCCAGCAGCCGATGCGCGACAACGACGGCGTGCCGAGGGGGCCGTCGACGAGCAGGACGTCGAAGGGCTCCGGCTCGACGTCGCGGTACCACTCGTATTCGGCAGCGTCGAGCTGCAACCGCTCGAGCGGGCGCAAGCGATAGTCGCATGCGCGAAGGCGCGGCGCGGTTCGATCGAACCATCCAGCGTCGTTTTCATAGCAGACGTGCCGGGTGGCCTCCGCTTTCACGCGATCGATCAAGCGGGTGCTTTCGCCGGAACCCAACTCGACGATCGTCGCGACGGCGTTTTCGCGCAACAGGCGAATCAGCAGGTAGAGCAGCGCGTAGCTCGCGGCCCCGCCGATCGGATAGAAGTCGTCGACGACGCCAAAGCGCGCAAGATCACGCTGCACGATACCCTGGAACAGGAGCTCGCGCGCCGGGTTCTCCAGCGGCTGGACCGTGTGCCAGCGCAGGAAGTCGGCGGCGCGGCGCTTGAGCGACTGCGTCACCGAGCCGCGGCGCTTGGGTAGAATGGATCGCGCAGCGGTCGCGCCGCACGCCTCTTTTTCATTCTCACGATCGGCAGCAATCTCGCATTCAATGCAGCGCCGTATTGTACCGGCAGCCTTTCGCTTTCGCGGTCTCGTCGACTTCGAGTTGCTCGCATCGTCGGATCTGCCACCCGCGCGCGGTGCCCGCCTCGTCGCTCCCGGCGTCGACGTTCATGCGTCGAGCGCGAGCGACATCGCGCTCGACGGCACGCGGCTCGCCGTCGCCGTCGGCCACCCGCGCTTTCCCGCCGAATTCGCGCACGCGCAAGGCGACGCGCACCGGTGGCTCGATCTGTGGCAGCGCAAGGGTTCCGACGCGCCCGCGACGGTGAAGGGCACGTACGCGGTGGCGCTGGTCGACGTGCGATCGCACCGCGCGCTGCTGGCAACCGACCGCTTCGCGACGCAGCCGATGTGCTACGCGTTCGATGGCCGTGCGCTCGGTTTCGCAAGCCGCGCCGATGCAGTGCCGATGCGCGCCGAGCCCGGCATCGACGAGCAGGCGCTCTACGACTATCTGTACTTCCACGTCATCCCCGCCCCGCGTACCGCGTGGCGCGGCGTATCGCGGCTGCGCGGCGGACATTGTGTCGCGATCGAGGGGGGCAAGGCGTCGCAGCATCGTTACTGGCTTCCGACGTTCGACGAGACGTCGAAGGCCTCGATCTCCGATCTCGGCGAACGATTCCGCACGTTGGTGCGCGAAGCCGTTGCGCGCGACGCGTCGGGGGACGCCGTGGGCGCGTACCTGAGCGGCGGCACCGACAGCTCGACGATCGCCGGAATGATCGGGGAGGTCCGCGGCGCACCGCCGCGCACGTTCTCGATCGGCTTCGACGTCGCGGGGTACGACGAGCTCGGCTATGCCCGGGTCACGGCGCAGCATTTTCGGACGCAGCATGCCGAGTACTATCTGACGCCGCGCGACGTCATCGACTCGATCGCGCGCGTTGCCGCGCGATACGACCAGCCGTTCGGCAATTCGTCCGCGCTCGCCGCCTATCATTGCGCGAAGCTTGCGCGCGAATCGGGCGTCGACACGCTTCTCGCCGGCGACGGTGGAGACGAGCTCTTCGGCGGCAATACACGCTACGCGCTGCAGCGCCTGTTCTCGACCTATGGCTATTTGCCGGCCTGGCTGCGCAGCGGCGTGCTCGAGCCGGCGTTGCTCGATGCGTCGAGCGTCGAGCGCTACGCGCTCACGCGAAAGGTCGCGAGCTTCGTGCGTCAGGCGCGCGTGCCGATGCCCGAGCGCATGGAAACCTACAATCTACTGCGTCGGATCGGCATCGCCGACGTTCTCGAGCCCGGATTCATCGAGACCGTCGACACCGGCGATCCCGAGCGGCAGCAGCGCCAGGTTTATGACGAGGTGGAGAGCGCATCGCTCGTCAACCGGATGCTTGCGTACGACTGGAAATACACGCTGGCGGACAACGACCTGCCGAAGGTCATCGAGACGGCCGCGCTTGCCGGCGCCGACGTCCGCTTTCCGCTTCTGTCCGACGAGCTCGTCGACTTCTCGCTCGAGCTGCGGCCGACACTCAAGGTGCGCGGCCTCAAGCTGCGCTATTTCTTCAAGCATGCGCTGCGCGGATTCCTGCCCGACGCGACGATCGCGAAGAAGAAGCATGGTTTCGGGATGCCGTTCGGCGCCTGGCTCGTGCGCGATCGGGCGCTGCGCGACTTCGCCGTCGCGTCGCTTGCGACGCTCGAGGATCGCGGAATCGTGAGGCCGGAGTTCATGCGCACGCTCGTCGGCGCCAGGCTTGCCGAGCACGCGGGATACTACGGCGAGATGGTCTGGATCCTGCTCATGCTCGCAACCTGGTTCGGCGTGCACGAGAAGGCCCCGGTGGCCGAAGCGATGGATCCCGGGGATTGACCCATGGGCTTGCGCGACATCCTGCTCTTCCTGTTCGTCTTCTGCGCGATCCCCTTCATCATTCGGCGGCCGTGGATCGGCGTGCTCTTCTGGGTCTGGTTCGGACTCGCGAATCCGCATTTGATGACGTTCGGTCCCGCGCAGTCGTTCCCGTTCGCGGCGCTGATCGCCATCGTTACGCTGGCCGGCATGGCGTTCTCGCCGAAGACGATGCAGGTCAAGAAGCGCCCGGCGCTGCTCGCTCTGCTGCTGCTCGCCGCCTGGATGACGATGACGACGTTCTTCGCGTTCAATCCCGCCGGTGCATGGCCGGCGTGGGACAGGGCGATGAAGGTGTTCCTGATGACGTTCGTCGCGACGCTGCTGATCAACGACCGCCGGCAGCTTGTCTGGTTCGTCGGAACGATCGCGATCTCGCTCGGCTACTTCGGCACGAAGGGCGGCCTGTTCACGCTGCGCACCGGCGGGCATGGGATGGTGTTCGCAAGCGGTGGGTTCCTCTCCGAGAACAATGCGACCGGGCTCGCGATCCTGATGGCGATTCCGCTGCTGTGGTTCTTCCTTCAGCAAGCAAAGCGGTTGTGGCAGAAATCGTTCATCGCCGTGAGCATCATGCTGAGCGCGGCCGCCGTTCTCGGCACGCAGTCGCGCGGAGCCTTCCTCGCCATCTGCGCAATCGGCCTGTTCCTGATTCTCAAGAGCGCGCATCGCATCGCACTCGCGATCGCACTCGTCTGCGTCGCGTCGTCACTCGTGCTGTTCATGCCGCAGACGTGGAGCGATCGGATGGAGACGATCGAGACGTACCAGAAGGACAGCTCGGCGATGGGCCGCATCGCCGCATGGAGGATGGTCACGAAGCTCGCGGCCGACCGGCCTTTGATCGGCGGTGGATTCGAGTGCTACACGCCGGACGTCTACGCACGCTACGGCGAGGGAGGAGACTCGATCCTCGCGGCGCACAGCATCTACTTCCAGGTCCTGGGCGAGCACGGTTACATCGCGCTGCTGTTGTTCCTCGCCGTGTGGCTCTTCACCTGGCGCGACGCGACGGCGACCATTCGTGCCGCGTCGAAACGCGACGATCTGCTTTGGGCCGCAGATCTGTGCCGGATGCTCCAGGTGAGCCTCGTCGGGTACCTGGTCGGCGGCGCGTTCCTCAGTCTCGCGAACTGGGATCTGCCTTACTACCTGATGGTCGGCGTGGTCGTCGCGCGGAGCATCGTCGAGCGCGAGGTCGACGCGGACGGCACGGTCGCCGTCAGCGCCGAATCAACGCGATTTCGCCCCGATGCGCCGCATCTGTCGCAGCGCGACCCAGTTCGCTAGCGTGTAAAGGCCCTGCCAGCGCAGCCGCAGATCGGTCGCGCTGCGGTAGAGCTCGGTGATGTCGGTCGGCATCGCGGCGAGGCCGCCGGCCTCGATCCGCGGCCCGAGCAGCTTGAATTCGTAGCGCCGGCGGCCGTAGCGGACCGCACGCTTCCAATACGCCTTCCAGTCGCTCACCCGCGTCAACGACATCGACTCGAACGCGAATCCCGCATCTGCGCAGGGTGCGATCCGCCGGTCGTCGAACTGGCGCAGCTGCGGCTCGAGATCCCATTTGACCAACGCACCGATCAGGCCGTCGTCGCCCTCGAGGCTAAGCGGAATCCGCGCATTCTTCGCCCTTGCGCGCTCGACGAATTCGCCGCGAAGCGCGTAGAGATTGGCGACGAGTTCGCGCAATTCGAGGATCTTCTGTCGATCGCGTTTGACGTTGCGGCCGGTCGTGGGCACCGCGGCCGCCGCATGCGCGTACGGTTCCGACTGAAGCGTGCGCGCCATCGCCGTGAACGATCCTGGCGTAGCGCGTGCGTCGCCGTCCATGAAGAAATAGACGTCACGCGACGGGCAGCGGGTGGGAACGACCTCGTGAACGAACACGTTCCACGCGTTGCACTTGTCACCGAGCGCGATCGAAACGAGATGCACGTCCGCATGGCGCGCCCCGTAGTCCCGCACGATGTCCTCGGTGCGGTCGGTGCAGCCATTGGCCATCACGTAGATCTCGAAGCGCCGGTCGGGATCGGCGGCGAAGATGCTGTCGAGGCAAGCCGCGATGTGCCGCTCTTCGTTGTGTGCAAGCACCATCACCGGTAACGACTGCGAACGACCGTCCGGCGCGCTCTTCGCTGCCTGTCCGTACGAGGTACCCGCAACCGGAAGTTCCATCTCGCTCACGAGAATCTCCCTTCGACGTTCGCGTCCGCGGCGGCCGTCGACGGCGTTTGCGCCCCGTCGACGAAGTGCGCGTCCGACGACCATCGGCTGGATGCGATTCGCAGGCCGAATTTCCAGTCGCTCCGATCCCACGGCGTGAAGCGCGGGAGCTGGAAAAGATCCGTTTCGGCGTGCGCGGCGCCCCAGGCCGTGGAGGCGGCGCCGCTGAAGCCCGCCTCGCGCACCATCGCCACGTGCGCCGCGGTGAAATCGACATTGGGCTGTCCGTTCGGATACGCGAACAGCGATACGCGGTCCCCGGTGATGCTCTCGAGGCGCTTGCGTCCGTTCACGATCTCGTCGCGCGCCTGCGATGCGCTGATGGCCGTCAGGATCGGATGCGTGCGCGTATGCGCACCGACGTCCATCCCGGCCGCGCGCAACGCGTGCACCTGCTCGCTCGACATCATCAGGTCGTTCGGCAGCGGCGCCGGCGCAAGCCGCGCGATCAGGTCGGCGACCGCTTCCCGCCGGGCCTGCGGCAGGTACTTGACCTGAGGGAGGAGCCGGCGCACGGCGGCCTCGCGCGCCGCGTCGTCCGCGAGCGAATGAACGCCGAGGCCGTCGGCCTCGAGGTCGAGGACGGGCGCATCGATCGTGCGGATCGCCTCGATCACCGTGTCGTTGAACATGCGTCCGCCGTCGAGGTACTCCGTCGCGACGAAGAACGTCGCCGGGATGCCGGCGCGAACGAGGATCGGCAGCGCGATGTCGTGGTTGTCGCGATACCCGTCGTCGAACGTGATCGCGAGCGCCCGACGGGGCAACGAGCGGTTGCGAAGACCGGCGACGCCGTCGGCCAACGACACGACGTCGAAGTTCGCCTTGAGCCAGCGCATCCGGGCTTCGAATTGCGCGTTCGTCGGCTCTCCCGGACGCAGCGGATCGAAGCGTGTCAGCACGCGGTGGTAGATGAGGACCGACAGCGTCGGTGCGGGTGCAGTGCCGCAGAGCGCGCGCACGAGCACGTTGCCGCGCGCAGCATTCGTACTCGCCGGTGCGCGCGGCTCGTCGATCGCGTCGATCGATCGTGCTTTCACGACGTGGCTTCCTCGCGCACCGGCGTGCGCGACGCGCCAAGCAGCGCGGAGGCGATCGCTTCGACGCGCTCGGCGTTGCCGTCCCACGTCAGGTTCAATCGCTCGATCGTCGCCGCGGCGCCGTTGCCGAGGCGCGCGCGAAGATCCGCGTCGGCCGCGACGGCCGTGAGCGCATCCGCCAATCCGGCGGGATCGGCCGCGTCGAAGATCCAGGCGTTGCGTCCGTGCTCGAGCACTTCGAGCAGATTCGGGTGGTTCGGCGCCACGATGGCCTTGCCGAGCGCGAGGTACTCGATCAGCTTGAGCGGCGACGCATACGGGACGACGGCCGGCTGCAGCGCGATGTCGAACGCCGCGACCCAGCCGGGGATCTGCGCACGTTCGACGACGCCGGTGATCGTCATCCGGCCCTCCAGACCGAGGTCGCGCGCGAGCCGCTCGAGGCCCGGTCGCGCGGGTCCGTCACCGACGACCAGCAGGAATGCGTTCGATGGCGAGCCGGGCTCCGCCATCCATCGCAGCACGCGATCGACACCATGCCAGTCGCGCACGAAGCCGGTGAACCCGAGCACCAGCTTGCCGTCGAGTCCCCGTTCACGCCTGCCCCGTTCGGGGCTCGGCGCAGTCGCGAAATGCGCGCGATTGATCCCGTTGGGAATGACGTGGATCCTGTCGCGTGCAACGCCGGCCTCCTCGACGTAGCGTGCAAGGACGCGGGTGACGGGAAGTACCGCGTCGGCACCGCGCCACGTGAGCCGTTGAATCGCGTGGGCGAGCCGGCGCAACGAGAGCCCGCCATGCTCCTCGCGCTCGTGCGCGACGGGCGCGTTCACCTCGAGAATCAGCGGGACGCAGAATCGTCGCCGGGCCAGCACGCCTCCGAGCAGGAACAGGTTGTAGCGCTCGTAGACGACGTGCGGCTGGAACTCGCGCACCTCCGCGGCGAGCCGCAGGTAGCTCGGCAACGAATAGGCGAGTTCCATGCATTCGTAAACGACGCGCGGCGAATGGCGCTTGAGCCAGTGCACCCACGACACCTTCTCGCCCATGCCGCCGCGCTCTTCGCGCGCCGGACATACGACGCGCACCTCGTGGCCGCGCGCGCGCAGTGCGGCGACGAGTTCGTCGATGTGCACGGCCTGGCCGTCGCGCGACGCGGTTCGATGGTGATAGAGGATGCGCACGGACAAAGGCAGCCGGTCGTTAGCGTTGGCCGCAGATTGCGGTCGTTGGCGTCGTCAAATCGCTGTCCCGGAATAACCACGAATCGTGTCAGCGAAGAGCGCGCGTTGCCGGCTCGCAATCTCCGCCCACCCGAATTCGAGCGCGCGGCGGCGCGGCGCTTCGCGATCCGGCGCCCGCGCGAGGATCGTGCGAATCGCCGCCGCGAGCGCTGCCGCGCTTCGCTCCTCGACCACGATCCCGGTTTCAGGCCTGTCGATGATCGCGGACACGCTGCCGACGTTCGTCGCGACGACGGGCGTGCCGCAGGCCATCGCCTCGAGCACGACGTTCGGCCAGCCTTCGCGCGACGACGCCAGCACGAGAACGTCGGCGGCACTGTAGATCGCTGCGAGCGCCGCCTGCGGGCGCACCGGCAGGAAGCGAACGCGTTCCGCCACGCTCGCGCGAGCCGCGAGTTCGCGAAGCTTTGCCGCTTCAGGGCCTTCGCCGACGATCAGAAGCGTCGCCTCCGGCACCTGGCCGAGCGCTTCGATCACGAGGTCGTGACCCTTTTCCGGCACGAGGTTGCCGACCGCGGCGAGCGCAAATCGCGTGGCAACGGCAGCGTCCTTTCGCGCTTCCGAACGGTCGAGCGGCCGGAAGCGGTCACAATCGACACCGTTGCGCAATACGTGGATTCGCGGCGCCTCCACGCCGAGGGCGACGAGCCTCTGCTTCAGCGGCTCGGACACCGTCACGATCGAATCGGCCCGGCTCGCCGCCCACGCGATCATCCGCCTCGGCAACGCCGTCTGTGGCAGCACGTTGACATCGGTGCCGCGTGCGGTGATCTGCAGCGGCTTGCGCAGGCGTCTTGCCAACAAGGCGGCGGCCACGCCATCGGGATAGAAGTAGTGTGCGTCGATCAGGTCGAAGTCGAATCCTTCGCGGCGAAGCCCGGCAACGGTCGCGTGCGCCGCGCGCGCGATCGCATACGGAGACGTCAGCATGCCGATCCGCGGAAGCGTGACGTAGCGCGGATAGTGGACGCGGATGCCGTCGCGCGTTTCATCGCGCGCAGTCTGCGCGAATTGCGCGTAGCGCCCGAAGCGGTGCGACGCAAGCGGAAACCACGGCACCGGCGCGATCACCTCGGCGTCGATTCCCCCGCCGCGCAGGATCTCGCGCAACCGCGTCTCGACGAAGATCCCATGGCGTGGACGCGCGCGGCTCGGATAAAGCGTCGTGAACGTCAGCAGGCGCACGTCTCGCGGACTGGCTGGTTCGTGCGGTGGAGGGGTCGTTCATCGGACACGCGGCCGCTCGGCGGGCTACCAGCACGCGCCGACATAGCGCCCGCGGATCGATTCGCGATCCGATATTCCAATGAGGTCGATCACCGTCTGGTCGGGTCGCACGTCGCGCCGCAAGGCGGCCAGCGTGTTCGGATCGTTGAGTCCGAGGACGAGCACGTCCGACGCCGCGATCACGTCGGCGGCACTGTCGCGCATCAGCGCGGCGATGTGCGGCACCTGCGTCTCGATGAAGCGACGATTCGCACCGAGCAGGCTCGACAGCCGCACCTCGGGATCGTGCACCGCGAGATCGCACCCCTTGCCGATGCAATGCTCGGCGAGGATCACGAGCGGGCTCTCGCGCAGGTCGTCGGTGCCCGCCTTGAACGACAGGCCGAGCATGCCGATGCGGCGCCTGCCGGTGGCCGCGATCTTCGCGATCACATGATCGACATGGGTGCGATTCGACGCCAGCACCTGACCGAGAACGGGAAGCTCGACGTCGCGCGACTTGGCAAGGTAGGCGGTCGCGCGAAGCTCCTTCGGCAGGCATGAGCCGCCGAACGCGAACCCGGGCTTGAGGTAGGCCTTCGAGATGTTGAGCTGGCGGTCCTCGCACAGCAGGTTCATCACCGCGAACGGATCGACGCCGAGCGCCTCGCACAGGCGCGCGGTCTCGTTCGCGAACGTGATCTTCAGCGCGTGAAAGTTGTTGCAGGAGAACTTGAGCATCTCGGCGACGCGCACCGTCGTCGAATGAAAGGCGCACGGCAGATGGCCGAACAGGCTCTTCAGTTTCTCGGCCGCGGCCGGCGCATTCGCGCCGACCACCGTGAACGGCGGCTTGTCGTAGTCGCGAATCGAGCTTCCTTCACGCAGGAATTCGGGCTGGAAGCATGCATCGAAACCGTCGCCGTCGCGCTTGCCGGATTCTTCGGCGATGATCGGGGAGAGCACCTCTTCGACCGTGCCGGGCACGAGCGTCGAGCGGAACACGATCAGATGGCCGCCGCGCTTCGAGCGCACCGCGCGCCCGAGATCGTGCGCGAGCCGGATCATGATCGACTGGTCCTGGCTGCCGTTCGCAGCCGACGGCGTGCCGACGCAAACGAACGAGAGCTCCGATGCATGCACGGCCTCGATCGGATCGGTCGTCACGGTGACGCGTCCGCTGGCGACCGACTCGCGCATCAGCTCGACCATGCCTTCCTCGACGACGGGCGTCTTGCCGGCGCGAATCAGCTCGAGCTTCGCCGGGTCGACGTCGACGCCGATCACCGTGTGCCCGTCGCGCGCGAGACATGCAAGGGAAACGGCACCGACGTAACCAAGGCCAAAAATGCTGATCTTCACGATTCCGCCTGTCAGCGAGCGGTCGTTGCGACGCGAAGCTCGTCACGTGCGAGCAAGCGCTTCGCCGCGTCGCACACGGTCTGCTCGAAACGCTCGATCGTGTAACGCTCGGCCACGACCGATCGCGCGCGCCGCGCGATTTCCTCACGCAGGCGCGGATCACCGGCGATCGTCACGCATTTTCGCACCATGTCCGCCGCATCGTGCGCGACGACCGTGGACGCGCCGTCGCGAAAGTCGTCGCCGAACGCCGATGCGACGAACGGGGTCGTGATGCAGACGCGGCCGAACGATCCCGATTCCAGAAACTTGATGCAAGTTCCGCTCCCGTAGTAAATCGGTGCCACGGTGAAAAGCGATCGGGCGTATTCGGCGCGCAAATCGGGTACGTGGCCGGGCGCCTCGACGCGATCGACGGTCTCCCATCGACGCCGTACGTCGACAGAAGCGGCCCCGACGACGCGCAGCACGAGGCCCGGACATTGCGCGGCGATCGCGGGCCCGCATTGCTCGAGAAACGACTCGATTAGCAGGCGGCTCCTGTGCTGCCCGCCCGAGCCATGCGCCCACGGCGACTCCTGGCTCACGAAAAGGATTCGCGCGCGTTCGCTCACGATGCGCGCCGCGTGAACACGCAATCCAGCTCGATGACGCGCAGCTGGCTGTCGCGGCCCACCGGGAAAAGGCCCGTCGCGTCGAATCCGAGACTCGATACCATCGCGAGCCCGTCCGTCAACGACGGCATGCCCTTGTAGATCGGCAGCAGCGGCATCTCCATCTGCATCGCATGCACGCGATCGAGCACCGGCTTCGCACCTTCGAGCACCTGCAGGTCGTATCCCTGCGTGTCGAGCTTCAGGTAGCAGCGGTCCGTCGGAATCGCACGCTGCTCGATGTCGCGGAACGCGTCGGCCAGCGTGCGAACCTCGATTTCCTCCCGGTACAGCACCTCGTTCTGACGCGTGAACTCCTTGATGGCGGTATGGTCGGGCGACAGGAACGAGCTCAGCTGGGTCTCGCGCATGACGTTGATCTTCGAGCGCGTATTCTCGGCGCCGAGCGCACAATGGAACAGCGACCATCGCGCGTCCGAAGGCGCCTTGCTCTCGAGCTGCGCGAAGTTCGCCGCGACGGGCTCGAACGAGACGACGTGTCCGTCGAAACCCACCGAATGGCGCAGACGATCGTGATACTGGCCGACCGTGAAATTTATTCACGATCCGGTACCTGCCATGGCCATGGGATGGATGACGGCACGTCCTATGAAGGCGCCGCTTCGGATGCGCCGGTCTTCGACGCGCTCGCTTGCTGCGTACCGGGCGCGTCGTCCGCCCGGTGCGCGCGCGTGCCACGCGACGTCGCCGTGCGCCCCGATGCGTGAATATGCAGCGCACGCTCTATGATTCCGTCGAGCCGCCGCATCGAGCTCGGCCACGAATGGTTCGCGAGCACGCGCTCGCGTGCGGCCCGTGCGAGTTGCGCGCGGCGGGGACGATCGCTCATGAGTTCGAGCGTGGCAGCGGCAATGTCGTCCGCCTGGTCTGCGACGAGCAGATGCTCGCCGGGCACCGCATCGACACCACCCGCGGCGACGCTGCTCGTCACGACCGGCGTGCCGGCCGCCATCGCTTCGAGGATCTTGTTCTGCGTGCCGCGCGCGATGCGAAGCGGGGCGACCATCGCCGCGGAACGCGCGAGGAAGGGCCGCACGTCGGGCACCGAGCCCGTGACGCGAACGCCGGCGATCGAGGCGAGATTACGGATCGCCGGGCTTGGATCGGCCCCGACGATATCGAGCATCGCCTCGGGACGCCGTGCGCGAATCAGCGGCCAGACGTCGCGACAGAATTCCAGCATGCACGCCTGGTTGGGGAAGTAATCCATCCGCCCGACGAAACAGAGCGTGTCCGGCTCGTAGCCGGAGGACGTCGGCGTGAAATAATCGGCATCGACGCCGTTCGGGAACCAGTCGCTCGCAACACCGGTTCCATAGCTTTCCAGCGTCTGCCATTCCGCACGGGTCGTCGCCGTGCAGACGTCGAAGCGACGCGCCAGCCGCCGCTCCTCCGCGGCCAGCTTCGCGCCTTCGAGCCGGTAACCGAGCGAGACCGGGAACGGCTTGTTCCTCGCGTATTCGATCCACTTCTGCGAATCCATGTCGCCGAAATCGAGGATCTTCGGAACGCCGTCGACGTGCGCCACGTAGCGCGCGACCGACGAGCAGTGGACGAAGATCAGGTCGAATCCGATCTCGCGCACGAGGCGATCGATCCGGCGCGCGAGGTCGGGCGAATGAAAGAAGCCGAACGACGACGGCTCGCGCGAGCCGAGCCGAACGATCATGCGCGCGACCTGCACCCGATTGTCGACGCGCGCGATTTCGAAGCGGCCGCAATGCGCAGCGAGTCCCTGCCCCTCGTCGAGCTCGAGCGACGAACGCGCCAGCGACGCCACCGTCACGTCGTGCGTCGCGTGCAGATGGCGGATCATGTTGAACGGCCGGATCTTCCCGCCGCGCCGCGGCGGGAATGGCAGGCGATGGCAGACGTAGAGGATCTTCATGCCGTCGTCAGCCGCAGCTCGTCGAGCACGTCGTCGGGCGTGCGCGCATCCAGGTAAAGACGCGCCCAGATCTCGAAGTTCAAAAGCGCGAGCAGCCGGTCGGTGCCGTCGATGCGGTTTGCGTCGTGCGCGGCGGCGAGCGCTTCGACCGCCGCGAAGTCGAACAAGCCCCGCCGCTCGATCGCATCGCGGCTCAGCACCTGCCGGCGCAACGGCACGAGCGACGACTTGAGCCAGGCGCCGAGCGGCGCGCCGAAGCCGCGCTTTTTCCGATGCAGGATGTCCGGAGGAAGGACGCCGGCGAGCGCTTCCTTCATCACGTGCTTCAACCGCCCTCCGCGCGCCTTGATCGACTGCGGAATCGAGGCAGCGAGCTCGAACAGCGTATGGTCGAGCAGCGGAACCCGGCACTCGAGCGAGGTTGCCATGCTCATCTTGTCGGTCAGCAACAGCAGGTCATCGGGCAGTTGGGTCGCCGCGTCCACTGCAAGCATCCGGTTCCAGTCGTCGTCGCCCGGCGCGCTCGCGAACGCGTCGGCCAGCGGATCGACATCGGCGTGCATCGGCGCCCGCAGGATCGACGCGGCGGCGGCCTCGTCGAAGACTTCCATGTACGACCGGTAGCGCTCGTCGAGCGGCAATCCGGTCGTCGCGAGGAAACCCTTCGCGAGGCGCATCGTGTTGTGGAGCGGCGAGTGCCGGTCGCTCGGAAGACGCGCGCCGAGTCCGGCAATCGCGCGCCGCAGCGGCGCGGGCAGCCGCTCGAACTGCTGCTGATAATGCGTCCCGAGATAGCGGCGATAGCCGCCGAAGAGCTCGTCGCCGCCGACGCCCGACAGGATGACGGTCACGTCGCGGCGCGCGAATTCGGATACGAGGTAGGTCGTGATCGACGCCGAATCGGCGATCGGCTCGTCCATGTGCCACAGCAGTTTCGGCAGCAAGGCCGCGACGTCGGGACGCACGACGATCTCGTGATGATCGGTGCCGTAGAGCTTCGCGATCCGCCGCGCGTGCGGAAGCTCGTTGTAGAACGCCTCCGCAGTGCCCCCGTCGAAGCCGATCGCATACGTCTTCACCGGGCGGTCGCTGTGCATCGACATGAACGCGACGACACTGCTCGAGTCGATCCCGCCCGACAGAAACGCGCCGATCGGCACGTCGCTCACCATCTGCATCCGCACCGACGCCTCGAGCTTGGCGCGCACGCGCTCGATCCATTCGTGCTCGGACGTCGCACGATCGACGGTCGGCGGCATTCGCCAGTAGCGCTGCGTGCGCACGGCGCCGTCTTCGGCGATCAGCAGCGTCGCGGGCGCGAGCTTCCGTATTCCCTGCAACAGCGTTTGCGGCGCCGGTACGTAACCGAGCGTCAGGTATGTAGCGAGCGCGCCGCGATCGAGCGCGCGCGGTACCTTCGGCGCCGCGAGGATCGCCTTCGCCTCGCTCGCGAAGATCAGCCGGCGGCCGTCGTTCCAGACGTAGAGCGGCTTGATGCCGAGCCGATCGCGCCCGATCACGAGCCGCCGGCGCGGCCGATCCCACAGCGCGAACCCGAACATGCCGTTCAGCCGCGAGACGAAGTCGAGTCCGTATTCCTCGTAGAGGTGCAGGATCGTCTCGCAATCGGACGCGGTGCGGAAGCGATGGCCCTTTGCGCGCAGATCGCCGGCGAGCTCCGCGTAGTTGTAGATCTCGCCGTTCGCAACGAGCCACAGCGTCTCGTCCTCGTTCGTCAGCGGCTGGTGGCCGCCCGCGACGTCGATGATCGACAAACGTCGCATGCCGATGGCGAGCGCATCCTCGATATGGCTCCCCTCGTCGTCGGGTCCGCGATGGCGCGTGATTCGCGCCATCGGCGCGATCGCCGCAGCGCTCGCGCGCGCGCCGTCGAGGTGCAGGATGCCGTGGATGCCGCACATGGCTCGCGACGGTCAGGCCGTCTTCAACAACGGTTGCTCCGCCGCGGAATCGACGACGTTGCGAAGAAACGCATCGAACATCAGCAACGCCCAGAGCGGCGAGCTGTAGTCGCGGCGGCCCGACTGGTGTGCGTCGACCAACTCGCGCAGCGAGCGATGATCGAAGTAGCCGGTCGCGGCCAGCCGATCGCCGAGGAGCGTGCTGCGCAGGCGATCGCGCAGCGGTCCGCGCAACCACTTCGCAAGCGGCACGGAGAAGCCCATCTTCGGCCGATACAGCAGGTCGGCCGGCAGGCGCGAATCCATGCTGCGCTTCAGCAGCCACTTGCCCTCGCCTGCGCGCATCTTGAGCGACGACGGCAACGAGGCGAGCCACTCGACGAGCGGATGATCCATCAACGGCTCGCGCACCTCGAGCGAGTGCGCCATGCTCGCGCGATCCACCTTCGTGTTGATGTCGCCCACGAGATAGGTCTTGAGATCGATGTACTGGATGAGCGCCAGCGGATCGTCGGTGTCGGCGAGGCGCGCGTGGCGCTGGAACACTTCCGACGCGTGGTAACCGCCGAGCCGCGACTTGAGTGCGCCACTGAACAGCCGCTGGCGCGTGCCTTCGCGAACGATCGACATGCTGTGGAAGTAGGCGCCGACATCGTCGCGCCCCAGCGCTTCGAACGTCGACTTGGCGCGGAGATAACGCGGCGCCCAATCCGCCTTCGGATAGACCTGTCCGAGAAAGCTGAACATCGGCCGACGCACGCTCGGCGGCAGCGCCCTGCGCATCCGTTCCTCGGCGAGATGAAAACGGTAGCGGCGGTAACCGCCGAAGCTTTCGTCGCCGCCGTCGCCCGACAGCGCAACCGTCACGTGCTTGCGTGCGAGCTGGCATACGCGGTACGTCGGGATGGCGGAGCTGTCGGCGAACGGCTCGTCGTAAAGCCGCGCAAGGTCGTCGATCAGGTCGAAATCGTCGCTGTCGACGCGATCGACGAAATGGTGCGTCCGATAACGGTCGGAGACCTGCTGCGCAAACGCCGATTCGTCGAACGACGGATCGGAGAATGCGATCGAGCACGTGTTCACCGGCGTCGGCGAAAGGCCGGCCATCGTCGCGACGACGGCACTCGAATCGACGCCGCCCGAGAGAAAGGCGCCGAGCGGCACGTCGGCGATCATCCGCAGCTCGACCGATTGCGCAAGGCGCGCGCGCAGTTCCTCGACGGCATCTTCGACGCCGAGGCGATTGTCGAGCGTGAAGCGCGGATCCCAATACTGACGCAGCACCGGTTCGGCAGCGCCGCGGCGCAACGTGAGCGTATGCGCCGGCGGCAGTTTGCGGGCGGCGGCGAAGATCGTCCGCGGTTCCGCAACATAGCCCAGTGCGAAATATTCCTCGACGGCGCATGCGTCGATCTCGCGATCGAATCGCGGACACGCGAGCAACGACTTGAGTTCGGATCCGAAGACGAAGCGCCCGTCGGGCAGCATCGCGTAATGCAGCGGCTTGACGCCGAGGCGGTCGCGCGCGAGGAAGAGCGTCGAGCGCTTGCGATCCCAGAGCGCGAAGGCGAACATGCCGCGCAGCCGCTCGACGCACGACTCGCCCCACGCCTCCCACGCGTGAATGATCGCTTCGGTGTCGCTGCGCGTGCGGAACGTGTAACCGAGTTTCACGAGTTCCGGGATCAGCGCCTGGAAATTGTAGATTTCGCCGTTGAAGACGATGACGACGCTGCCCTCGGCATTGGCCATCGGTTGCTGGCCGGTCGAAAGGTCGATGATCGAAAGCCGCCGATGGCCGAGCCCGACGCCCGGCTCGACGTGGAGTCCGCCCGCGTCGGGGCCGCGATGCAACTGCGTTTCGTTCATCCGCTCGAGAAGGCGCGGATCGATCTCGCTTTGCCCACGCGTGTCGAAGATGCCTACGATCCCGCACATAGCTCCTCTCCTCCCGGTCAGGCGTCGATGCGAGACGGAGACAACGATGCGCGCGTACCCGGAAGGGATGCGCCCGCGCACAGCCGCGCATACAACTCGTCGTAGCCGTCGACCATCGCGTCGAGGCTGAACGTGCGCTCGACGACCGCGCGGCCGTTTCGACCGTGCTCGCGCGCGCTCGCCTCGTCGTTCAGGTAGCCTTCGATGCGCAGCGCGAGTGCCTCGTGATCGGCCGCAGGCACCAGTCGTCCGGTATGTCCGTCCGCGACGAGTTGCGCATTCGCGCCGACGCGCGTTGCGATGACCGGCAGTCCGCTGGCCATCGCCTCCAGAATCGTGTTCGACACGCCTTCGGCGAGCGAAGGAAGCACGAAGCAGTCCAGGCCCTGCATCACGTGCGCGACGTCGTGCCGCTCGCCCGCGAACCACGCGCAATCGGCAACGCCCGCCTGCACGAGGATCGATTCGACGTCGCGGCGCGTCGCACCGTCGCCGACGAAAACCAGTCGCGCGCGCGACCGAAGCGCCGGGTGGTCGGCCACGAGCCGGACGAACGCGCGCGCAAGCGTCGCGTGATCCTTCACCGGATCGAACCTGCCGACGGACCCGATCAGCCAATGTTGCGTGGCGTCGAACGGGCAGCCGGCAATCGGCGTACGCGCGGCGGCGCGCGGCACGAAAACATCGGTGTCGACACCGTTCCAGATCTGCTGGATGCGGCTGCGTTCGATCCTCACGTCGCCTTCGAGGTACTGCGCGAGATCCGGCGACACCGTGACGTACCGCGTGACGAACGGTGCGAATGCCTTGCGCACGCGACGCCGCCGGATGCTCGTGCCGTCGAGGTCGTCGATGTCCCTGCCGTGCTCGCCGTGAACCCGAGCGGGCACGCGCGCGAGCCACGCCGGAACCGCCGCCTCGAGTGCCGCGAGATTGCGGGTATGAACGATGCGCGGCGAAAGCGACCGGAACAGCCGGAAGAGGCGCGGGTAGAGACGAATCGCATGGCCATCGCCCTTGCCGAGTGCCACGAACTGCACGTCATCGCGAGCGATGCGTTGCGCGAACTGCGCGTCCACGCTCGTCAGCGAGACGACGGCGTGACGCCAGCGCTTGGGCGGTAGCCGATTGATCAGGTTGACGAGGCCGTTCTCGAGACCGCCGACCGCAAAGCGGTAAACGACGTGCACGATCAGCGAAGGGCCGGCGTCGTTCATCGACCGCTTTCCCGTGCCTTGGCGAGAGCGGCCTCGATCGACGGCGACATCGCGCGCGCGAATTCGTCGAGCGTGCGCATCGCGGCATCGCCCGCATCCTGCTTCGGCGTGTACATCACGACGAGCGCCGCGTCGTCGCCGGCGCCGATCACGTTGGCGAGCGCCTGCAAGCCCTTCGCCTCGTACGCGTTCGCCGTCACGTGGCCGCCGATCCAGAAGAAACTCAATGCCTCGAGGCGCTCCTTCGTGCCGACGATGACCGAGCGATCGGCTTTCAGCGTCCTGCTTTCCCACGCGATGGTTTCGGGAGACGTGGACGTCCAATGCCACTGCCAGTCATTGGGCTCGCTCAGCATGTTCACCGACGTGACGAGCCGGTGGCCCTCTTCCTGATGACGGTAGTAGGCGACGTAGACGACGACCTCGCGGCCATTCTTCACGAAGCGCTGGCGCAGCGTCGTCGCAAAGCCCGTGTATCGGGGCGTCCACTGCTGAGCGTCGTCGACGATCGGCACGTTCGTCCAGCCTGCCGACGCTGCGATCGGCGGCACGACCGGCTGGCCCTGGGCGCCGCGACCGACGAACGCTTCGATCGGCAGCCATACCACCGCCAGCGCGAGCGCGACGCACGCCGCCGCGATCTGCGGGCGCATCGCGCGCGCGCCACGCGTCCCGGCCGGAATGCGCCAGCCGAACGGAAGTGCAGACGCGGGCGCCGGCTCCTGCCAGAACGAGCCGATCCAGAAAAGGAGCAGCATCACGAGGCCGAAGAAGATCCAGCCGTAGATGATGTGATCGATGCCGGTCGCGAGGCGCATGCTCGACAGGTGCGCGATCATCACGATCAGGTAGGCGCGCATCCAGTTCGCGATGACCGGAACGACGACGGAGGCGGCGACGAACAGCGCGCGCCGCGCGACGCTGCGGTAAGCGACCGAAGCGTAGATCGTGCCGATCATCACCGACGCAATGATGTAACGGATTCCGCTGCAGCCTTCGACGACCGACCACGATCCCGACGGAATGATGAAATGGTTGGCCTCGCCATAGACCGGTATCCCGGTTGCGCGAAGCGCGATGATCGTGAAGTCGGCCGTCCAGTCCATCAGCGTCGGGACGCAGAACTCGCCGAACGGAACGGCGAAGAGCAGGAACGCGAGCGGAAACGCGAGGATCCGTGCGGCCTGGAGGCCGATGATCGTGACGATCGTCGCCTGCAGCATGAACGCGAGCGCGAACTGCTGGACGACGTCCGCATCGCCCTTCGCGCCGACGAACCACAGCCCGCCGGCCGCGAAGACGAACGCGACGCCCGGCCACCAGGGCCGCACATCGACGGTTGCGAGCGCGTCGCGCCTGCGGAACGCGAGCCAGATGCAGAGCGGGATGATCACGAAGCCGTGCGCGAACGTCTCCGAGCGGATCCAGATGGCGACGATCGACGCCGCGGTCTGCCAGAACACCGCGACGATCGCGGCGCAGCCAAGCACCATCGTCCACAGCGTCGGCGAATGGGCCAACGCGCGCACCGACGAGCCGACGCCGACGAACTGGATGTCGCGCTTCATCTCGGTTGTGCCGGTGTGAGTCGTTTCATCTACCCCAGCCCGCGCACGATCATCGGGCCGATCGCATTGACGAGCGGCCGCGGCAGTCGCCGCCACACCGCGATCACCGCCGAATAACGGGCGTTCGCCGGATTGTTCTGCGGCACGTCGGTGCGCTTCAGCAGCCGATACTCGTAGGAGAGCGGCGAAGGCTCGAAGCCCCAATTGCGCTTGAAGCCGTACGATCCGCTGTCGCGCTTGCTGCGGCCGTAGTCGAACCAGCGCAGGCCAGCCTCGGCCGCCGATCGCATCAGCTCCCAATACTTGAAATCGTTCGCGGCCAGCGCGCGTGCATCCGGCGTGTCGCCCGCGTAGTAAGGCAGTACCTCGTCGCGGAAATAGAATGAGAGCACGCTGCTCACCGCGCGTCCGTCCGGCGCGCAGACCGTCAGGATCCGGCAGCTGTTCCCGAACGTATCGAGCAGCGCGGCGAAATAGCGCCTGGAAAGGGGTGGCGTGCCGTGGCGGTGCACGTTATCCGCGTAGAGATCGAAAAAACGCGCCGGCGTTTCGTCGATCTCGCTTTGCAGGTTGCGTGCGATGCCCTTGCGCACCATCGCGCGCTGCTTGCGCGGAATCGCCAGCAGGTTCGCGTCCGCGTCCGCGGAGATCGCCTTGCGAAACGTCACGTACAGGTCCTGGCGCGGCCAGCCGACGCATTTCGTCGTCCGATTGCGAAGCTCGAGATGGTCGACGGCCAACCGCTCCGCGAGTTCCGCCGCCGCCGTCACGAGCGCGCGCTCGGCATCGGCATCGTTCGCGGCGGGACCGCCATAAACGCAGAACGGCAACGACACGAGCGAGTGGCCGAAGAGCCGGCTCCTGACTTCCGCAAGCGGCAGCACGCCGCACACGTCGTCGTCTCGCGTCGCGAGAAGGTAATGGCAGCGGTGCCGGAAGACGTTCTCGAGAATCGTGCGCCAGCCGATGCGATGGAAAAAGGTCGCGCTTTCGCAGGCTTCGACGAACCGCTCCCAGCGGACCTCGTCGCCCGATTCGAACGCACGAACGCGCACCGGGTCGTCGACGACGCTGCTGACCGGAATAGCCGCGAGCGCTCTCATGGCGCGAGGAAGACCCGGTCCGCGCGGGCCCAGCGGAATTCGCGCAGCAACTGCACGAGGCGCGGTCCCATCCGGCGCAGGTTCGTGTAATGGCGAAACCGCGCCTTGAACGTCACGCCCGACACGCGCGGCTGCTCGGCGTCGAGCTCCCACGGATGGAAGTAGAACATCGCGGGCTGCCGGTCGCGCCGGTTGATCCGGCGGATCGACCAGCGCGACACGGCGTACGGCAGCAGGCGGAAATAGCCGCCGCCGCCCGCCGGCCAGTTGTTGCGGAACATCCGGATCGTCGCGACCGGAATCTCGAGCAGGCCGGGCCGCGCCTCGTACGCGAAACGCGGCGCTTCCGGCATCCCGTAATGGTCGTGGCGGATCGGATAGACGCTCGAGCTGTAGCGATAGCCCGCCTCGGCGATCACGTCGAACGTCCACGCGTTCTTCGCGTTGATCGAGAAGCTCGGCGCGCGATAACCGCGCACGTCGCGGCCCGAGACGTCCTCGATGATCGACTTCGCCAGGCGAATGTCCGTCGCGAATGCCTCGCGCGATTGCTCGCTTGCACGAAGATGCCCGAAACCATGGCTTGCGATCTCGTGCCCGGCATCGGCGATCTCGCGAATCAATCCCGGATAGCGCTCGGCGATCCAACCCAGCGTGAAGAACGTCGCCGTCGCGTTCGCATCGGCGAGAAGCGCGAGGATCCGGTGCACGTTGCGCTCGACGCGGCATTCGATGCGTTCCCATTGCGCACGGTCGATGTACGGCGCGAACGCGGACACCTGGAAATAATCCTCGACGTCGATCGTGAGCGCATTGACGAGCGGCGCGGCCGCTTCGCCCGCGCCCGATACACCCGGCGTCGTCGCAAGCGTGCTCATCGGGCGACGACGCGCGCCGCGGACGCACGTCGAATGACGCGCGCGCCGACGATGCAGACAAGCCTGCCCCCGGCACGCGGCGAACCCATCAGCGCCCCGCCGATGCGCCGGGCTTGCCGACCTTGTCGCGGTGCAGGAGACGGTGCAGCAGATCGACGGCGCCGCCGACCGTCTTCTCGAGCCGCTCGATCCGCTCCTCGATGTCGCGCAGATGCTCGGCGGTCGAGCCGTCGCCGTTCGCGGCCGGATGCGCGGGCGGTGAGACGGAGTCGTACGCCGCGGCGCGCAGCGATGCGAGCGTGTCCTGCGGCCCGAGCTCCTCACGGATCTCGCTCGCGATTGCCTCGACGTCTTCGGGGACGAACGCGTGCTTTTCGCCGAGAAATCCCGCGAGCAGCAGCCGGTTGCAAAGCGTGTTGATCCGCCGCGGTATCCCGCCGCTTCGCGCGTGGATCACGTCGAACGTCGCGGGATCGAACGAGGGGTCGCCCTTCCAGCCAACGTGTGTCAATCGATGCTCGACGTAGGCCTGCGTCTCCGACTTGTCCATCGGTCCGAGGTGATACGACGCGATCACGCGCTGGCGAAGCTGCTGCATGTGCGTGCCTTGCATCATGTCGCGCAGCTCCGGCTGTCCGATGAGGAAGCTCTGCAGCAGCGCCTGTTCCCCCAGCTGGAAATTGGAGAGCATCCGCAGTTCCTCGATCGCGCGCGGCGTCAGGTTCTGCGCCTCGTCGACGACGAGCAATGCGCGCTTGCCTTCGAGCGCGAGCTTGCAGAGGAATGCCTCGAGCGAGGCGAGCAGCGTCGCCTTGTCGACGGCCTTCGTCGGCAGCCCGAACGCGACGGTGACCGAGCGCAGCATGTCGTCGGCATCGAGCTGCGTGCTGACGAGCTGCGCGGCGACCAGGCTGCGGCGATCGATCTGCTCGAACAGGTTTCGCACCAGCGTCGTCTTGCCGGCGCCGATCTCACCGGTGATGACGATGAAGCCTTCGCTTTGGTGGACGCCGTACTGCAGGTATGCGAAGGCGCGCTTGTGGCCACGGCTGCCGAAAAAGAACGCCGGGTCGGGATTGAGCTGGAACGG